>DASUFD010000053.1:0-85506 GCA_036274735.1 Burkholderiales bacterium
CGCCATGGCGAGCATCGCTTTCACCGCCGCGTCGCGCTCGTCGAACGCGCCCGCCACCAGGCCCGAGTCGCGGTCGAGCCCGAGGGTGAGCTGGGTGAGGTCGTTCGAGCCGATCGAGAAGCCGTCGAACAGCTCGAGGAACTCGTCGGCGAGGATGGCGTTGGAGGGCAGCTCGCACATCATCACGACCCTGAGCCCGTTCTTGCCGCGCTCCAGGCCGTTGGCCTTGAGCAGGCCGATGACCTCCCGCGCCTCGCCGAGCGTGCGGACGAACGGCACCATCAGCTCGACGTTGGTGAGCCCGAGCTCGTCGCGCACCTTGCGCATCGCGGCGCACTCGAGCTCGAAGCACTCGCGGAAGCTCGGGGCGATGTAGCGCGAGGCGCCGCGGAACCCGAGCATCGGGTTCTCCTCCTCCGGCTCGTACTGCTCGCCGCCGAGCAGCTTGCGGTACTCGTTCGACTTGAAGTCGGACAGGCGCACGATCACCTGCTTCGGCCAGAAGGCGGCGGCGATGGTGGCCACGCCCTCGACCATCTTCTCGCGGAAGAAGTCCTTCGGCGTGGCGTAGCCGCGGCTCTTCTCCTCGACCTTGCGCTTGAGCGCCGCCGGCAGCCCGGCGAACTCCAGGCAGGCGCGCGGATGCACGCCGATCTCGTTGTTGATGATGAACTCCAGGCGCGCCAGGCCGACGCCGGCGTTGGGCAGCTGCGCGAACTCGAAGGCGAGCTCGGGGTTGCCGACGTTCATGGTGATCTTCACGGGGATCTCGGGCATCGCGCCGCGCTCGATGGCGCTGACCTCAAAGGGCACCCGGCCCTCGTAGACGTTGCCGGTGTCGCCCTCGGCGCACGACACCGTGACCGGCTGGCCGTCGCGCAGCCGCTGCGTGGCGTCGCTGCAGCCCACCACCGCCGGGATGCCGAGCTCGCGCGCGATGATCGCCGCGTGGCAGGTGCGGCCGCCGCGGTTGGTGACGATGGCGGCGGCGAGCTTCATCACCGGCTCCCAGTTGGGATCGGTCATGTCGGTGACGAGCACGTCGCCCTTCCTGACCCGGGACATCTGCGAGGCGTCGGGAACGACGCGCACGCTGCCGCTGCCGATCTTGTGGCCGATGGCGCGGCCGCTCGCCAGCACGCGCGCGCTACCCTTGAGCGCATAGCGCTCCTCGACGTCGCGCGGGCGCGATTTCACGGTCTCGGGCCGCGCCTGCAGCACGTACAGCTTCCCGTCGAGGCCGTCGCGCGCCCATTCGACGTCCATCGGCCGGCCGTAGTGGCGCTCGATCGCCACCGCATACCGGGCGAGCTCGAGTACCTCCGCATCCGTCAGCGAAAAGCGATGACGCTCTTCCTCGGGCACCTCCACCGTGCGTGTGGACTTGCCGGCCTGCTGGCGAGTGCCGAAGACCATCTTCTGCAGCTTGGAGCCGAGCGAGCGGCGCACGATCGCGGGCATGCCGCGCTCGAGCATCGGCTTGTGCACGTAGAACTCGTCCGGATTGACGGCGCCCTGGACGACCATCTCGCCCAGGCCATACGCGGCGGTGATGAATACGACGTCGCGGAAGCCGGACTCGGTATCGAGCGTGAAGAGCACGCCGGCCGCGCCAAGGTCGCTGCGCACCATCTGCTGTACAGCGGCCGAAAGCGCGACTTCGCTGTGGGTGAAGCCCTGGTGCACGCGATAGGAGATCGCGCGGTCGTTGTAGAGCGAGGCGAAGACGTGCCGAATCGCCTCGAGAACGTGGTCGGCGCCGCGGATGTTGAGGTAGGTCTCCTGCTGGCCGGCGAACGAGGCTTCGGGCAGGTCCTCGGCCGTAGCGGAAGAGCGGACAGCAAATGAGGTTTCGCTCGAGGTTTTTCCCTCAAGCTCATGATAGAACGAGAGAATATCTTGTTCAAGCGCGGTCGGAAACGGCGCTTCCGAGATCCAGCCCCGAATCTTCTTGCCGCATGCCGCGAGCGCCTCGACATTGCTCGGGTCCAGGCGGTCGAGCTCGGCCTTGATCTTCGCGTCGAGCGAATTGGCGGAAAGAAACTCGCGGAACGCGTCGGCGGTGGTGGCGAAGCCGCCGGGAACCCTGATACCGGCGGCGGAAAGGACGCTCGTCATCTCGCCGAGCGAGGCGTTCTTGCCACCCACCTGCGCCAGGTCGGAAAGCCGCAAATCCTTTAGCCAGGCTACGCGCATTGGCCTATATTTTATTCCGTGATGACGCAGCGCCGCACCGTCTTCTTCGTCTCCGATGGCACCGGCATCACGGCGCAGATGCTCGGGCACAGCCTGCTCACCCAGTTCGAGGGGGTCGAATTCCATCAGATCACCCTGCCCTTCGTCGACTCGACCGAGAAGGCCGAGGAGTGCCTGTCGCGCATCGAGGCGGAATCGGCGAACGGCAACGGCCGGCCGGTGGTCTTCTCGACGCTCGTCAACCAGGACGTGCGCGAGGTGGTGCGCAAGGCGCCGGCGCTGTTCGTCGATTTCTTCGAGACGTTCATCGATCCTCTGGAAGCCGGGCTCGGCATCAAGTCCAGCCATACCATCGGCCGCTCGCACAGCGCGATGGACAAGAAGGAGTACCAGCAGCGCATCGAGTCGATCAATTTCGCCATGGCCCACGACGATGGCGCCTCGCACCGCGAGCTCGGCCAGGCGGACGTGATACTGATCGGCGTGTCGCGCAGCGGCAAGACGCCGACCAGCCTATATCTCGCGCTGCAATTCGGCGTGAAGGCGGCGAACTACCCGCTCATCCCGGAGGACTTCCATCGCATGAAGCTTCCCGAAGCGCTGCGCGCGCACCGCACCAAGCTCTACGGGCTCACCATCGCGCCCGAGCGCCTGCACGAGATTCGCACCGAGCGCCGCCCGGGCAGCCAGTATGCGGACCTCGGCAACTGCCGGTACGAAGTCGACGAGGCCGAGGCGCTGATGCGCCGCGAGGGTATCCGCAGCATCAACTCCACCTCCAAGTCGATCGAGGAGATCGCGACCACCATCCTGCGCGAGCTCAGGATTTCCCGCCAGGTCTACTGAAGGCCTCGTACAGGCACACCGCCGCCGCGGCGGCGACGTTCAGGGATTCCGTACCCTCGCAGAGCGCAACGGTCACGAGCTTGCTCGCCCGTTGCCGGACTTCCATCGACACGCCGCGCGCCTCGCTGCCGAAGATCCAGCCGATCTTTCCCGAGAGCTCCGCCCGGCGCAGCGGCTCGCCGCCGCGCGCTACGGTGCAGAGCAGGCGTCCCGGAAAGCTCTCCAGCGCCGGCGCGAGGGAATCGACCTGCAGCACCTGCAGGGCGAAGTGGCCTCCCATGCCGGCGCGCAGCACCTTGGGCGACCACGGATCGGCGCACGCGCGGTCGAGGATCACCGCCCCCGCGCCAAAGGCCGCCGCGCTCCTCACGATGGCGCCGACGTTGCCCGCATCCTGCACCGCTTCGAGGAATACCCAGGCGCCTTCGCGGCGGATCGAGGGAACCGCGATCTCGGCGGCGACGCCCTGCGGCGTTTCCGTGTCGGCGACGGCCTTGAAAGCCGTCGGCGAGAGCAGGACCGGCGCAACGCCGCTCTTCTCGACGAGGGACGCGATCTCGGCGTCGGCCATCGCCGCTTCCGTAGCGAGGACGGCCGCCGGCCTGAGGTTGCGGGAAAGGAAAGCGTGCAGGAGATGCGGCCCCTCGATGAGCGCCCGTCCCTCGGCGCGCCGCAGCCGGCTCTCGCGCGCAAGCTTCGCCCAGCGCTTCACCTGCGCGTTGTCGCGCGAGCGCAGGACGGTCAAGACTTCAGTTCCCGCCTCGCCTTGCGCAGCATCTCGTCGACCAGGTCGGCGTGCGCCGCCGCCTGCGGCTCGCCGAGCACGTCGGCGAACGCGCGCTTCAGGCGCTTGCGGTGCTGATCGAAGCGGACGCGCTTCTGCGGCTCGCCCGCGAGGCTCGCGCCGGCGCACAGCTTGAGCGCCTCGCACACCATGCGGTAGCTGCGCACGCGCAGCCGCTCGGCCATCGCCTCCCAGGCGTCGGCGAAAAGCGTGCCCTGGAAGAACACGCCCACCGCATGGAAGCTGCGGCGATGGATCGCGCACGGTCCGCTGCGCCCGAGCGCTTCGAGGTGCTCCGCCGTGGCGTAACCCTTGTGCCTGTCGAAGCCGTACTGCGGGTAGCGGTCGTGCAGAGCCTTCATCTCGGCGTCGCGCGCGGTCTTCGCCAAAATGGACGCCGCGGAGATCGGCTTGTGCTTCGCATCGCCGTCGACGAAGGCGCGCTCGGCGCAGCCCAGGCCTCCGGGGCGGCTGTTGCCGTCGATCCAGGCCTCGTCGGGGCGCACCGCGAGGCCTGCGACCGCACGGCGCATGGCGAGCATCGAGGCGTGAAAGATGTTGAGCCGGTCGATCTCCTCGACGCTCGCGTGGGCGATCGACCAGGCGAGCGCGCGCTCCTTGATGCGCTCGGCGAGAATCTCCCGCCTCTCGGCGCTCAGCACTTTCGAGTCGGCGAGGCCGTTGACCCTGCGCGAGGGATCGAGGATCACCGCGGCGGCATAGACCGGGCCGGCGAGCGGCCCGCGTCCCGCCTCGTCGACGCCGCAGACGAGGCTAGGGGAGGAAGGCGAGAACGGCATCGGCGGCCTTCTCGGCATTGTTCTGCCGCAGTACCTCGTGCAGCTCGCGAAAGCGCTCGACCTGCCGCTTCTGCGCCGTGCGGTCGCGCAGGAGCGTGAGCAGGGCGCCGGCAAGATTGGCGGGCGTGGCCTGGTCCTGCAGGAGCTCGGGCACCAGCCGCTCGCCGGCGAGGATATTCGGCATGCCGACGTACGGCAGGTAAAGCATGGGGCGCATCAGTGCCCATGTTATCGGAGACTGCCGATAGGCGATCACCATCGGCGTCTTGAAGAGCGCCGCCTCGAGGCTCGCGGTGCCGCTCGCCACCAGGGCGAGGTCGGCAGCCGCGAGCGCGTCGTGCGAATGGCCGAACAGCAGCGTGAGCGGCAGGTCGGTGCGCTGGTGCTCCAGCATCGCGCGCTCGAAGAGCTCCCGGGTTTCGCGCGTCACCATGGGACAGACGAAGTGCACGTCGTGCACCTCCTGTCGGAAGCGGTGTGCCGCGAGGACGAAAGCGCCCGCCATGTACTGGAGCTCCGAGCGTCGGCTGCCGGGGAGGAGCGCCACGATCAGCTTGTGCGCCGGCAGGCGCAGCTGGGCGCGCGCCTCGTCCTTCTTGGCTTGCAGGGGGATCACGTCGGCGAGCGGGTGACCCACGTAGGTCACCGGAACGCCCGCCTTCTCGTAGAGCGGCGCCTCGAAAGGCAGCATCACGAGGATGCGGCTGACCGAACGCGCGATGCGCCGGATGCGCCAGCCGCGCCAGGCCCAGATCGACGGGCTCACGTAATGCACGGTGGGGATGCCGGCGTCGCGCAGCTGGCGCTCCAGCCCGAGGTTGAAATCCGACGAGTCGACGCCGATGAAGAGCTCCGGCGGGTCGGCAATCAGCGAGCGCGCGAGGCGAGCGCGGATGCCCATGATCTCACCGTAGTGGCGCAGCGCCTCGGCGTAGCCGCGCACCGAGAGCTTCTCCATCGGATAGTGCGAGACGAGGCCCTCGGCGATCATCTTCGGGCCGCCGATGCCGGCGAAGGCGATCCCCGGGCGGCGCGCCTTCAGGGCGGCGATGAGATGCGCGCCGAGCAAATCGCCGGAAGCTTCGCCGGCCACCATGCCGACGCGCACGGGCTTGGCCATCGTCGCTAGCGGATGAAGCCGCGCTTGCTGTTATTCAGGAATTCCACAAGGACGCCGACCGGCGGGCATTGCGCCGCCTGCCCCGCGAGCTCGCGCTTCGCCTCCTCGAGCGAAAGGCCGTTGCGATAGAGGGTCTTGTAGGCGCGCTTGAGGCCGGCGATGTCATCGGCGGAAAAGCCGCGCCGGCGCAGGCCCTCGCTGTTGATCCCGTAGGGCTTCGCCATGTTGCCCGCGGCCTTGACGTAGGGCGGCAGGTCCTGCGCGAGGTAGGTCCCCATGCCGGTGAACGCGTGCGCGCCGATGTGAACGAACTGGTGCACGAGGGTCGTGGCGCCGAAGATCGCCCAGTCGCCCACCGTGACGTGCCCGGCGAGCTGGCAGGCGTTCGCCAGTATGGTGTGGCTCCCGACGTGGCAGTCGTGCGCGAAGTGCACGTAGGCCATGATCCAGTTGTCGCTGCCGACGCGCGTCACGCCGGCATCGAGCGCCGTGCCGCGATTGATCGTGACGTACTCGCGGATCGTGTTGTCGTCGCCGATCTCGACGGCGGTGTCCTCGCCGGCGTACTTCTTGTCCTGCGGCGGGGCGCCGAGCGAAGCGAAGTGAAAGACCTTGTTGCCCCGGCCGAGACGCGTACGACCGTCGATCACCACGTGCGCGCCGATCCAGCAGTCGTCGCCGATCTCCACCTTCGGACCGATGACGCATCCGGGGCCGATGCTGACACGCTCACCCAGGCGCGCCGCCGGGGCGACGTGCGCGTCGGGGTGGACCTGGCGACTCATGGCTTTTCGATCGACTGCATCGAGCACAGGATCGTCGCCTCGGCCACGGTCTTGCCCTCGACCCGCGCGCTGCAGAAGAAGCGGCTGATGCCGCGCAGCACGCGGTCGAGGTGCACCTCGAGCTCCAGCTGATCGCCGGGCACCACCGGCTTCTTGAACCTCGCGTTGTCGATCCCGACGTAGTAGTAGAGCGTCTTGTCGTCCGACCGGCTGCCCATGGAGCGCAGCACCAGGATGCCGGCAGCCTGCGCCATCGCCTCGAGGATGAGCACCCCGGGCATGATCGGGCGGTGCGGAAAGTGCCCGGGAAAGTAAGGCTCGTTCGCCGAGACGTTCTTCAGCGCGACGATCCGCTTGCCCGGCTCGAGCTCGCGCACGCGGTCGATCATCAACAGCGGGTAGCGCTGCGGCAGGTACGTCAGCACTTCATCGATGTGCATTTCGCTCATGTTCTTTTTCCCTGACGGCGCAGCCAGGCGGCGCCGCGCGCCCACGATGCATTTTCGTCGAACGGGTAGACGCCTGTGTAGGTGCCCGGCTTGTGGATCGAGCGCGAGACCAGCGTGCCGGCGGAAATGTGCACGTGGTCGGCGATGCGCAGGTGGCCGAGGATGACCGCCGCGCCGCCGATGGTGCAGTGGCGGCCGATGTCGGCGCTCCCCGCGATGCCGGCACAGCCGGCAATCGCGGTGTGCGCGCCGATGCGCACGTTGTGGCCCACCTGGATCTGGTTGTCGAGCTTCACGCCCTCCTCGAGCACCGTGTCCTCGAGCGCGCCGCGGTCGATCGTGGTGTTGGCGCCGATCTCCACGTCGTCGCCGATGCGCACGCCGCCGATCTGCGGGATCTTGATCCAGCGCCCATTTTCCTCGGCGATACCGAAGCCGTCGGCGCCGAGCACCGCCCCGGAGTGCACGATGACCCGCTTGCCGAGCGCGCAGCCCGGATAGACGACCACGCGCGGATAGAGGCAGGCGTCGTCGCCAATTACCGCGCCCTCGCCTACAACGCAACCGGCGCCGACGGAAACACGCTGTCCCAGCGTGACTTTCGCGGCAATAACCGCAGTCGGGTCGATGCCCGGCGGCTGGCTGACCAGCGGGTTGAAGAGCTGCGACAGGCGCGCGAAGTACGGGTACGGCCGCTCCGTGACGATGCGCGGCAGCACGGTCAGCGCTTCGTGCTCGGGCCCGACGACCACCGCCGCTGCCTTCGTGCCCGCCAGCTTGTCGCGGTAGCGCAGGCCGGTGAAGAAGGCGATCTGCCGGGCGCCCGCGCGCTCGAGCGAGGCCACCTGCTCGACGAGCGTCGCCGGGTCGCCGATGACGCGGCCCCCGAGGCGCGAGGCGATCTGTCCGAGCGTCAGGGGCCCGGCCATGGGATCAAGCGCAGGTCACTTGGCCGGCGGCTTGCCGTCGAGCGCCTTCATCACCTTGTCGGTGATGTCGATGCGCTGGCTGACATAGGCCGGCATCTCCTGGAAGATGATGTCGTACTTCTCCTGCTCGGCGATCTGCCGGATGACGCGGTTCGCCTGCTCGATCACCAGGCCGAGCTCCTCGTTGCGGCGCTGGTTCGCGTCTTCGCGGAATTCGCGCTCCTTGCGCTGGAACTCGCGGTTCATCGCCGCGAAATCCTGCTCCTTCGCGCGCCGCTGGGTATCGCTCATCGTGAGCGAGTTCTTCTCCAGCTCCTCCTGCGCGCGCCGCAGCTGGTCCTGCATGCGCGCGAGCTCCTGGCGGCGCTTGTCGAACTCCGCCTCCAGCTTTTTCTGGGCGCGCACGGCCGGGGCCGAGTCGCGCAGGATGCGCTCGGTGCTGACGAAGGCGATGCGCGGGGCGGCAGCGGACGACGCCGGACGCTCCTGCGCCGCAAGGCAGGGGGCGGCGAGCGCGAGGACCACGGCGAGGGGTGCGAGCTTGAGCATCTTCGTGCGTCTTAGAAGCCGGTGCCGAACGTGAATTGTAGCCGCTGGACTTTGTCCGTGCTCTGGGCGTTCAGCGGCTGGGCAAAGGAGAGCTTCAGCGGTCCCATCGGCGAGGACCAGAAGAGCGCGAGGCCGGTCGCGAAGCGCATCTCGGACAGCTCGTAGCGGTCGATGAACACGTTGCCGCCGTCGACGAACCAGGAAAGGCGCAGCGACGGATCCTGCGCCGCTCCGGGCATCGGAAAAAGCACCTGCGCGCTTGCCGTGATCGACCGGTTCCCGCCCGTGGCGTTGCCGAGCTCGTCCTTGGGGCCGAGGGAGAAGGGTCGATAGCCGCGTACCGAGTCCGGCCCGCCGGCATAGAAATTCTTGAAGAAAGGCAGCGGCAGCCCGCCGATGCCGCCGGCGTAGCCGAGCTCGCCGCCGAGGAGCAGCGTGGTACGCCGCGTGATAGGCCGGTAGTACTGGTGCTGGTAGCGCAGGCGGTAGTACTCGAGGTCCCCCTGCGCGAACTCGCCGGAGAGGCGCATCAGGCTGCCCGCCGTGGTGACGATCAGGCTGTCGCGGGTATCGCGAGAGACGCCGGCGGTGAACGAGCCGTAGGTGTAGTCGTTACCGAAGTCGTTGACGAAATTGAGGTAGGCAAGCGGGCTGTTGCTGAAGGTCGTCAGCGACACGCTTTCCGCGTTGAGGCCGAAGTCGTAGCGCGTGACCTCCGAGGTCGGATAGCCGAACTTGATGCCGCCGCCGTACGCGTCGGTGGCATAGGGCCCCACCGCGAGCTGCGATGCGTCGGTCTTGCGTCGATACACATCGAAACCCTGGCTCACCCCGTCCACCGTGAAATAGGGATTGAGGTAGGACAACGAGTAGACCTTGTTCACGCTGCCGCTGTTGATGTTGAACGACAGGAACTTGCCGGTGCCGAAGATATTCGACTGCGTCACCGAGGCGGAGAGCGAGATCTTCTCCACGCTCGAGAAGCCGATGCCGAAAAGCACCGCGCCCGTCGCCTTCTCCTTCACGGTGTAGAGAACGTCGACCTGGTCGGGCCGGCCCTCCACCGGCCGGGTCTCGACGTTCACTTCGCTGAAGTACTGGGTGCGATCGATGCGGCGGCGCGAGAGCTGGATCTTCGAGGCGTCGTAGTAGGCGCCTTCGAGCTGGCGCATCTCCCGGCGGATCACCTCGTCGCGCGTCTTGGTGTTGCCGGCGACCTCGATGCGCCGCACGTAGACGCGCCGGCCAGGGTCGACCAGCAGATTGAACGCGACGGTGCGCTTCTCCTTGTCGACATCGGGGATGGCATTGGCATTGGCGAAGGCGTAGCCTTCGTTGCCCAGCCGATCGGCGATCGCCTTGGTGGTGGCGGCGAGCTTCTCCCGCGAAAAGACGTCGCCGGGCTTGAGCTGCACCAGCTTCTCGAGCTCCGCGCGCGGCACGACGGTGTGTCCGGAGACGGCGACGCTCGAGACCGTGTACTTCTCGCCCTCGACCATGTTGACGGTGATGTAGACGTCGCGGCGGTCGGGGGTAATCGAGACCTGTGCCGACTCGATGCTGAAATCGAGATAGCCGCGGTTCTGGTAGAACGCGCGCAGTTTTTCCAGGTCGGCGGCAAGCTTTTCCCGCGAGTAGCGGTCGTTCTTCGTGTACCAGGTGAGCCACCCGGGGGTGCGCAGCACGAACTCGTCGAGGAGCTCGCTCTCCGGGAACGCGCTCGCGCCGACCAGGTTGATGCCGCGGATCTTGGCCACCTCGCCTTCGGTGACGGCGATGTTGATGCCGACGCGGTTGCGCTCGAGCGGCGTCACGGTGGTCTGCACCTCGGCGGCATACATGCCGCGCGCGAGGTACTGCCGCTTGATCTCGAGCTGCGTGGACTCGAGGAGCGCGCGGTCGAAGATCCGCCCTTCCGCCATGCCGAGGTCGCGCAGGATCTTGCGCACGTTGTCGGGGTCGAGCTCCTTCATCCCGGAGAAGTCGATCGAAGCGATCGCCGGGCGCTCCTGCACCACCACCACGAGCACGTCGTTCTCCGCTTCCAGGCGTACGTCCTGGAAGAAGCCCGTGGCGTAGAGGGCGCGCAGCGCCTGCTGGGCTTTCGCCGCGTCGAGCGGCTCCCCGACCTTGACCGGCAGGTAGCTGAACACCGTTCCCGGCTCGGTGCGCTGCAGCCCCTCGACGCGGATGTCCTTGACGACGAACGGCTGGAAAGACTGCGCCAGGGCCCCCGCGGCCGCCAGCAACGATAGCGCGGCGAGCACCGCGGCCAGGCCTCGACGGATCATCAACCGGTGAGCAGGCGATTCAGGTCGTTATAGAAGGCAAACGCCATCATCACCAGCAGCAGCGCGAGCCCGACGCGCTGGCCGATTTCCATGAAGCGCTCGGAAACGGGCTTGCCTTTGACGATCTCGATTCCGTAGTACATGAGGTGGCCGCCGTCGAGCAGCGGTATCGGCAGCAGGTTCAGCACGCCGAGGCTGATGCTGATGAGCGCGAGGAAGGTCAGATAGGAGATCCAGCCAAGGCTCGCCGACTGTCCGGCGAAGTCGGCGATGGTGACCGGACCCGAGAGGTTGCGCCACGATACCTGCCCGACCAGCATCCGTCCGAGCATCTTCAGGCTGAAGGCGGCGATGTCCCAGGTCTTTGCCGCGGCGCGTGCCAGGCTGGCCGCCGGCCCGTACTGCACGCGCACCAGCAGGTCCTTGCCGTAGCCGGGCGGCTGGTAGGCGCCCGCGCCGATGAGGCGCGTCTTCGCATCGGGCGTGACCCGCGTCTCGAGGATCCGGCCGCCGCGCTCGATCGTCAGCGTGAGCGCGTTTCCCGGCTTGGCGCGCACTGCCTCGACGAACGCCTGCCAGTCGCCGATCGGCTTGCCGTCGACGCGTAGCACTCGATCCCCCGGCTGCAGCCCGGCATGTTCGGCCGCGCTGCCCGGCAGGATCTGGCCGAGCACCGCATCGAGCGGCGGCCGATAGAGGCGCAGTCCCGCCCGCTCCAGCACGTCCGCCTCCACGTCTTCGGTGGAGAAAGCGCTGAGGTCGAGCGTCGAGGACCCGAGATGACCGCGAGCGTCGATCGTCTCGAGGGCCACCGCCTCGTGCTGCAGGGCATGCTGCAGCACGCGCCAACGCAGCTCCTGCCACGTGGCGATCGGCTCGCCGTCCACGCTGCGCACCGTCTCGCCTGCCTTGAGGCCGGCCGCGGCGGCGACGCTGCCCGCCGGCGGCGCGCCGAGCACCGGCCGCGCTTCCGGCAGGCCGTACATGAAGAGGCCGGCGTAGACGAGGATGGCGAAGAGAAAGTTGAAGAGCGGTCCGGCGACGACGATGAGAAAGCGGCGCCACACGCTCTGCCGGTTGAACGCGCGCGCCGCCTCGCGCGCCGGTACCGGCGCTTCGCGCTCGTCGAGCATCTTCACGTAGCCGCCAAACGGGATGGCGGCGATCACCCATTCGGTTCTGTCCGGCCCCATTCTTTTCACGAACAGGGGCCGGCCGAAGCCGACCGAGAAGCGCAGCACCTTGACGCCGCAGAGTCGCGCCACGAGGTAGTGGCCGAACTCGTGCACGACGATGAGGACGCCGAGCGCGACGACGAACGCGACGACGGTATGCAGCACGCTCACGCCGCCCTCGCGAGGATAGGCGCTTGCGCGGCGCGGCGCGCCTGCGCGTCCGCCGCGAGAACCGACGCCAGGTCTTCCGCCGGCCGGGCCGGCAGCGCGTCGAGGACGTGGCCGATGACGTCGGCGATGCCGGTGAACGGCAGACGGCCCGCGAGGAAGGCTTCGACGGCGACCTCGTTGGCGGCATTGAGCATGGCCGGCGCGGTGCCGCCTTCGCGCAGCGCCGCGTAGGCGAGCCGCAGGCACGGAAAGCGCTCGTGGTCGGGCGTCTCGAACGACAGCGTCTTCAGCGCGGGCAGGTCGAGCGGCGGCACGCCCGAGGCGATGCGGTCCGGATGGGCTAGCGCGTGGGCGATCGGCACGCGCATATCGGGGTTGGAGAGCTGCGCGATGAGCGAGCCGTCGACGTATTCGACGAGCGAATGCACGATGCTTTGCGGATGGATCAGCACCTCGATGCGCTCGGGCGGGAGGTCGAAGAGCCAGCGCGCCTCGATGACCTCGAGGCCCTTGTTCATCATCGTCGCCGAGTCGACCGAGATCTTGCGGCCCATCACCCAGTTCGGGTGGGCGCAGGCCTGCTCGGGGGTCACTTCGGCCATGCGCTCGAGCGGCAGGCTGCGCAGCGGGCCGCCGGAGGCGGTGAGCAGGATGCGCCGGACCGCTTTCATGTCCGCCTTGCCGTCCGCCGTGCACTGGTAGACCGCGTTGTGCTCGCTGTCGACCGGCACGAGAGACGCGCCGCTCGCTCGCGCCGCATGCATGACGAGGGGCCCGGCCATGACCAACGCTTCCTTGTTGGCGAGCAGCACGCGCTTGCCGGCGCGCACCGCGGCGAGCGTGGAGGCGAGGCCGGCGGCACCGACGATGCCGGCGACGATCACCTCGCAGCGCGGGTCGCCAGCCACCGCTTCCAGCGCCGCAGCGCCGAAGCGCAGCTCGCATCCCTGCGCGGCGAAGCGTGCGCGCAGGACGTCGTCCTCGGCAAGGCCCGAGAGCACGGCATAGGGCGGGCGATGGGTGCGCACGAGCTCGAGCAGGCGGTCGGCCGAGCGGTTCGCGGCGAGCGCGAACACCGAGTAGCGGTCGGCGTGGCGAGCGACGACGTCGAGGGTGCTCGCTCCGATGGAGCCTGTCGCGCCGAGCACTGCGAGCTTCACGCGTTTCCTTTCATGAGCGCCCAGAGCAGCGCGGCGAGCGGCAGCACGGCCGTTGCGCTGTCGATCCGGTCCAGGATGCCGCCGTGCCCGGGGAGGAGCGCGCCGCTGTCCTTCACGCCTGCCCGCCGCTTGGCGGCGGACTCGAAGAGGTCGCCGACAATGCTAAGCGCGGCCAGCAAAGCGGCGGCGGCGAGGTATGGCGCCCAGCCGATCTCGCCGAAGAACCTCTTGCAGATGATAGCGTAGAGGAGCGCGCCGCCCAGGCCGCCCGCTGCCCCCTCCCAGGTCTTGCCCGGGCTGATCGACGGCGCGAGGCGCCGCCGCCCCCACGCTCGGCCGACGAAATAGGCCGCGCTGTCGGCGACCCAGACCAGGGCCAGTACGCCGAGCAGGCGCCCGGCGTCGAGGAACGTCATGGCGAGCGCGGGCGGCAGCAGCACGATGAAACCGGCAGCGACGAGGCCATACGGCCGGGTGGCATGCATACCGCGCGCCAGCCAGAGCGGCGCGACGAGCAGCCAGAAGGCGGCGGCAAGGCCGAACGACGGGAGGTGCGCGCCGGCGAGAAAGAGCGCGACGAACCCGGCGGCCATGACAGCGACCAGGAGCGCGCGGGCAGGGCGCGAGAGCCGGCACAGGCCGGCCCATTCGTGGGCGGCGCCGGCGACGAGAAGCGCGATGAGCGCCACGAGGAGCGCCTTGGGAAGCCAGAACAGCGCGACGAGCAGCGCGGCGATGAGGGCCGCCGCCGTCGCGACCCTCGCCGCAAGCGGGCTGCTCAGGCGACGCCCGCGCGCTTGCGCCCTGGGGTCGATGCCGCGACCTGCTCGCTCGTCCTGCCGAAGCGCCGCTCCCGCCCCCGGTAGGAGGCAATGGCTTCGTCGAGCGCCGCCGCGTCGAAGTCCGGCCACAAGGTGTCGGTGAAATAGAGTTCGCTGTAGGCGAGCTGCCAAAGCAGGAAGTTGCTGATGCGCTGCTCGCCGCCGGTGCGGATGAAGAGATCCGGCTCCGGCGCGTAGCTCATCGCCAGGTAGGGGGCGAGGACCTCCTCGTCCACGGTGCGGCTGCCGGGAAAGTCCTTCAGGAGCCGGTTCATGGCCTGCAGGATGTCCCAGCGCCCGCCGTAGTTCGCGGCAATGGTGAGCGTGAGGCGGCGATTCTGCGCCGTGAGCCGCTCGCCCTGCTCGACGAGCGCGCGGATCTTCGCGTCGAAGCCGCTCAGGTCGCCGACGACCTTCAGGCGGATCTCGTTGCTGTGCAGCCGCTCGACTTCGTTGGTCAGCGCGGCCTGGAAGAGCTGCATGAGCAGCGCCACCTCCTCGGCCGGACGGCGCCAGTTCTCGGAGCTGAAGGCGAACAGGGTGAGGAACTCGACGCCGCGCTTCGCGCAGTTCTCCACCGTCGCGCGCACCGCTTCCACGCCTCGGCGGTGGCCGGCGATGCGCGGCAGCAGCCGGCGCCGCGCCCAGCGGCCGTTGCCGTCCATGATGATGGCGACGTGTCGCGGCACCTCGCCTGCCGCGGGGACCTCGCGCGTCGAGCTTGCATGGTTCATACCGCGAGCAGCTCCTTCTCCTTCTCCTGAAGCATGCGGTCGATGTCGGCGATGTGCCGGTCGGTGATCTTCTGCACGTCGTCCTGCGCGCGGCGCTCGTCGTTTTCCGACACCTCCTTCTTCTTCAGCGCCTCCTTGAGGTGGTGGATGGCATCGCGGCGGAGGTTGCGCACCGCCACGCGCGCGTTCTCGGCCTCGTGGCGCACCACCTTGATCAGCTCCTTGCGACGCTCCTCCGTGAGCGCCGGCATCGGCACGCGAATGGTCTCCCCCTGCGCGGCGGGGTTGAGGCCGAGATCCGAGTCGCGGATCGCCTTTTCCACGGGCTGAACCATCTTCTTCTCGAAGGGCGTGACGCCGATGGTGCGCGCGTCGAGCAGCGTCACCTTGGCCACCTGGTTGAGCGGCGTCGGGTTGCCGTAGTAGTCCACCTGGATGTGGTCCAGCAGGCCGGTGTGGGCGCGGCCGGTGCGCACCTTGGCGAGGTCCGCCTTGAAAGCCTGCAGGCTCTTGTCCATCTTCTGCTCGGTCGTCTTCTTGAGGTCGTTGATCACCATTGCGCGCCTCCGTCGGGAATCATACGTGAACCAGCGTGCCTTCGTCCTCGCCGAGCACCACGCGCCGCAGCGCACCCGGCTTGAAGATGCTGAACACGTTGATCGGCAGCTTCTGGTCACGGCAAAGCGTCAGCGCCGTCGCATCCATCACCTTAAGATTGCGCACGATCGCCTCGTCGAAGCTGATCCTGGCGAAACGCTGCGCGCTCGGGTCGCGCTGCGGATCGGCGGTATAAATGCCGTCGACCTTGGTCGCCTTGAGCACGATCTCGGCGCCCATCTCGCTGCCGCGCAGCGCCGCCGCCGTGTCGGTGGTGAAGAACGGGTTGCCGGTGCCCGCGGCGAAGATGACGATCTTGCCCTCCTCCAGGTAGCGGATCGCCTTGCCGCGGATGTAAGGCTCGACCACCTGCTCGATGTTGAGCGCCGAGAGGGCGCGGCTCGAAATGCCCGCCTGGCGCATCGCGTCCTGCAGCGCGAGCGCGTTCATGACCGTCGCGAGCATTCCCATGTAGTCCGCGGTGGCGCGGTCCATGCCGGCCGCGCCCGGCGCGACGCCGCGGAAGATGTTGCCGCCGCCGATCACCACGCCGATCTCGACGCCCAGGCGCGACACGCCGGCGACCTCGGCGACGATGTTCTCGATCGTCTGGCGGTTGATGCCAAAAGGATCCTCGCCCATCAGGGCCTCCCCTGACAGCTTCAGGAGGATCCTTTTGTACTTGGGAGTCAGTGGGCTTTCCCTGCCTGGGCCATCACCTCGGCGGCGAAGTCGGTCGAATTCTTCTCGATGCCCTCCCCCACGACGAAGAAGGCATACGCGTTCACCTTCGCCTTCTTTGCCGCGAGCATCTTTTCAACGGTCTGCTTGTCGTCCTTCACGAACGGCTGGCCCATGAGGGTGATCTCGCCGAGGAACTTGCCGAGCGAGCCTTCCACCATCTTCGCGGCGATCTCCGCGGGCTTGCCCGACTCGCGGGCGCGCGCGAGCTGGATCTCGCGCTCGCGCGACACGACGTCCGCCGGCACGTCCGCTTTCGCCATGTGCTGCGGCTTGGCGAAGGCGATGTGCATGGCCACGTCCTTGCCTACCTCCTCCGGGCCCTCGTAGTCGACCAGCACGCCGATCTTCGCGCCGTGCAGGTAGAGCGCGAGCTTGCCTTTCGCCTGCAGGCGCTTGAAGCGTCGGATGCTGATGTTCTCGCCGATCTTCTGCACCAGCGCTTGGCGCTTCGCCTCGACCTTGGTCCCGAGAAGGTCCAGGGAGGAAAGCTCGCCGGTGTCGGCAGGATCGCGCGTCGCGACGATTTCGGCGAGCTGCTTGGCGAACGCGACGAAGTCATCGTTCTTGGCGACGAAATCGGTCTCGCTGTTAAGCTCGACCAGCGCGCCGACCTTGGCGTCCGCCGAGAGCCAGGCGCCGATCACGCCTTCGGCCGCGACGCGCGTCGCCGCCTTGCTTGCCCGGGCGCCGCTCTTGATGCGCAGCAGTTCCTCGGCCTTGCGCAGGTCGCCGCCCGACTCGGTCAGCGCCTTCTTGCACTCCATCATTCCCAGGCCGGTGAGCTCGCGAAGCTCCTTCACCAGTCCTGCACTGATCTCTGCCATTACCGGATGCTCCTTACGGGTTGAAAAAAGGGGGCATCGGCCCCCTTTTTCTCGGGATTGCGCGGATCGCTACTGCCGGGCCTCATCCTCTTCCACCTCGACGAATTCGTCGCGCGAGGCGGCGGCCACTTCCTCGATCGACTGCGTGCGCCCCTCGAGCACGGCATCGGCGATGCCGCGTGCATAGAGGCGGATCGCCCGGCTGGAATCGTCGTTGCCCGGGATGACGTAGTCGATGCCTTCCGGCGAGTGGTTGGTGTCGACCACGCCGATCACCGGGACGCCGAGCTTGGCGGCCTCCTGCACCGCGCCCTTCTGGTAGCCGACATCGATGATGAAAAGCGCATCGGGGATGCTCGAGAGCTCCTTGATGCCGCCGAGCGAGCGCTGCAGCTTGTCCATCTCGCGCTGGATGCCGAGCGCCTCCTTCTTCGATATGCGCTCGAGGCCGCCTTCCTGCGCCATCTGCTCCATCTCCTTCAAGCGCTTGATCGACTGCTTGACCGTCTTGAAGTTGGTCAGCATGCCGCCCAGCCAGCGGTGGTCGACGAAAGGCATCTGGCAGCGCTGCGCTTCCTCGCGCACGATGTCACGCGCCTGGCGCTTGGTTCCGACGAAAAGCAGCGTTCCCCGGCCGGCGGCCAGCTGGCGCGCGAATTTCAGCGCCTCCTGGTACATCGCCAGGGTCTTCTCGAGGTTGATGATATGGATCTTATTGCGGTGGCCGAAGATGAACGGCGCCATCTTCGGGTTCCAGTAGCGGGTCTGGTGGCCGAAATGCACGCCCGCCTCCAGCATCTGACGCATCGTAACCGACACTAAACTCTCCTTAGGGTTGGGTCTGCCGCGCGCTCGCGAAACCCCCGAGGGGCACCCTAATCGAACGGCGCGGGAAATTTGGCTCTCGCTTCTTGCAATCGCTCGAACCAGCCCGAAATTCTAGCATAATCAGTCGAATGCCCGTAGTCCTGAAGACCTCCGAAGAGCTGGAGCGCATGCGCGTCGCCGGCCGGCTCGCCTCCGAAGTCCTCGACTTCATCACCCCGCACGTCCGCCCGGGCGTGACGACCGGCAAGCTGAACGATCTGTGCCATGACTACATGGTCAACGTTCAAGGCACCGTGCCGGCGCCGCTCAACTATGCGCCGCCCGGCTACAAGCCTTTTCCCAAGTCGATCTGTACCTCGGTCAACCACCAGGTCTGTCACGGCGTCCCCGGCGAGCGCGTGCTCAAGGCCGGCGACATCCTGAACATCGACATCACGGTGATCAAGGACGGCTACCACGGCGACTGCAGCCGGATGTTCTATGTCGGCGAGCCGAGCATCCAGGCGCGCCGGCTGGTCGACGTCACCTTCGAGTGCATGTGGCGCGGCATCGGCGAGGTGCGGCCCGGAGCTCGGCTGGGAGACATCGGCTCGGCCATCCAGGCGCATGCGGAGAGCCATGGCTTCTCGGTCGTACGCGAGTTTTGCGGCCACGGCATCGGCCGACGGTTCCACGAAGAGCCGCAGGTCCTGCACTACGGGAGAGCGGGCACGGGCTTGGTGCTCGAGCCCGGAATGACCTTCACGATCGAGCCGATGATCAATGCCGGCAAGCCGGGAATCCGTGAGCTCGCCGACGGCTGGACCATCGTCACCAAGGACCACAGCCTGTCGGCGCAGTGGGAGCACACCATCGCCGTCACCGAGTCGGGACACGAGGTCCTGACGCGCTCGGCCGGCGTACAGCCGCCGCCCTCGCTCTCCTAGATGAGCGCCCGCGCGGCAATCCAGGCGGAGCGCGAAGCGCTGCGCGAAGCCTATTTGCGCCGTCCGCGCCCGCGCGTGCTACTGCGCCGTCACGCGCAGCTCGTCGACCGGGTCGTCAAGGCGCTGTGGGCCGAAGCCGCCATCCCCGGTGGCGCGGCGCTCGTCGCCACCGGAGGCTACGGCCGGGGCGAGCTCTACCCATACTCCGATATCGACCTGCTCGTGCTCCTCGCCCACGACCCGGAAGAGGCGGAGCGCTCCGCGCTGGAGCGCCTCATTGGATCGTTCTGGGATGCCGGACTGGAGATCGGCCACAGCGTGCGCACCGTCGAAGGCTGCGCGGAGGCGGCGGCCGACATCACGGTGCGCACCGCGCTTCTCGAGGCGCGCTATCTGGCGGGCAGCCGCCCGCTCTTTCGCCGCCTGGAGCTGCGTCTCGCGGCGCACGGCGATCCCGCGGCGTTCTTCAAGGCGAAAAAGCTCGAGCAGGAGCAGCGCCATGCCAAGCACCAGGACACGCCGTATTCGCTCGAGCCCAACCTGAAGGAAGCGCCCGGAGGACTACGCGACCTGCAGGTCATCCGGTGGATCGCTCGCGCATCCGGGATGACCTCCGGCTTCGGCGGGCGCTGGAGCAACCTGGTGCGGCGCGGCCTGATCGAGCGCGACGAGGCGGCACAGCTCGCGCGGCACGAATCGCTGCTCCAGGATTTCCGCATCCGGCTGCACTATCTGGCCGGGCGCCGCGAGGATCGCATCGTCTTCGACCTGCAGATGGCGCTCGCCGCGCAGCTGGGGTACCGCGATACATCCGAGCGCCGCGCGAGCGAGGCGCTGATGCAGCGCTATTACCAGACGGCCAAGGGGGTGACGCAGCTCAACACCATCCTGCTGCAGAACCTCGAGGCGATGCTCGCGCCGCTTCCCGACACGCCGCCGCGTGCGCTCAACGAGCGCTTCGAGATCCGCAGCGCGCTCCTGCACGTGCGGCGCGAGGACACCTTCCGGCGCGACCCGACGGCGATCCTGGAGAGCTTCCTGCTCATGATGCAGCACCAGGAACTGCGCGGCATGACCGCCCGCACCCTGCGCGCGCTCTACCGAGCGAGGTTTTCCATAGATTCCGCTTTTCGCAGAAACCCGATCGCACGCCTGCTGTTCCTGCACATATTGCAGCAGCCTCGCGGCATCGTGCACGAGTTCCGGCGCATGAACCAGTACGGCATCCTCGGTCGCTACCTCCCGGAGTTCGGCCGTATCGTCGGGCAGATGCAGCACGACCTCTTCCACGTCTACACGGTCGACCAGCACATTCTCATGGTGGTCCGCAACCTGCGGCGCTTCACCATGCCCGAGCTTGCGCACGAGTTTCCGCTCGCGAGCGAGCTGATGAGCGGCTTCGAGCGGCGCTGGCTGCTCTACGTCGCCGCGCTCTACCACGATATCGCGAAAGGCCGCGGTGGGGACCATTCGCAGCTCGGCGCACGCGATGCGCGCGGCTTCTGCCGCAAGCACCAGCTCGGCAAGGAAGATGCCGACCTCGTCGTCTTCCTCGTCGAAAACCATCTCCTCATGTCGCACGTGGCGCAGAAGCAGGATGTCTACGAGCCCGAGGTCGTGCGCGCATTTGCCGAGCGCGTAGGCAGCGAGCGCCGGCTGGTCGCGCTCTATCTCTTCACGGTCGCCGACGTGCGCGGCACGAGCCCCAAGGTGTGGAACGCTTGGAAAGGCAAGCTGCTCGAGGACCTCTTCCGCGCCACGCGCCGCGTCCTCACCGGGGAGCTGCTGGCGCGCGACATCGCGCTCGCCGAGAAGCAGGCGGAAGCGGCGCGGCTGCTTCGCCTTTACGCGCTCTCGGATGCCGCCAAGGACCGGCTCTGGGCGCAGCTCGACACCGCTTACTTCCTGCGCCACGACGCGCAGGAGATCGCCTGGCACGCGCGCAACCTCCATTACCGAGTCGGTAGCGAAAAACCCGTGGTGAAGGCGCGTCTCGCGCCTTTCGGCGAAGGGCTGCAGGTGATGATCTACACGCGCGACCGCGAAGCGCTTTTCGCGCGCATCTGCGGCTACTTCGAGCGTGCCGGCTTCAACATCGCGGAAGCCAAGATCCACACGACGCGCGGCGGCTACGCCCTCGATACCTTCGTGGTGATGGGCGAAGGCCGGGACGCGCATTACCGCGACCGCATCGCCATGATCGAGGCCGAGCTCGGCGAGGAGATGGTATCGGAGAAGCCGCTCGCGCCGCCGCGCGGCGCTCGCCTGTCGCGCCGGGTACGCCACTTTCCGATCTCCCCGGTCGTCGACATCCGTCCCGACGAGCGCGGCGCCTACCAAGTGCTCTCCATCGTCGCGGCCGACCGGCCGGGCCTGCTCTACGGCATAGCGCGCATCCTCGCGCGCTACCACATCAGCATGCAGACGGCCCGCATCAACACCTTGGGCGACCGCGCCGAGGACGTATTCCTGGTGTCCGGCGAGGCGCTGTCCTCGCCGCGGACCGTGCTGCAGCTCGAGCAGGACCTGCTCGCTGAGCTCAGTCTTCCGGCGGCAGCGGCTCTCCCGGAAACAGCGCTTCGTTGAAGCCGAACTTGCGCAGGTCGCGCACGCGCATCGGATAGAGGATGCCGTCGAGATGGTCCACCTCGTGCTGCACCACGCGCGCGTGGAAGCCTTCGACCTCGCGCTCGAAGCGCCGCCCGCGCTCGTCGTACCCGGAGTAGCGCAGGCGCTTCCAGCGCGGCACCCAGCCGCGCAGGCCGGGCACGGAAAGGCAGCCTTCCCAGCCCTCCTCCATCTCCGCACCGAGCGGCTCTAGCTTGGGATTGATGAGCACCGTATCGGGGACCTCCTCGACATCCGGATAGCGAGGATTGCGGTGCACGCCGAAGATGACCACGCGCTTCAGGACGCCGATCTGCGGCGCGGCGAGCCCGGCGCCGTTCAGGTGCGCCATGGTGTCGCGCAGGTCGGCCAGCAGCTCGTTCAGCTCCTCGCTCCCGAACCGCGTGACCTCCTCGGAGCGCTGAAGCAGGCGGGGGTCGCCCATGCGGAGAACTTCGCGGATCATGATTGCTCGCAGACCTTTTCGATGATGCGCCGCACGCGGACCATCGCCTGCTCGAGCACGGCCTCGATGGCGTCGAGAGATACGCGGCTGCGGCTGTCGCCGCGTCCGGCCGCCGGGTTGGCGACGACCGCGAGCGCGGCATATTCGAGGTCGAGCTCGCGCGCGAGCGCCGCCTCCGGCATGGCGGTCATGCCGACGATGTCGGCGCCATCGCGCTCGAGCCGGTCGATCTCCGCAGCGGTCTCCAGGCGCGGTCCCTGCGTGACCGCGTACACGCCGCCGTCGTGCACCGTCTCGCCGCATGCCCGCGCCGCCGTCAGCAGCCTTCCGCGCAGCGACTGCGAGTACGGCTCGGTGAAGTCGATGTGCTTCACCGGCGCCCCGGCGCCTTCGAAGTAGGTCGACGGCCGGCCCCAGGTGTAGTCGACGATCTGATGCGGTACGAGGAGCGCCCCCGTGGCCGCCGCCTTCGTGATGCCGCCGACGGCGGCGACCGACACGACCTCGCGCACGCCGGCATCGCGTAGCGCCCAGAGATTGGCGCGGTAGTTCACTTCGTGTGGGGCGACGGCGTGCTCGTCGCCGTGGCGCGCCAGGAAGACCAGGTGGCAGCTGCCAATGCTGCCGAAGCTGAGCGCGGCGGAAGGCTCGCCGTACGGCGTTCGTATCGTCCGGCGCTCGGTGAGCCGCAGGTTGGCGAGCCGGGTGAGGCCGCTGCCGCCGAGAATGGCGAGCACGCTCAGCTCCCGGCCATGGCGCGGATCTCGGGAAGATTGCGCCAGTAACCCTTGGCATCCATGCCATAGCCGAAGACGAAGCGGTCGGGGATGCGCAGGCCGACGAAGTCGGCGTGGATCGGCTTTTCGCGGCCCAGCACCTTGTCGACGAGCACCGCGCAGTGGAACGCTTTCGCCCCCAGCCCGAGCAGCCGATCGCGGATCGCCGCCATCGTCTGGCCGCCGTCGAGGATGTCGTCCACGACCAGCACCGTGCGTCCGCTTACGCCGGCAGGCGGCGCGACACGCCAGTCGATCGCTGCCCCGCGCGTCTCCTTGCCGTAGCGCGACACGTGGATGTAGTCGAAGTCGAGGGGAAAGCGAAGGAGCGGCAGCAACTGGCCGGCGAACACCACGGCGCCGCCCATCACCGCGAGCACGAGCGGGTAGTCTCCGCCCAGCCTCGCTGCGATCTCTTCGGCGACGCGCCGCAGTGCGCCCTGCACTTCGTCGGCGCTCGCCACGAGCTCCGACTGCTCGAGAAAACGCCAGGCCGCGGCGAGGTCCATCGGCCCAGTCTAGCGTGAGCGCAGATAGCGCGCGAAAGCCTCGCCCACTTCCGCATGGCGCACGCCGAACTCGACGGTCGCCTGCAGGTAGCCGAGCTTCGACCCGCAGTCGAAGCGCCGGCCCGGCAGCCGCACCGCGAGCACGCGCTGCGCGGCGAGCAGCCTCGAGATGGCGTCGGTGAGCTGGATCTCGCCGCCGGCGCCCGGCGTGACCTCGTTCAGCCGTTCGAAGATGTCGGGCGTGAGCACGTAGCGGCCGATGACGCCGAGGTTCGACGGCGCATCGGCGGGTTTGGGCTTTTCGACGATGCTGTGCACGCGGGCAAGGTCGCCCTGCATCGCCTCGATGGTGACGATACCGTAGCTGTCGGTCTGGTCGCGCGGCACCTCCTCCACTCCCAGCAGCGAGCACTTCTCGCGCTCGAAGACCTCCGCCATGCGCGCCATCGCCGGCGGCTCGCAGTCCATCAGGTCGTCGGCGAGTAGCACCGCGAACGGATGCTCGCCCACCACGGGCTGGGCGCAGAGCACCGCGTGTCCGAGGCCGAGCGGCTCGGGCTGGCGGATGTAGATGCAGCGAACGCCCTCGGGCAGCACCGAGCGCACCTGCTCGAGCAGCGCGTCCTTGCCCTTGCGCTCGAGCTCCGTCTCGAGCTCGTAGGCCTTGTCGAAATGGTCCTCGATCGCGCGCTTGTGGCGCCCGGTGACGAAGATCATCTCCGTGATGCCGGCCGCCGCGGCTTCCTCGACCGCATACTGGATTAGCGGCTTGTCGACGATCGGCATCATCTCCTTGGGGCTCGCCTTCGTCACTGGCAGGAACCGGCTGCCGAATCCGGCGACGGGGAATACCGCTTTCTTTAGCCTGGCCATCATCCTTCCTTCAGCATCCGTTGCAGTTGCACCTCGTCGATCACCGGCACGCCGAGGCTGCGCGCCTTGTCGAGCTTGCTTCCCGGCTCCGCGCCGGCGACCACGTAATCCGTGCTCCTCGACACCGACGAGGAGACCTTGTGCCCTTTCGCCTCCAGCGCCGCCCGGACCTCCTCGCGCGTCATGGCGGCGAGCGTGCCGGTGAGGACGAAAGTCTTGCCTGCCGCGGCGCTCGCACGCGGCCGCGCCGGCGCGGAGAGAGTCACCGCCTCGGTCAAGCGGCGGATCACCTCGCGATTGTGGCGCTCGCGCAGGAATTTCTCGACGCTCTCGGCGAGCTCCGGCCCGATGCCCTCCAGCGGCACCGTCCGCGGCGCCTCGCCGCGCTTCTTCCGCTGCGCATTCTCCTTGCGAACGGCTTCTTTGTCAGCCGCAAGGCGCGGCCATTCGGCGTGCAGCAGCGCATCGAGCGAGCCGAAATGGCGCGCGAGGATCTTCGCCACCTCCTCCCCGACGCCGGGTATGCCGAGCGCATAGACGAAGCGCCCGAGCTCCGCGTGCCTGGACTTCTCGATGTTGGCAAAGACATTGGCGGCGGACTTCTCGGCCATGCGCTCGAGACCCGCCAGGGCCTCGACCTTCAGCGCATAGAGGTCGGCCGGATTCTCGACCAGCCCGCGCTCGACCAGCTGATCGACCAGCTTCTCGCCCAGCCCCTCGATGTCCATGGCGCGACGGCTGGCGAAGTGCAGCAGCGTCTGCTTGCGCTGCGCTTTGCAGTACAGGCCGCCGGTGCAGCGGGTTGCCGCCTCTCCGGCGACCCGCACCGTGGGCGAGCCGCAAACCGGGCAGGCCTGCGGCATCTCGAAGCGGTGCTGCGGCCGGCGCGCCCCGTGCTTGCGCACGCCCACCACTTCGGGGATCACGTCGCCCGCCCGGCGCACCACGACCGTGTCGCCGATCCAGACGTCCTTGCGCCGCAGCTCGTCCTCGTTGTGCAGGGTCGCGCTCGTCACGGTCACGCCGCCTACGAACACCGGCTTCAATTTCGCGACCGGGGTCAGCGTCCCGGTTCGGCCGACCTGCACCTCGATGCCGAGCACCTCGGTCAGCGCTTCCTCCGGCGGGAACTTGTGCGCCACCGCCCAGCGCGGCTCGCGCGCGAGCGAGCCGAGCTCGGCCTGCAGCTCGAGCGAGTTCACCTTATAGACGACTCCGTCGATGTCGAAGGGTAGCGCCGCGCGGCTTTTCGCCACGTCAAGGTGAAACCCGGCGAGGCCCTCCGCACCGCGGATGACCTTGCGATGCCGGTCGACCGGGAGGCCGAAGCCCTCGAGCGCATCGAGCACCTCGCTGTGACGGGCGGGCATCTTCCAGCCGCTCACCACGCCCCAGCCGTACGCGGAGAACGACAGCGGCCGCTGCGCGGTGATGCGCGCATCGAGCTGGCGCACCGCGCCGGCAGCCGCATTGCGCGGATTGACGAAGGCCTTCTCGCCGCGCTCGGCCTGAGTGCGATTCAGCTTCTCGAAGGCCGCGCGCGTCATGAAGATTTCGCCTCGCACCTCCAGCACGCCGGGCGCTCGGCCGGCGAGTCTGAGCGGGATGGCGTGGATGGTACGCGCGTTCGCGGTCACGTCCTCGCCGGTCGCGCCGTCGCCGCGCGTCGCGGCGAGCACGAGCGCCCCTTGCTCATAGCGCAGGCTGATCGCCAGGCCGTCGAACTTGAGCTCGGCGGAGTATTCGACCGGTGGATCGTCCGCCGTGAGTCCGAGCTCGCGACGGATCCGGACGTCGAACTTCGCCGCTCCCTGCGCCTCGGTATCGGTCTCGGTGCGAATGGAGAGCATCGGCACCTCGTGGCGAACCGGCGCGAGCTCCGCCGCCGGCGCGCCGCCGACGCGCTGGGTCGGCGAATCGGGCGTGCGCAGCTCCGGGTGCTTCTCCTCGAGCGCCTGAAGCTCTCGGAAAAGCTGGTCGTACTCCGCGTCGCTGATTTCGGGCGCGTTCTCCACGTAGTAGAGCCGGTTGTGTCGCTCGATCTCGCGGCGTAGCTGCTCGACCCGCTTGGCGACGCTCATGAGAAGACGCGCAGCGCGAGCGGGCTCCCCGGCTCCAGGCCGCGACCGGCGAGCAGGCGGCGCACCACTTCGAGCTGCACGCCGATCGCGGCGAGCGCGCGCTCGTCGAGCTCGCGCCCCTCGTCGTCGACCAGCCGGCCGCCGTGCTTCGCAGCCAGTTCGCGTCCTGCGCGCGCCATCGCCTCGTAGCTGCGCGAGGGCTCGGCGGTACGCGGCACGTCGAGCGTGAGCGTCACGCCGTCGGCGCGCGCGGCAGCCTGGAACGGCTGACCGTCGAAGCGTGGCGCGGACGGCACGCCGACCACGTGCAACGCGACCTGGATGTCCGCCTCGGCGCAGGCACGGTCGAGCTCTCGCGCGGCATGCAGCGCCTCGCGCATTTCGGGCGCGGCGGCGCTGCCGCCCAGCCGCGCCGTGAGCGTCTCCACTGCGGAGCGAAACTCGACCAGCTCCGGCTCGCCGACGACGCCGGCGCGGCTCACCAGCTGCAACCCCGCCTGCCAGCGCCCCGCCGCGCCGGAGAGCAGGGCCCGGCGCGCGAAGCGTTGCGTGATCGTCCTCCACCCCTCGGCGAGCTGCGCGTCCCCCGCTTCCGGAAGCGCGAGGTCGATCACGTAGTCGACCCGCGGATCGGGCGAGGCGCCGCGCGGCGGATCCGGGACGCGACGGACCGTGTCGAGCCTCGGCTCCTGGCGTCCCTGCGGGTCGGCGAGCAGGACGTCGGGAGGCGCGGACGCGAATGGCCGTTCGGCGTCGCGACGCGCCGAGCGCTCCTGCCAGCGGTTGTACAGCAGCACGACGGCGACCGCGAGCGCGCCCACGACCACCAGACCGAGCGTGAGGTCGGTCATGAGCGGCTCAGGCCGCCATCTCCTCCCGGATGCGAAGCGCCTCGTCGATGTCGACGGCCACCACGCGCGACACGCCGGACTCGGGCATCGTCACGCCGATCAGCTGCTCCGCGAGCTCCATGGTGATCTTGTTGTGGCTGATGAAGAGGAACTGCGTCTCGCGCGACATGCGGCGCACCAGCTCGCAGAAGCGCAGCGTGTTGGAATCGTCGAGCGGCGCATCGACCTCGTCGAGCAGGCAGAAGGGGGCCGGATTGAGCTGGAAAAGCGAGAATACCAGCGCGATCGCGGTAAGCGCCTTTTCGCCGCCGGAGAGAAGGTGGATGCTCGCGTTGCGCTTGCCGGGCGGGTGGGCCATGACCTGCACGCCTGCGTCGAGGATCTCCTCGCCCGTCATGACGAGCTTCGCCTCGCCGCCGCCGAAGAGGGTCGGAAAGAGCTCGCCGAAATGCCGGTTCACGGCGTCGAACGTCTCGCGCAGAAGCTCGCGGGTCTCGCGGTCGATCTTGCGGATCGCGTCCTCGAGCGTGTGCACCGCCTCTTCGAGATCGATGGCCTGCGCGTCGAGGAAGCTCTTGCGCTCCTCGCTCGCGCGCAGCTCCTCGAGCGCGGCGAGGTTCACCGCGCCGAGCTCGCCGATCGCCTGGCTGAGCCGCGTGATCTCGCCCTGCAGGGCCGCAGGTCGCGGCGCGCGCTCGGCTTCGGCTGCCAGACGCGCCTCGTCGGCCTGGGCTTCGGCGAGCTGGTTCGCATACTGCTCGAAGCTGAGCTGCGCCGCCTGCTCCTTGAGACGCAGCTCGCCGAGCCGCTCGCGCAGGGGCGCGACGCGCGCCTCCACCTGGAGCCGCGCCTCTTCGATCTCGCGCAGCGCCGCAGCCGCGGCCTCGACCGCGTTGCGCGCTTCCGCGAGCTTCTTTTCATGAACGAGTCTTTGCTCCACCGCCGTCTCGAGCGCGGCTCGCACCTCCGGGATCGGGTCGCCGGCGAGCTCCTGCGCGAGGCGCGCGAGCTCGGCATCCGCCCGCTCGATCTGCTGGTCGATCACTCGCACCGAATGGTCGATCTCGCTGATCTTCGAGGCGCACTCGCGCTCGCCGAACAGCGCGTCCTGCACGTCGCGCTCGGCTTGCTGCGCCGAGCGCCGCTGCTCGCCGGCGGCGCTCTCGGCACCGAGGTGCCCCGCGCGCGCCGCCTCGAGCTTCTCGCGCGCCTCGCTTATCGTTTGCTGTGCGCGGCGAAGACTCTCCTCGCAGGCCGCCATACTCTCCCGCCCGCTCGCGTTCTCGAGCTCGAGGTCGTCGAGCGCGGTGCGGATTTGGCCGCTGCGCTCACGGAAGCGCTCCTGCGCCTGGCCGAGCTTCACGGCCTCGATCTCGGCGTCGTGGCGCTCGCGCTCGCGGAGGGCGATCGCGCTGCGCGCGTCCTCGAGCGCGGCATTGCGCTCGGCGAGCGCGTTCTCCGCCTCCGAGAGGCTGCGCTGCGCGCCCTCCAGCATTTCGGCGAGCCCTCGGTAGTGCTCAGCGAGCCGCTCGATCTCGGCCTGCCGCGCGAGGATGCCGGCGTCGGCGGCATCCGGCGCATGGAAGCTCACCGTATGTCGCGTGAACTGATGCCCCTCGCGCGTCACCAGCACGACGCCGGCGGGAAGCGCGGCGCGCGCCGCGTCTTCGGGATCCGCCGGCGCGGTATAGACGCCCGCCAGCCAGTCGGCGAGCGCCGCGGCCACCGCCGCATCGCCGGCATGAACCTTGGCCGCGAGCGGCTCGAGCCCCGGTATCGCCGCCGCCTCGTCACCCGCGGGCTCGTGCGGCAGCTGGAACACGCTCGCCTTCGCCGGCGGCTGGTCGCCGAGAATCGATTGCGCGCTCGAGACCTCCATCGCGTGCAGCCGCTCGCGCAGCACGGCTTCGACCGCCGTCTCCCAGCCCGCGTCGATGCGCATCTTCTGCCACAGACGCGGCGAGCCGCCCAGCCCGTGACGCTCAAGCCATTCGCGAAGCGGCGCATTGTTTTCGCTGTCGGCCTGGATCTGTCGCAGCGTCGCGAGCTGCGCCTCGGCCGCCGCATGATCGCGCTGCGCCGCGCTCACCGCCTCGGCGGCCGCGGCACGGCGCTCCTCGAGAGCTTCGCATTGCGCCTGCAGCGAGGCAAAGGTCTGATGGGCGGCGTCGAGCTCGCCGGCGAGCGCGGTGCTGCGCTGCTCGAGCTCGGCCGCGGCGGCCGGATCGGGCTCGGCGAGCGCCTCGCGCTCGGCCTCGAGCCGCTCGCGTCGTTGCGCGAGCGCCTGGCTCGCCTTCTCGAGGTGCGCCCGATTGGACTCCTCGACCTGCAGCCGGCTTTCCGCCTGGATGAGAGCGCTGCGCGCTTCGGCGAGCCGCTCCTGCGCGGCGCGCAGCCCCTGCTCCATCTCGGGCAGCCTCGCGCTCTCCGCCTCGAGCTTCTGCCTTGCCTCGGCGACTTTCTCCTTGGCGCCGGCCGCGCGTGCCGCCCACATGTGGAGCGCCTGGGTGAGCTGCGCGCGCTGCTCTCGCCACTGGGCGAGCTGTGTGCGCCGCTCGCCGTGCTGGTTCTCCAGCCGGGCGCGCGTCTCTTCGGCATGGCGCAGCTCGGATTCGTGCTTGGCGACTTCCGCGTTCGCCGCGTAGAGCTCGCCCTGCGCGGCGTTCAGCGCATCGCTCACCTGGAAGTGCGCGGCGCGCGCGCCTTCCAGGCGCAGCTCGAGATTGCGCAGCCCGGCATTCTCCGCTTCCAAAGAATTATTGACTTTGGAAACTTCGGACGCGTGCCGCTCCCGCTCGCTCGCCGCGTCGCGCCGGCGCACGTACCAGAGGAGCTGCTGCTTGAGCGCGAGCTCGGCCTGCAGCTCCTGATAGCGTGTCGCCACCTGCGCCTGCGCCTGCAGCTTCTCGAGCTGCGCGCCGAGCTCCAGGCGGATGTCGGTGATGCGCGCCAGGTTCTCGCGCGTGTCGGCGAGGCGCGATTCGGTCTCCTTGCGACGCTCCTTGTACTTGGAGATGCCGGCCGCCTCCTCGAGGAACACCCGCAGCTCCTCGGGCTTCGCTTCGATGACGCGCGAGATCATGCCCTGCTCGATGATTGCGTAGGCGCGCGGCCCGAGGCCAGTGCCGAGGAACATGTCGGTGATGTCGCGCCGGCGCACGTGGCTGCCGTTGATGTAATAGTTCGACTCGCCGTCGCGCTGGAGCACGCGCCGCACCGCGATCTCGGCGTACTGGGACCATTGCCCGGCGGCGCGGCCCTGCGAATTGTCGAATGTCAGCTCGACCATGGCGCGGGCGAGCGGCTTGCGGTTCGTCGAGCCGTTGAAGATGACGTCCTGCATGGAATCCCCGCGCAGCGCCGCCGCGCGCGTCTCGCCGAGCACCCAGCGAACAGCGTCGATGACGTTCGACTTGCCGCAGCCGTTGGGCCCCACCACGCCGACCAGGCTGCCGGGGACGTGAATCGTGGTGGGATCGACGAAGGACTTAAATCCAGAGAGCTTTATTTGAGTTAGACGCACGCAAAAATGATAACATCGCGCCGCTTTCCCTCCGGTGGTTTTCCGTGCCATCCCGACCGAGCAAGCGGCTGGAGACGTTCGCCAACCCCGCGCCTGAGCGCGACTACCGGATCCACATGGAAATCCCGGAGTTCACCTGCGTCTGCCCGATGACCGGGCAGCCGGACTTCGCGACACTCGTGCTCGACTACGTGCCCGACCGGGTGTGCGTCGAGCTCAAGTCGCTCAAGCTCTACGTCTGGTCCTTCCGCAACGAGGGCGCGTTCCATGAAGCGGTGACCAACCGCATGCTCGACGACCTGGTACGCGCGACTCGGCCGCGCTGGATGCGGCTCGAGGGACGCTTCGCCGTGCGCGGCGGCATCACCACGTCGGTGTCCGCCGAGCACCGCAAAAAAGGGTGGAGCGAAAAGACTTGAACCCGAACCTGGCGAAGCTCCAGCCCTACCCCTTCGAGAAGCTGCGCGCGCTCACCGCCGGCAACGCGCCGCCGGCAAAGCTCGCGCCGATCAACCTGTCGATCGGCGAGCCCAAGCATCCGACGCCGGCGCTCGTCAAGGAGGCGCTCGCCTCGAGCCTCGACGGCCTGGCCGCCTATCCCGCCACCGCGGGGACGCCGGAGCTGCGCCGGGCCGTCGCCGCCTGGCTCGCGCAGCGCTACGGGATCCGGGCGCCGGACCCGCAGACCGAAGTGCTGCCGGTAAATGGCTCGCGCGAAGCGCTCTTCGCCTTCGCGCAGACCGTGATCGACCCCGTCCCCGGCGCACGCGTCGTATGCCCCAACCCGTTCTATCAGATCTACGAGGGTGCGGCGATTCTCGCCGGCGCCGTCCCCGTATACGGCGAGCCGGAAAGCTGGGAAGGGGTACAGCTCGTGTATGCCTGCTCGCCCGCCAATCCCAGCGGACGCGTCATGTCCCTCGACGAGTGGCGCCGGCTCTTCGAGCTGTCCGATCGGCACGGCTTCGCGGTCGCCTCCGACGAGTGCTACTCGGAGATCTATTTCGACACGCCTCCGCTCGGCGCTCTCGAAGCCTGCCGCAAGATCAAGCGCGGCTACGAGCGCCTCGTCGTCTTCTCGAGCCTGTCGAAGCGCTCCAACGCGCCCGGCATGCGCTCGGGCTTCGTCGCCGGCGACGCTGCACTGATCGCCAAGTTCCTGCTCTACCGTACCTACCACGGCTCGGCGATGAGCCTCGCGGTGCAGCGCGCCTCCGTCGCGGCATGGAACGACGAGGCGCACGTGCGCGAGAACCGCCGTCTCTATGCCGAGAAGTTCCGGGCAGTGCTGCCGCTCATCGGCCGGCCGCTCGAGACGCGCATGCCCGACGGCGGCTTTTACCTTTGGGTACGCACACCTATCGACGACGCCGAGTTTGCGCAGCGGCTGCATTCCCAGGAGAACGTCCTCGTCCTGCCGGGGAGCTTCCTCGCGCGTAGCGTCAATGGCCGCAATCCCGGCGCCAACCATGTGCGCATCGCGCTCGTCGCCCCTCTGGAAGAGTGCCTCGAGGCGGCACGCCGAATCATGCGCTTCGCCCAATCCCTATGAGCGCCAAAGACACCATCGACCAAGCCTGGGATGACCGCGCGGCCCTCAGCGCGGCCAACGCCCCGCGAGACGTGCGAGCAGCGGTAGAGGAAGTCCTCGCCGGCCTCGATTCCGGGAGGCTCCGGGTGGCGGAGAAATCGGGCGGCCAGTGGATCACGCATCAGTGGATAAAGAAGGCCGTGCTGCTCTCCTTCCGCCTGGAGGACAACCGCGTCATGGAAGGCGGCGCGACCCGGTACTACGACAAGGTGCCCTCGAAATTCGGCCCGTCGTTCGACTTTGCCGCTGCCGGATTCCGCGTCGTGCCGCCCGCCATGGCGCGCCGCGGCGCCTATATCGCGAAGAACGCGGTACTGATGCCTTCCTACGTGAACATCGGCGCTTACGTCGACGAGGGCACCATGGTGGATACTTGGGCCACCGTCGGGTCGTGCGCGCAAATCGGCAAGAACGTGCACCTCTCGGGCGGCGTGGGCATCGGCGGCGTGCTCGAGCCGCTGCAGGCGAACCCGGTCATCATCGAGGACAACTGCTTCATCGGCGCGCGCTCGGAGGTCGTGGAAGGCGTAATCGTCGAGGAGAACAGCGTGCTTTCCATGGGCGTTTTTATCGGCCAGAGCACGAAGATCTTCGACCGGGAGACGGGGCAGGTTCTGTACGGACGGGTGCCGGCGGGCTCGGTCGTTGTTGCAGGAACTATGCCTTCCGCCGACCGCAGCTGCGCGCTTTACTGTGCAGTAATTGTGAAAAAGGTCGATGCCCGCACACGAGCGAAAACCAGCCTGAACGAACTTCTGCGAGGCGATTAAACTAGCGCAAAACCGCGGGAGGCGAGCCCATGGCCGCAATGAAGCGCCTGTTCCAGATCATGGCCGACAAGAAGGCCTCGGATATCTTTCTCTCCGTCGGCGCGCCGATCAACATCAAGATCAACGGCGTGGCCATGCCGGTCAACCAGACGGTGATGACCGCCGAGACGATCCAGCAGCTGCTCCACGAGGTGCTGAACGAGCGCCAGATCCGCGAGTACGACGACGAGATGGAGCTGAACAGCGCCTTCACCCTGCCCGGCGTCGGCACCTTCCGCATCAGCGCCTTCCGCCAGAAGGGCTCGCCTTCCGTGGTGGTACGCTACATCCCGGCCTCGATCCCGCCGCTCGACACGCTCGGCCTGCCCGAAGTGCTCAAGGAAGTGATCATGCAGAAGCGCGGCCTGCTCCTCATGGTCGGCGCCACCGGCTCGGGCAAGTCGACCTCGCTCGCGGCGATGCTCGATTTCCGCAACGAGCGCAAGTCGGGTCACATCCTGACGCTCGAGGACCCGATCGAGTTCATCTTCCAGAGCAAGAAGTCGATCGTGAACCAGCGCGAGGTCGGCACCGACACCAAGGCCTTCGAGATCGCGCTGAAGAACGCCCTGCGGCAGGCGCCGGACTGCATCCTGATCGGCGAGATCCGCGACAAGCCGACCATGGCCATGGCGCTCGCCTACGCGCAGTCCGGCCACCTGTGCCTCGCGACGCTGCACGCCAACAACAGCTACCATGCGATGAACCGCATCATCAACTTCTATGCGCTGGAGAACCGTCCGGCGCTGCTGCTCGACCTCGCCGCGGCGCTACAGGCAGTGATCTCCCAGCGCCTGGTACGTACCAAGACCGGGGCGCGGGTCGCCGCCTGCGAGGTGCTGCTCAACACGCGAAACATCTCCGAGCTCATCGAGAAGGGCGAAATCACCGAGATCAAGGATGCGCTGGAGAAGAGCCTCTCGCCCGGCTCGCAGACTTTCGAGCAGGCGCTGTTCAGGCTCTTCATGGATGGCGTCATCACCCAGGACGAGGCCATGGCGAATGCCGACTCGGCGACCAACATGCTCTGGCTCATCAACCAGGCCACGGCGGGCGAGATCAGCGGCCAGGCCCTGCCGCCACGACCGGAGCCCGAGACGGCCGAGGAGAAGAGCGCTTCCACTGCGCCCTCCGCCTCGTTCAACGACTTCAAGATCGACATGAATGCCTGACCCGTGGGGTAGCGGCGCCGCTCTCGCGCTCGCTCGCGAGCTCATCGCCCGCAGGTCGATCACCCCGGAAGACGGCGGCTGCCAGGCGTTGCTCGCGGAACGCCTGGAGCGCGCCGGCTTTCGCTGCGAGCCGATGCGCTTCGGCGCGGTGAGCAACCTGTGGGCGAGACGCGGCGGCGCGCGGCCCCTCGTGTGCTTCGCCGGCCATACCGACGTCGTTCCCACTGGACCTCTCGAGGAGTGGCAGTCCGATCCGTTCATGCCGACGATCCGCGACGGCAAGCTCTACGGCCGCGGCGCCGCCGACATGAAATCCTCGATCGCGGCGTTCGTCGTGGCGGCGGAAGCGTTTGTCCGCGAAAGGCCGGACCACACCGGCTCGATCGCGCTCCTCCTCACCTCCGACGAGGAAGGGCCAGCGCTCGACGGCACGGTGCGCGTCGTCGAGGCGCTCAAGGGGCGCAACGAGCTCATCGACTACTGCATCGTGGGAGAGCCGACGTCGGTCGACCTGCTGGGCGACACGCTGAAGATCGGCCGCCGCGGCTCGCTCTCGGCCCGTCTCACGGTGCGCGGCGTGCAGGGGCACGTCGCCTATCCCCACCTGGTGAGGAACGCCGTGCACCTGCTCGCGCCGGCGCTCGGCGAGCTGGTGCGCAGCGAGTGGGACAAGGGCAACGACAGCTTTCCGCCGACCTCCTTCCAAGTGTCGAACATCCATGCCGGCACGGGAGCGCTCAACGTCGTCCCCGGCTCGGTCGTCGTCGACTTCAACTTCCGCTTCTCCACCGAGAGCAGCGAAGCGTCGCTGCGCTCTCGCGTCGAGGAAATCCTGAAGAAGCATCGCCTCGACTACGCGATCGAATGGGTGCTGGGCGCGCAGCCCTTCCTCAGCCGGCGGGGCCGGCTCGCCGCCACCGTCGCGGAAGCCGCCAAGCGGCATACCGGGCATAACGCCGAGCTGTCGACGACCGGGGGAACCTCGGACGCGCGCTTCATCATCGACATCTGTCCGGAGGTGATCGAGCTTGGGCCGGTCAACACGAGCATCCACAAGCTGAACGAGCACATCGCGCTCGCGGAGCTCGAGTTCCTGCCGCGCATCTATCTCGACGTCCTGCGCGCGCTGCTCGTTTGACGCGCGGGGAGCTAATCGAGCGCATCGCGGCGCATTTCGCCGCCGCACCGCTCTCCTACGGCCACGGCACCGACAATGCGCGCGACGAAGCGGCGTGGCTGGTGCTGCGCGGCCTGGGCTTGCCGTTCGATGCCGAGCTCGCTGACGCCGTCTCAGCGGCCGATGTACGGAAGATCGACAAGCTGGGCACAGAGCGCGTCGATGCGCGGACTCCCGTCGCCTATCTTCTCAAGGAGGCCTGGCTTGCCGGAGTGCCGTTCTACGTCGACGAGCGCGTCGTCGTGCCGCGCTCGCACATCGCCGAGCTTCTGCCGCGGTTGCGCAAGCGCTTCCCCGACACGCGCCGCATCCTGGACCTTTGCACGGGATCCGGATGCCTTGGGATCCTCGCCGCGCGTGCCTTCCCCGCGGCCGACGTCGATGCTGCGGACATCTCACCGGGCGCCCTCGCCGTGGCGAGAAAAAATGTCGCGCGTCATCGCCTCGGTCGACGGGTTCGCCTGGTGCGCTCCGATCTGTTTGCCGCCCTGCGCGGCCGGCGCTACGACCTCATCGTCACGAATCCGCCCTACGTCAGCGCGGCGGCGATGGCGGCGCTGCCCGCGGAATACCGCCGCGAGCCTCGGCTCGCACTCGCCGGTGGCCACGACGGGCTGGAGATCGTCGCGCGCATCGTCGAGCAGGCAGGCGCACACCTCGCGCCCGGGGGCGCGCTCGTCTGCGAGGTGGGCGAAAGCCACTCCGCCGCGCGCCGCCGCTTTCGCGCGCTCAAGCTCCGCTGGCCGAAACCCGAGGTCTTCCTCTACTTGCCTTCGGCCAGGCGGTAGCCGCGGGCGGCCTTGCTTTCTGCAACCGGCTCGAGGCCGAAGCGTCGCGCCAGAATGCCGGCCTCGCGCCTCAGCGCCCGCATGCGCCCCGCCTTCAGCTCGAGCTCGATCTCGCTGATGGCGCAGCGGCGCCGTCCGGCTCGCAGGCTCCCGCGGTCCAGCGCGATCTCGATCTTCGCCTTGCCGCGCTCCACAATGCGTGAGCGCCGCATGAAGCGAGTCTCGAAGATGGGCGCGAGCCCGGCAGCGATCGATTCGAGGTCGATGCCCGTGGCACGGCGGATCGCCGCAAGCGGCAGCCGCGCGAGCTCGAGCGAGCGGGACCGGACCGGCGTCTCCCATTCGTTGCGCACGTCCGCGCTGCGCTCGCCTTTCACCGTCTGCAGCCAGCGCCCGCCGTCGCGACGCAGGCGCAGCGCGATGCGCCGGCGTCGCAGCTCGCCGCGCGGCGTGTCGAAATAGACGCTGTGGAGGATGCGACCACGCGGCAGCCGCAACACCCGGGCCACGGTCGCGGCTCGCCCGGGTGCGACGGCGAGCTTCAGCTCACGCTCGAGCGGCACGAGGGAAAGATGGGGTGGCCGATGGGACTCGAACCCACAACAACGGGGATCACAACCCCGGACTCTACCTTTGAGCTACGGCCACCGTAGCGAACTGGCCTGCCCGACAAGACTCGAACTTGTAACCCCCAGCTTAGAAGGCTGGTGCTCTATCCGGTTGAGCTACGGGCAGTCCGCGAGCAAGCAAGAGCAGTGCAAATTGCGAACACTACGCCGACGCATTGGTCGGGGCGAGAGGATTTGAACCTCCGACATCCTGCTCCCAAAGCAGGCGCGCTACCAGGCTGCGCCACGCCCCGGAAAAATTGCCCGCGAATGATACCCTTAGCGCAGACCGCGAGCAATCCAGGTTGCTTGCGACGGGGGGGTGTTTCTGGTACAAAAGCGCCTCACTTTTTTTGGGCTGTGCACGAAATGCCGGTGGAATTGACGAGAAAAAGCTTCACGCCCTACGCCGCGAAGAAGGGCGAGGAGTACATGAGCGCGCCGCAGCGCAAGCATTTCCGGAAGATCCTTGAGGCGCTGAAGGCCGAGCTCTCGCAGGAAATCGACCGCACTGTGCACACCATGCAGGACGAGGCGACGGTGTTCGCCGATCCGAACGACCGGGCGAGCCAGGAGTCGGACATGGCGCTCGAGCTGCGCAACCGCGATCGCGAGAGGAAGCTGATCAAGAAGATCGACGAGACCATCGCGCGCATCGACGCCAACGAGTACGGCTACTGCGACAGCTGCGGCGTCGAGATCGGGCTCAAGCGCCTCGAGGCGCGGCCGACCGCGACGCTGTGCATCGACTGCAAGACACTCGACGAGCTGCGCGAGCGGCAGGTCGCGAAGTAAAAAATTGGGCCCCCGCCTTCGCGGGGGCGACAACAAGTTCGCCATTCCCGCGTAGGCGGGATTCCCGTTACCCCTGCTTCGCGGTTTCCTTCTCGACCGCCTTCATCGAAAGCCGCACCCGGCCCTTATCGTCGGCTTCCAGCACCTTGACCTTTACCTGCTGGCCTTCCTTCAGGTAGTCGGACACGGCGTTCACGCGCTCGTGGCTGATCTGCGAGATGTGCAGCAGGCCGTCGCGGCCGGGCAGTAGCTGCACGATCGCGCCGAAGTCGAGAAGCCGCAGCACGGTGCCTTCGTAGACCTTGCCGACCTCGACGTCGGCGGTGAGCTCCTGGATGCGCTTCTTCGCGGCCTCGCCGCCTTCTGCGGAGACGCAGGCGATGGAGATCGTGCCGTCGTCCTCGATCTCGATGGTGGTGCCGGTCTCCTCCTGGATGCCGCGGATCACCACGCCGCCCTTGCCGATGACGTCGCGGATCTTGTCCGGGTTGATCTTCATCTTGATGATGCGCGGCGCGAAGGTGGAAAGCTGCTCGCGCGAGCCCTCGATCGCCTGCTTCATGATCTGGAGAATCGACAAGCGCGCCTCGCGCGCCTGGTCGAGCGCCACCTTCATGATGCCCTTGTTGATCGACTCGATCTTCAGGTCCATCTGCAGCGCGGTCACGCCCTTGTCGGTGCCCGCCACCTTGAAATCCATGTCGCCGAGGTGATCCTCGTCGCCGAGGATGTCGGAGAGCACCGCGAAGCGGTTGCCTTCCTTGATCAGCCCCATGGCGATGCCCGCGACATGAGCCTTGATCGGCACGCCGGCATCCATCAGCGCGAGGCTGCCGCCGCAGACCGAGGCCATCGACGACGAGCCGTTCGACTCGGTGATCTCCGAGACCACGCGGATCGAGTAGCCGAACTCTTCCTGCGTCGGCAACAGTCCCACCAGGGCGCGCTTGGCGAGCCGGCCGTGGCCGATCTCGCGGCGCTTGGAGGGGCCCATGCGTCCGGTCTCGCCCGTGGCGTAGGGCGGCATGTTGTAATGGAACATGAAGCGCTCGCGGTACTCGCCCGAGAGCGCGTCGATGATCTGCTCGTCGCGTCCGGTTCCCAGTGTCACGGTGACGAGCGCCTGGGTTTCGCCGCGCGTGAACAGCGCCGAGCCGTGCGTGCGCGGCAGCACGCCAACGCGCACGGTGATCGGCCGCACCGTGCGGGTGTCGCGGCCGTCGATGCGCGGCTCGCCGTCGAGGATCTGGCCGCGCACGATTTTCGACTCGAGGTTGAACAACGTGTCTTTCACCACGTTCACGTTCACGTCGGGGTTTTCCGCACTCAGCTTCTCGAGCACGCTCTTGCGGATCTCGCCGAGCCGCTGGTTGCGCGTCTGCTTCTGCTTGATGGCGAAGGCGTCGCGCATGTCCGCCTCGCAGAGCGCCGCGACGCGTGCGATGAGGGTCTCGTCCCTGGCCGGCGGTTGCCAGTCCCAGGCGGGCTTGCCGGCCGCTTCCGCGAGCTCGTGGATCGCCTGGATCGCCGCCTGCATCTGCTCGTGGCCGAACACCACCCCACCGAGCATCAGGTCCTCGGAAAGCTCGAGCGCCTCGGACTCGACCATCATGACGCCCTGCTCGGTGCCGGCGACGACCAGGTTGAGCCGCGATTCTTTGATCTGCGTCATCGTCGGGTTGATGACGTATTCGCCGTTCACGTAGCCGACGCGGCAGGCGCTGATCGGGCCGTTCCACGGGATACCGGACAGGGTGAGCGCCGCCGACACGGCGAGCATCGCCGGGATGTCGGAGTCGACCTCGGGATTGAGCGACATCACGGTCGCGACGACCTGCACCTCGTTGAGGAAGCCGTCGGGGAAAAGCGGCCGAATCGGCCGGTCGATGAGGCGCGAGGTCAGCGTCTCCTTCTCGGAGGGGCGCCCTTCGCGCTTGAAGAAGCCGCCCGGAATCTTGCCCGCGGCGTAGGTTTTCTCGACGTAGTCGACGGTGAGCGGAAACCAGTCCTGGCCGGCACGCGGCTCCTTCGCGCCGACCACCGTGGCGAGCACGACCGTGTCATCCATGGTGCACACCACCGATCCGTGCGCCTGGCGCGCGATCTCGCCGGTCTCGAAGGTCACTTCATGGGAGCCGAAGGTAAAAGTCTTCTTGATGGGGTTCAAAGGAGGGTCCTCGAAAAGCAAAAAACGCTCATCGGGGTGATGAGCGTTTGCGGTGCGGCATCGCGGATTGGCGTGGCGCGGATGCTTACTTTCGCAGGCCGAGCCGCTCGATCAGCCCGCGATACTTGTCCGCGTCCTTGCCTCGCAGGTAGTCGAGCAGCTTGCGCCGCTGGCTGACCAGCTTCAGCAGACCGCGTCGGGAATGGAAGTCCTTGACGTGCGTCTTGAAGTGCTCGGTAAGACCGTTGATGCGCTCAGTCAGGAGCGCAACCTGCACTTCGGGCGACCCGGTATCCTTGCCCGAGCGCTGGTACTGCTTGACCACTTCCGCCTTCTGCGGAACCTGCAATGCCATTCTGCTCACTCGCTCTCAAATTTAAGCCGGCGATTGTAACCGAAGGACTACTTCGCTCACAAGGTTTAGCGATGTTTTTCAGCCGCTTGGCCGAGAGCGCGCGTGAGCCGCAGCGCTCGCACCCGGCCGCCCGCCTCGCCGCGGCCGAGGCCGATCACGCCCCCGTCGACACGGAAAAGCGCGCACAGCCCCTCGCCGATACCCGCGACCCTGAGCTCCAGGCCATTTCTCAGCCGCGCTTCGGCCTGCGCGTCGAGCTCGGCCGCCGGCAGGCCCACGAGCAGGCGCGACAGTGGCAGGAGGCGCCGGCGCCGCTCAACGAGGGCGAGCCCCGCTAGCGCGTCGAGGCTCGCTGCCTCGGCAACGCGGAAAGCACCGGACGCCGTGCGGCGCAGCGCCGCGAGGTGCGCTCCCGTCCCCAGCGCCTCGCCAATATCCTCGGCGAGGGTCCGGACATAGGTGCCCTTGCTGCAGCGGACACGCAGCTCGACCAGCGGAGGCGCGAAGCGCAGCATCTCCAGCTCGAAGATCTCGACCCGGCGCAGGCGCCGCTCGACCTTCTCCCCGCGCCGCGCGAGCTTGTAGAGCGGCACCCCGTCGCGCTTGAGCGCCGAATGCATCGGCGGAAGCTGCTCGATCGGGCCGCGGAAGCGGCGCAGCGCCGTCTCGACATCCCCTTCGCCGACGGCAACGGGGCGGACCTCGACGATCTCGCCTTCCGCGTCACCCGTGCTCGTCTTCTCGCCGAGCTTCAGCGTCGCCAGGTATTCCTTGTCGGCCTCGAGCAGAGGCCCGGCGAACTTGGTCGCCTCGCCGAAAAGCACGATGAGCAGTCCGCTCGCCAGCGGATCGAGCGTGCCGGCATGACCGGCCTTGGCGGCGCCGAAGAGCCGCTTCGCCTCCTGCAGCGCGGCGTTCGAGCTCGCTCCGACCCCCTTGTCGAGGAGCAGCGCCCCGTCGATCACTTGCTCTCGCGGGTCGAGTCGATGAGGCGGGACAGCCGGTCGCCCCGCTCCACCGACTCGTCGTAGACGAAACGCAGCTCCGGCGTGGTGTAGAGCTTGATGCGCCGCGCGAGCTGCGAGCGCAGGAAGCCGGCGGCGCGCCGCAGGCCTTCGCCCGCCTCTTCGACGTGCTGCTCGCTGAGCGTGGTGAAGAACACCTTGGCGTGCGACAGGTCCGGTGAGACATCCACGCCCGTGATCGTCACCATGCCGACGCGCGGGTCGCGCAACTCGCGGCGCAGCAGGTCCGACAGCTCGCGCTGGATCAGGTCGCCCAGCTTTTCCGGGCGCCCCGACCTTCTCTGTTTCACAACGTTCTCGCCACCTCGACGGTCTCGAAGACCTCGAACTGGTCCTTCTCCTTCAGCTCCGTGAAGTTCTTGAGCGAGATGCCGCACTCGAACCCGGCCTTGACCTCGCGCACGTCGTCCTTGAAGCGCTTGAGCGAATCGATCTCGCCGGTGTGGATCACGACATTGTCCCGCAGCACGCGGACCTGGGCGCCGCGCTTGACGCTACCGTCGAGCACGTAGCAGCCTGCGACCGTGCCGACCTTGGAGATGCGGAATACCTGTCGCACCTCGACGAGGCCGATGACCGACTCCTTGCGCTCGGGCGCCAGCATCCCGGAGAGCGCGGCCTTGATCTCGTCGACCGCCTCATAAATGATGTTGTAGTAGCGGATCTGGATGCCCGCCGACTCGGCGAGCTTGCGCGCAGCGCCGTCGGCGCGGGTGTTGAAGCCGATGATCACGGCGCGCGATGCCATCGCCAGGTTCACGTCCGACTCGGTGATGCCGCCGACGCCGGCGTGCACGACCATGACCTTCACCTCGTCGCTGCCCAAGCGCGTCAGCGCGTGGATCAGCGCCTCCTGCGAGCCCTGCACGTCCGCCTTGATCACGAGGTTGAGGACCTTCTTGCCGCCCTCGCCCATCTGCTCGAACATGTTCTCGAGCTTGGCCGCCTGCTGCTTGGCGAGCTTCACGTCGCGGAACTTGCCTTGGCGGAACAGCGCGATTTCGCGTGCCTTGCGCTCATCGGCGAGCACCATCATGTCCTCGCCCGCGTTCGGCACTTCGGAGAGTCCCTGCACCTCGACCGGGATGGAGGGCCCCGCTTCCTGAATGGCGCGCCCGTTCTCGTCGAGCATCGCCCGCACTCGGCCGTAGACCGCCCCGGTGAGGACGATGTCGCCGCGCTTCAGCGTCCCGGACTGCACGAGCAGCGTCGCGACCGGTCCCCGGCCCTTGTCGAGCCGCGCCTCGATGACCACCCCCTTGGCCGGAGCGTCCACCGACGCCTTGAGCTCGAGAATCTCCGCCTGCAGCAGCAGTTGCTCGAGCAGGTCGTCGACGCCCTGGCCGGTCTTCGCCGATACCGCAACCACCGGCGAATCCCCGCCGTACTCCTCGGGCACGACGCCGTGCGAGAGCAGGTCCTGCTTCACCTTCTCCGGGTTCGCCTCGTGCTTGTCGATCTTGTTCATCGCCACGACCAGTGGCACGTCGGCCGCCTTGGCATGGTTGATCGCTTCGACCGTCTGCGGCATCACGCCGTCGTCGGCGGCAACGACCAGAACGACGATGTCGGTCACCTTCGCGCCGCGCGCGCGCATGGCGGTGAACGCCTCGTGGCCCGGGGTATCGAGGAAGGTAATCACGCCGCGCGGCGTTTCTACGTGATAGGCGCCGATGTGCTGAGTAATGCCGCCCGCCTCGCCGGCCGCGACTTTGGTGCGGCGGATATAGTCGAGGAGGGAAGTCTTGCCGTGGTCGACGTGGCCCATCACGGTCACGACTGGGGGACGCGCCTCGAGCTCGCCCGCGGCCGGCTCGGCCGTCTCGGCCAGGTAGGCCTCCGGATCGTCGAGCTTGGCGGCCTTCGCCTTGTGGCCCATCTCCTCGACCACGATCATCGCGGTTTCCTGGTCGAGCGCCTGATTAATGGTCGCCATGGTTCCGAGCTTCATCAGCACCTTGATGACTTCCACTGCCTTGACCGACATGCGGTGCGCCAGTTCGCCCACGGTGATGGTCTCGGGCACGGCGACCTCGCGAACGAGCGGCTCGGAGGGCGGAGCGAAGGCGGTCTCCGCCCCCGACATGCCGCCGCGGTGGCGGTTGGCGCCCCGCGCATGCCAGCCCGCGACGCCGCCGCCGGCGTCGCCGCGCGTCTTGATCGTGCGACGGCGCGCCGAATCGTCGCGCAGAACCGTGGTCGGCCTCGCCTTCTTCGGCTTCTTGTCGGTCTTCGCGTCGGTCGGCCGGGGCGCATGCAGCGTGGTTCCCGGCGCCGATGCGACGGCCGTCGCCCCCTGCGGCTGGGCCGCCTTCTGCTGCTCGGCGGCCTTCTGCTCGGCCTCGCGGCGTTCCCGCTCCTGCTGCCTTTCGCGCTGCTCCTCCTCGTGCTTCTCGCGCAGCTCCGCCGCCTGAATCTCGGCGAGCTGCTGCTCGCGCCGCGCTTCTTCTTCCCTCAGCTCGAGCTCGCGCGCATCGATCGGCGCCGCGGCCGGCGCGGCAACCGGGGCGGGGGGCGGCGGCGGCGCCTCCGCGGCAACGGCGGCAGCCGCAATTTCCGCCGGATCGCGCTTCACGAAGACTCGCTTCTTGCGTACCTCGACCTGCACGGTGCGGTACTTGCCGGTGGCGTCGGTCTTGCGGATCTCGCTCGTCTGCTTGCGCGTCAACGTGATCTTGTTCTTCGCCTCCGCCGAACCATGCGTGCGGCGCAGGTAGTCGAGCAGCCGCGACTTGTCCTGCTCGGTGAGCGAGTCCTCGGGCGCGCGCTTCTCGACGCCCGCGGCGCGGAGCTGCTCGATCAGCACCGAGGGCGGGACCTTAAGTTCGCTCGCGAATTGGGCTACGCTCGTTTGCGCCACTAGGCAGCCTCCTTGCTCTTGCTCTCGCCCTGCTTGTCACCTTCGAACCAGTGCGCCCGGGCGGCCATGATCAGTTTCTTCGCCTTCTCCTCGTCGAGCTGGGTGATCTCGGCGAGCTCATCGACCGCGAGGTCGGCGAGGTCATCGCGCGTCTTGACGCCGGATTCCACCAGCTTGCCGGCCAGCGCGCCGTCCATGCCCTCCAGCTTGAGCATCTCCGGATCCACGCCTTCCATCTTTTCCTCGTTGGCGATCGCCGCGACCAGCAGCGCATTGCGAGCGCGGTTACGCAGCTCGTTCACGGTGTCGGCGTCGAGCGACTGGATCTCGAGCAGCTCGTTGATCGGTACGTAGGCGATCTCTTCCAGCGTCGAGAACCCCTCCTCGATCAGGATGTTGGCGATCTCCTCGTCGACGTCGAGCTTCTCCATGAAATGCTGCTTGATACGGCCGCTCTCTTCCTGCTGCTTGCGGTTCGACTCCTCCTCCGTCATCAGGTTGATCTGCCAGCCGGTGAGCTCGGAGGCGAGCCGCACGTTCTGCCCGCTGCGGCCGATCGCGACGGCGAGATTCTCCTCGTCGACGACGACGTCCATCGCGTGCTTTTCTTCATCCACGACGATGGAAGAGACTTCGGCAGGCGCGAGAGCGCCGATCACGAACTGCGCCGGGTCGGCCGACCACAGGACGATGTCGACCCGCTCGCCGGCGAGCTCCTGCGTGACCGCCTGCACCCGCGAGCCGCGCATGCCGACGCAGGTGCCGATCGGATCGATGCGCTTGTCGTTGGTGTGCACGGCGATCTTGGCGCGAATGCCGGGATCGCGCGCCGCCGACTTGATCTCGAGCAGCCCCTCCTCGATCTCCGGTACCTCGAGCTCGAACAGCTTCATGATGAACTGCGGTGCGGTGCGCGAGAGGATGAGCTGCGGGCCACGCGCCTGGCGGTCGATCTTCATTACCCAGGCGCGCACGCGGTCGCCTACGCGCAGGTTCTCCTTCGGAATCATGTGCTCGCGCGGCAGCAGGGCCTCGAGCCGCCCGGACTCGATGATGGCATTGCCCCGCTCCATGCGCTTCACCGTGCCGGTGACGAGCTCGTCGCCCCGCGACAGGAAGTCGTTCAGGATCTGCTCGCGCTCGGCGTCGCGGATGCGCTGCAGGATCACCTGCTTCGCCGTCTGCGCGCCGATGCGGCCGAACTCGACGTTCGGGATCGGCTCCTCTATGACGTCGTCCACCTTGGCGTCGGCCTTGCCCCGGTCCTGCGCCTCCTCGACCGAGAGCATCTGCGCGGTGTTCCAGTCCGGTGCGTCGTCCGGGAAGACCTTCCAGCGGCGGAAGGTCTCGTAGGCGCCGGTATTGCGGTCGACGTGCACGCGCACGTCGATGTCCTCGGCGTACTTCTTCTTGGTCGCCGAGGCGAGCGCCATCTCCAGCGCGCCAAAGACGATGTCGCGCGGCACGTTCTTTTCGCGCGCGAGTACGTCCACCAGCATTACCAGTTCACGGTTTCCAGCCACTTTGATCCCTCACAGTTCCGGCACCAGCCGCGCTCGCTCGAGGTCGTCGAGGGCGAGCCGCACCGTTTTTCCGTCCACTTCGACATCCACTGCGCCGCCTTGCACGCCGCGCAGCACCCCTACGAACCTGCGTCGGCCGCTCGCATCCGCCGTTCTCATGCGCACATCGGCCTTGTGGCCGACGAAGCGTGCGAAATCGTCGCTCCTGCGTAACGGCCGGTCGAGCCCCGGCGAGGAGACCTCCAGCCGCTCGTAGTCGATTCCTTCGACCTCCAGCACCCGGCTCAGCTGCCGGCTGACCGCCGCGCAGTCCTCGACTCCGATGCCGCCCGCCTTGTCGATGAAAAGGCGCAACATCCGGCCCCCGTTCGCCGCTTGCAGGTCGACGAGTTCGTACCCCATGCCGGACACGACCGGCGAAATCACGTTTTCCAAGTTCAAATAAAAAATGGGCCGAAGCCCATCTCTCGCGCTGCCAACGGCGAAACCGCCAGCCGTTCTTGTCTCACAGCCATCACAAGCTCGCCTTCAGGCCACGAAAAGCCTTTTTCAGGCCACGAAAAGCTTTTGAAGTTTAACAGGATTTACCAGCTCGCGCCACTGCCCAGGGGCGAGATCCGCGGGGAGCTCGACGGGCCCGTAGCGCACTCGCCGCAGGCGGCTCACGCGCGCACCCACCGCGGCGAAGAGCCGACGCACCTCGCGATTGCGTCCTTCGCGCAGCGTCACCCGATACCAGCGGTTCGCCCCGGCCGCTTGCCGCTCCAGGGGCTGTATCTCATCGAACGCTGCTCGACCATCTTCGAGATTGATGCCGCCCCGCAGTTTTTCAACGTCGACCGGGCCTTGCACCCGAGCGAGGTACTCACGCCGCACGCCGTAGCGCGGATGCATCAGGCGGTTGGCTAGCTCCCCGGAGTCGGTGAAAAGCAGCAGGCCGGAGCTGTTGATGTCGAGGCGCCCCACGGCGATCCAATGCCCCGGCGGCAGGCGCGAGAAGACGATGGCTCGGCCCTGGGGATCGCGCCGCGTGACGAGCTCCCCGGGCGGCTTGTGATAGAGAAGCACGCGCGGCGGCGCGGGGCGGCGCAACTGCAGCGGCGCACCGTCGAGAAGGATGCGATCGTCGAGACCGACACGCGTGCCGAGCGCGGCCGGCGCGCCGTTGACCGTCAGCCGCCCGGCGGTGATCCAGCGTTCGATCTCGCGCCGCGAGCCGAGGCCCGCCGCCGCCAGCAGCTTCTGCAGCCTTTGCGGCTCAGCCTTCGGTGCCGGTCGCTGGGGGCCGCTCGTGATCGGCGGGTGGCTCGTGGTCGGCGGCCGCGATTTCTGGCGCAGGCTCGGCCGGGGCGTCGGTGTTGGCGGGCCGGACGGCCGCCTCGGCGGCCGGGACGGGCTCAAACTGGAGCGTCTTCGCAATTTCCTCGAGCGGCGGCAGCTCCTCTAGCGAGCGCATGCCCAAATCGTCGAGGAATTTGCGGGTCGTTGCGTAGAGGGCCGGTCGCCCCGGAGTCTCGCGATGGCCGACGACATCGATCCAGCCGCGGTTCTCGAGGCTCTGCATGATCTGGCCCGAGACCGTCACGCCGCGGATCTCCTCGATGTCGCCGCGCGTCACCGGCTGACGGTAGGCGATGATCGCGAGCGTCTCGAGCACCGCGCGCGAGTAGCGCGGCGGCTTCTCGGGCGAGAGCCGCTCCAGATAGGGGTGGAAGTCGGGACGAGTCTGGAAGCGCCAGCCGCTCGCTACGTTTACCAGCTCCACGGCGCGGCCCTTCCACTCCTGCGCAAGCTCGATAAGCAGGTTGCGCACGGTGTCCGGGCTTACCTCGTCCTCGAAGAGACGCTTGAGCTGCGGAACGCCCACCGGCTCGGGTGATGCGAGGAGCGCCGCTTCGAGGATGCGCTTGGCTTCCGAGGGATTGTGCATGGCCGAGTTCCGCGTTCCTTGCGGGCGTCTTAGTTGTTGGCGGCTTCTGACGTGACGCCTAATTTAACGTAAATCGGGGCAAAACACTCGGATTGCGTGATCTCGATCAGCAGCTCGCGCGCGAGCTCGAGCAGGGCCAGGAAGGTCACTACGAGCACGGCAACCCCGCGCCCGGGATCGAACAGCTCGGCGAACTCCATGACCCGCCGCTCGCGAAGGGTGCGCAGGATGCCGCTCATGTGCTCGCGCACCGAAAGCTCTTCGCGGGAGATGTGGTGATGGCGCGACATGCGCGCCCGGTTGAGCAGCCCTCGCCAAGCCTCGGCCAGGTCCTGCGGATCGACGTCCGGCAGTCGCTCGGTGACCGTCTTCTCGATCCAGACGGAGATCGCGACCACGTCACGGCCGACCTGCGGCCGTTCGTCCAGCGCGTGCGCCGCCTTCTTGATCTGCTCGTACTCGAGCAGGCGGCGCACCAGCTCGGCGCGCGGGTCTTCCTCCACCGGCGCCGCCGCCGGCGGGCGCGGCAGCAGCAGCCGCGACTTGATCTCCATGAGCATCGCCGCCATCACCAGATACTCCGCGGCGAGCTCGAGATTCTTCGCCCGCATGATTTCGACATATTCCAGGTACTGGCGCGTGAGGGGCGCCATCGGGATATCGAGGATGTCGAGGTTCTGGCGCCGGATCAGGTACAGCAGCAGATCGAGCGGGCCTTCGAACGCTTCAAGCACCACCTCGAGGGCATCCGGCGGGATGTACAGGTCGGTCGGCAGCTCGATGACCGGCTCGCCGTAGATCTTCGCCACCGGCGCCGTGGCCGCGCTGCTTTGGTCGATATCGATGCTCATGTGTAGGAAAGCCCCATCGCTTCGCGCACGTCGCGCATGGTCTCGGCGGCGAGATGTCTCGCCTTCTCGCAGCCGTCCGCGACGATGTTGCGCACCAACGTCGGATCGTCCACGTAGGCCTGCGCCCGCGCGCGGATCGGCGCGAGCTCGGCGTTGACCGCCTCGATGACGGGCTGCTTGCACTCGAGGCAACCGATGCCGGCGGTGGTGCAACCCTTCTGCACCCATTGCCGGCGCGTCTCGTCCGAATAGACGAGGTGCAGGGCCCACACCGGACACTTCTCGGGGGTTCCCGGGTCGCTGCGCTTCACGCGGGCCGGGTCCGTCGGCATGGTGCGGATCTTCTTCGCCACGCTGTCCGGGTCTTCACGCAACGCGATGGCGTTGCCGTAGGACTTGGACATCTTCTGGCCGTCGAGGCCCGGCATGCGCGAAGCCGCGGTGAGGAGTACGTCGGGCTCGACGAGGATTTTTTTGCCGCCGCCCTCGAGCCATCCGTACAGCCGCTCGCGGTCGCCGCGCGAGAGGTTCTGCTGCTCGTCGAGCAGCGCCTGCGCGCGCGCCAGCGCCTCCGTCTCGCCCTGCTCCATGAACCGCCCGCGCAGCTCGTTCAGGAGCCGCGCCTTCTTGCTGCCCATCTTCTTCACTGCCGCTCTCGCCTTCTCCTCGAAGCCCGCCTCCCTGCCGTAGAGGTGGTTGAAGCGGCGTGCCACCTCGCGCGTGAACTCCACGTGCGGCACCTGGTCTTCGCCCACCGGCACGTACTTGGCGCGGTAGATGAGGATGTCGGCCGACTGCAGTAGCGGATAGCCGAGAAAGCCGTAGGTGGAAAGGTCGCGATCGACGAGCTTTTCCTGCTGGTCCTTGTAGGTCGGCACGCGCTCCAGCCAGCCGAGCGGCGTCATCATCGAGAGAAGCAGATGCAGCTCCGCATGCTCGGGTACCTGCGACTGGATGAAGAGGATCGCCTGGCTCGGATCGACGCCGGCGGCGAGCCAGTCGATCACCATTTCCCAGCAGTTTCGCTGCACATCGCCCGGCTTCTCGTAGTCGGTGGTCAGAGCATGCCAGTCGGCGACGAAGAAGAGGCAGGGGTACTCGGCCTGCAAGCGGATCCAGTTCTTAAGCACGCCGTGATAGTGGCCGAGATGCAGGCTGCCGGTCGGCCGCATGCCGGAAAGCACGCGTGTCTCGTACATGTTCAGAACACGATCGCCCGGATCAGCGCGTCGGAAGCGCCGACCAGCGGCTGCAGCACGAAGCCCAGCACGTTGGTGACGAGCAGCAGGACGAGCAGCGGCAGCCCCCAGGGCTCGAGGCGCGCGTACTGCCCGGCGGCGCGACTCGGCAGCAGGCTCGCGGTGATGCGCCCGCCGTCGAGCGGCAGGATGGGAATCAGATTGAGGAACATGAACACGAGATTCACGCCGATGCCGGCCTGCGCGACGAGCATGAGCGGCAGCGAGAAACCGGCGGCCGGCAACAGCACCGCGACCTTGAGAATCGCCGCCCAGGCGAGCGCCATGGCGAGGTTGGCGCCGGGCCCGGCGGCGGCGACCCAGGCCATGTGCTGGCGCGGCTTGCGCAGAGCGGAGTAGTTCACCGGGACCGGCTTCGCCCAGCCGAACAGGATGCCGGCGCCCCCGGTGAGCCGGGCGCTGAAGTACAGGATGACGAGCGGCACGATGATCGTGCCGACCAGATCGATGTGCCGCAACGGATTCAGACTGATGCGCCCCTGGGCGTGCGCCGTCATGTCGCCGAAATGCCGCGCCACGTAGCCATGCGCCGCTTCATGCAGCGTGATCGCGAACAGCACCGGGAGGGCGTAGATGGCGACGATCTGAACGAGGGGGTTCAGAGCGAAGGAATGGACGTCCATCTTGCGCGGACGATTCTATCAGACCGACTCGACGGAAAACGGCGCGAGCGAGCCGCGTCCTTGACGCAGCACGAGCGGCGTGTCGCCGGTGAGATCGATGACCGTGCTCGGCTCGGCGCCGCAGCTTCCGGCGTCGATGATCAGGTCGACCTGGCCGCCGATGCGGCGGCCGATCTCGTCCGCGTCGGCCAGCGGTTGTGCATCGCCGGGCAGGATGAGCGTCGCCGAGAGCATCGGCGCATCGAGCCCGGCGAGCAGCGCGTGCGCGACGGCATGACCGGGAATGCGCACGCCGATCGTCCTGCGCTTCGGATGCAGCAGCCGTCGCGGCAGCTCGCGGCGCGCCCGCAGGATGAAGGTATAGCTGCCCGGCGTAGCGGCCTTGATCAGGGCGAAGCGCGCGTCATCGACGATGGCATAGCGGGCGATCTCCGAGAGGTCGCGGCACATGAGCGTCAGGTGGTGGCGCTCGTCGATGCCGCGAATGCGTCGCAGCCGCTCGAGCGCCGCGCCGGCGTCCGAGAGACAGCCGAGCGCATAGCACGAGTCCGTGGGATAGGCGACGAGCGCGCCGCGGCGAATCATGTCCGCCGCGCGGCGCGTCAAGCGGGCCTGCGGGTGGGTCGGGTGGATGGCGAACCGTTGTGCCATCAGCGAGACAGGAAATCCTCGATCAGGGCGGCGACGCGTTCGGGCTGGTCGTGGTGCAGCATGTGGCCGGCGTCGCTCACGCTGACGCGCTCGAGCGTCGCGAACGAGGCGCGTCGCTCGGCGTGGCCATGCTCGTCGATCCCCGCTCGCGCGAGCGCGTCCGAGCGCTCGGCGTCGACCCAGAGCACGGGCGCCCGCACCTGCTGCCAGCAGGCGCGCACCTCCTCGTATCGCCAGAGCACCGGGTTGACGATCTTGTGCGCCGGATCGCCGCGCAGCACCACCGTGCCGTCGCCGGCTTCGCGCCCCCAATGGCGAGCCAGGTAGTCGGCGCGCTCGCCGCTCAGGCGCGGATTGTTCTCGCGCAGGCGCTCGGCGAGCGCCGGAAAGCCCGCGTAGGAGCGCAATCGCGGCGGCCGATGCAGCTCGTCCAGCCAGCGCGCGTAGCGCTTGGGGGCCTGCTCGGCACGCGTCGCCGCGAGACCGAAGCCCTCCAGGTTCACGAGCTTCGCCACGCGCTGCGGCCTTACGCCCGCGTAGAGGGCGGCGACATTTCCGCCCAGGCTGTGCCCCACGAGGTTCGCCGGCGCGCGCGGCGCGATCCACTCGAGCAAGAAATCCAGGTCGGCGATGTAGTCGGGAAACCAATAGCAGTCGGATCTCCCCCAGTCGCTGAGCCCGTAACCGCGCCAGTCGGGCGCGTACACATCCCACTCGCCGCGCAGCGCGTCGACCAGGAACTGAAAGGAAGCCGAGACGTCCATCCAGCCGTGCAGCAGCACCATCTTCGGTGCGCCGTCGCGGCGCCAGCGCCGGACGTGGTAGCGCAGGCCGCGGATGTCGACGAACTGGGAATCGCTAAGGCGCAAAGGCGAAATCCACTTCTGGCCGGCGGCCGCTCATCAGGTCGGCGAGCGCCGCCGCGGAGCCGCAGGCGAGCGTCCAGCCCAGCGTGCCGTGGCCCGTGTTCAGCCAGAGACGCCGCAACGGCGAGGGACCGATGATCGGCACGTTGTCCGGCGTCGCCGGCCGCAACCCGCTCCAGCGCTCTACCGTGGTCGCCGCGCCAAGCTGCGGAAAAAGCTGGCGCACGCGCCGCACGATCGCGGCGCAACGCACCTCGTTGATGGACGTGTCGTAGCCGGCGAGCTCCGCGGTGCCGGCTGCGCGCAGGCGCGCGCCCAGCCGGGAGATGACGATCTTCATGCTCTCGTCGGTCAGGCTGACGGTCGGGGCCGCGTCCTCCTCGGCAGGTCCGAGCGGCAGCGTGATGGAGTATCCCTTGAGCGGGTACACCGGGAGACGGATGCCCACGGTGCGCAGGAGCGGCGCGCTGTACGCGCCAAGGGCGACCACGTAGGCATCGGCGGAGAGCTTCCCGGTCGTCGTTTCGAGAGCGCGGATTTCCCCGCCGCTCGTTTCGAGCGCGATCACGCTCGTCGCCGTGGCGAAGCGCACTCCCCTCTCCGCCGCGCGTGCCGCGAGCTCCTGGGTGAAACGATGCGCGTCGCCCGACTCGTCCTCGGGCGTGTACACGCCGCCGGCGATGCGCTCCTCGGCGTACTGCAGGGCGGGCTCGAGCGCGAGACATTCTGCGCCCGTCTTCACTTCTCGCCGAATCCCGAGCGCACGCATCGATTCGGCGTGCTGCGCGAGCGCCGTGAAGTCGCGCTGGGTGGTGGCGAAATGCAGGATGCCGCGCGCCAGCTCGTCGTAGCGAAGCGCCGCCTTCTCGCGCAGCTCGCGCAAACGCTCGCGGCTGTACACGGCGAGATCGGCCAGCGCCCGGCAATTGCGCTCGAAGCGGCCGGGCAGGCACTCCATGAGGAAGCGCATGCCCCAGAGCCACTGCGCGAGATCCGCGCGGGGTCGAAAGAGCAGCGGCGCATCTTCGCGACCGAGCCAGCGCAGGATCTTCGGCAGCAGCTCGGGCTTCGCCCACGGCTCGGCATGGCCCGCGGAGATCTGTCCACCGTTGGCGAACGACGTTTCGAGCCCGGCGGCGGGCCTGCGCTCGAGCACGGTCACCTCGTGGCCCGCCTGGGCGAGATACCAGGCGCTCGTCGTGCCGATCACGCCGGCGCCGAGAACGGCGATCTTCACTGCCTTATGATAGCCGGATGCCGCTCTTCTCCCTCGGCGACAAGCGGGTGCGCCTCGTCGGCGCCGATCACTACGTCGCCTACGATGCGACGCTCGTAGGATCGGTGACGCTTCTCGCTGCGGCGAGCATCTGGTTCAAGGTCGTGATTCGAGCCGAGAACGACCTGATCACAGTCGGCGAGCGCAGCAACGTGCAGGACGGCTCGGTGCTGCACGTCGACCCCGGCTTTCCGCTTACTCTCGGCCGCGAGGTGACGGTCGGCCACAAGGTGATGCTGCATGGTTGCACGGTCGGCGACGGTGCGCTGATCGGCATCAACAGCGTGGTGATGAACGGGGCGAGAATCGGCGCCGGCTCCCTCGTCGGCGCCAACACCCTGATCCCCGAGGGCAAGGAAATCCCCGAAGGCGTGCTGGTGGTCGGCTCGCCCGGCAAGGTTGTGCGCGAGCTGACGGCCGAACAGAAGACCTGGCTGCGCGAAATCGCCGACGGATACGTGAAGCGCGCTGCGCTCTACCGGCGCGAGCTCAGGCCGATCACTTAGGTGCCATGCGGATCGCCCCGTCGAGGCGAATGGTCTCTGCATTCAGCATCTCGATCTCGACGATCGCCTTGACGAGCTGCGCATATTCGGTGGGGCGGCCGAGCCGCGACGGGAAAGGTACCTGCTTGCCGAGCGACTCCTGCGCTTCCTTGGGCAGGCCCATGAGCATCGGCGTCTCGAAGATCCCCGGCGCGATCGTGCAGACGCGGATGCCGTTGCGCGAAAGGTCGCGTGCGATCGGCAGCGTCATGCCGACCACGCCGCCCTTCGACGCCGAGTAGGCGGCCTGCCCGATCTGGCCGTCGAAGGCCGCCACCGAGGCCGTGTTGACGATCACGCCCCGCTCGCCCGCGGCGTTCGGGCTCGCCTTCGTCATGGCCTCCGCGGCGAGGCGAATCATGTTGAATGTACCGAGCAGGTTCACCTTGAGCACGCGCTCGAAGCGGCCGAGGTCGTGCGGCGCCTCCTTGCCGAGGGTGCGCTCGGCGATGGCGATGCCCGCGCAGTTGACGAGCACGTGCAGCCCGCCGAACTCCTTCAGGGCGAGCGCCACGGCGGCCTTGCCGTCGGCCTCGGAAGAGACGTCGGTCTTGGCGAAGCGTCCGCCGAGCTCGCGGGCGAGCTTCTCTCCCGCCTCGGCCTGCATGTCGGCGATGAGCACCTTGGCGCCATTCTCGGCGGCCATGCGAGCGGTCGCCGCGCCGAGGCCGGAAGCGCCGCCGGTGACGAGAAAGACGCTGTTCTTGATCTGCATTAAAAGCCCCCGGAGGAATAGGTCAATGCGGGAAAAAACTGGCCGATAATTCTAACCGCATGCAGCTGGGATTCGGCATTCGCTTCAGCGACTTGTACGAGCGCGAGGGGCTCCTCCGCGTGGACCGCTCTTTCCTCGCCTTCCTCGGCGAGGCGAACGGCGCGCTGCGCGAGCGCCTGCTCGCGGCGCGCGCGCAGTTGCCCGCCGCGAAGGCGGAGTCGGAGCTGCTGGTCGACCTCGCGCCGCATGTCGAGGATTTCCTCGCGCGCCTGTTCGCCATCGAGCGCGAGGCGCGCGCGCTCGCCGCGCGCCACAACGAGCTCGCTCCGCTCTACTCGGTGAAGCGCCAATTCGTGCAGCGCCGCGCGCTGCATAAGGTCAAGGCGACCGAGCTGGAGGGCTTCGAGCCGCAACAGGCGATTGACCGGCTGTTCGGCGGCAGCTTCACCGAGCTCGACTTTGCGCGGCGCGTGAGCGAGTGGCTCGCCGACGAAGCCGAAAATGCCGCGGAGCTCGAGCTTGCGGCACGCTACGCCGCGTGGGCGACGCTCACGCCGGCCGGCAAGGCGAAGCATGGCACCGGCGTGCTCTTCAAGGCGCCGCACAAGCTCGACTACATGAAGCTCATCCCCGTGCCGATCGAGCCGCGCCGGCGCGAAGGCTTCGCGCTCACCGATCCCGGCACCGATCTCGTGGGAGCGCTCGACGAGGCGAACTACTGCATCTGGTGCCACGAGCAGGGCAAGGACTCGTGCTCGAAGGGCCTGAAGGAGAAGCCGCCGGTCGAAGGTTTTCGCAAGAGCGTGTTCGGCGTTCCCCTCGCCGGCTGCCCTCTGGAAGAAAGGATCTCGGAGTTTCAAATGGTGAAGGCGCGCGGCGAGCCGCTGGCCGCGCTCGGCATCATCAGCGTTGACAACCCCATGGTCGCCGGCACCGGCCATCGCATCTGCAACGACTGCATGAAGTCGTGCATTTATCAGAAGCAGGAGCCGGTGAACATTCCCCAGGCGGAGACGCGCACGCTCAAAGACGTGCTGGAGCTGCCCTACGGCTTCGAGATCTACTCGCTGCTCACTCGCTGGAACCCCTTCGACCTGCGTCGGCCTCATCCCAGGCCGGCTTCCGGAAAGCGCGTCCTCGTGGTCGGGCTCGGGCCGGCCGGCTTCACGCTCGCGCACCACCTGCTGAACGAGGGCCACACGGTGGTGGGCATCGATGGGCTGAAGATCGAGCCGCTGGACGCGGAAGTTTCCGGCGTCGATCCCCTTGGCAGTCGTGTGCCGTTTGCGCCGATCAAGAGCATCGCCGGCCTGCGCGAGCCGCTCGACGAGCGCGTCATGGCCGGGTTCGGCGGGGTCGCAGAGTACGGCATCACCGTGCGCTGGGACAAGAACTTCCTGAAAATCATTCGCCTGCTCCTCGAGCGACGTCGGCAGTTCGCGATGTTCGGTGGCGTGCGCTTCGGCGGCACGCTGACCATCGACGAGGCCTTCGCGCGCGGCTTCGACCATATCGCGCTGTGCGCCGGCGCGGGACGGCCCACGGTGCTCGACATTCCGAACGGCTTCGCGCGCGGCGTGCGCGCCGCCTCCGATTTCCTCATGGCGCTGCAGCTCACCGGGGCGGCCAAGCGCGAGTCGATCGCCAACCTGCAGATCCGCCTGCCGATCGTCGTCATCGGCGGCGGCCTGACCGCGATCGACACCGCGACCGAGTCGCTCGCCTATTACGCGGTGCAGGTCGAGAAGTTCCTCGCGCGCTACGAATCGCTTGAAGAGAAGCCGTCGTGGAACGCCGAGGAGCGCGGGATCGCCGAGGAGTTCCTCGCCCACGCGCGCGCCTTGAGGGTGGCGAAGCCGGCCGAGCGCCGGCAGTTGTTGAAGGCTTGGGGGGGTTCGACCATCGCCTACCGGCGACGGCTGATCGACAGTCCGTCCTACACGCTCAACCATGAAGAGGTCGCGAAGGCCCTCGAGGAAGGCATCGTCTTCTCGGAGAACCTGACGCCCGCCCGGATCGAGGTCGATCGCTACGGCCACGCGCGCGCCGTACGCTTCACCAATGCCGAAGGCCAGACGGTCGAGCTGCCGGCGCGCTCGGTGCTCGTCGCCGCCGGAACGCAGCCCAACACGGTGCTCGCCCGCGAGGAAGGCGTGAGCCTCGCGCTGGACGGAAAGTATTTTCTCGCCTGCGACGAGCACGGCAACCCGGTGCGGCCGGAGCGCCAGACGTCCAAGCCCAAGCAGCCCGACGTGCTGCTGCATCGTTATGCCGACGGCCGCTTCATGAGCTTCTTCGGCGACCTCCATCCTTCCTATTTCGGCAACGTGGTGAAGGCGATGGGCAGCGCGAAGCAGGGCTACCCGGTCCTGAACCGTGTGCTTGCACGCCGGGAGCCGGCTTCACCGCTCGACGACGCGAAGTTCCTTGCCGAGCTCAACCGCGAGCTGCGTGCCGTGGTGCATGATGTGCGCCGCCTCACGCCGACCATCGTCGAGGTCGTGCTGCGCGCTCCGGTCGCCGCGCGCCGCTTCCAGCCCGGGCAGTTCTATCGGCTGCAGAATTTCGAGACCCTCGCCCTGCGCGTGCCCGGGACCACGCTCGCCATGGAAGGGCTGGCGCTGACCGGCGCGTGGGTGGACCGCGAGAAGGGCCTGATTTCCGTCATCGCGCTTGAGATGGGCGGCTCGGCCGATCTGCTCGCCTACTTGGGCGTGGGTGAGCCGGTCATCCTCATGGGGCCGACCGGCACGCCGACGGAGATTGCGCACGGCGAGACCGTGACCCTCGTGGGCGGCGGGTTGGGCAACGCCGTCCTTTTTTCGATCGGCCGCGCGCTGCGCGCCGCCGGGTCGCGGGTCATCTATTTCGCCGGCTACAAGCATGTCGGCGACCGCTACCGCATCGACGACATCGAAGCGGCGTCCGACGTCGTCGTCTGGTGCTGCGACGAGCCCCCCGGCTTCGCGCCGCGGCGCAAGCAGGATCGCGCCTTCATCGGCAACATCGTCCAGGCGATGGTGGCCTACGCGTCGGGGGCCCTCGGCGAGCAGGCGATCGCCTTTTCCGCGACCGATCGCATCATCGCCATTGGTTCCGACCGGATGATGGCCGCCGTCGCCCTGGCACGCCACGGCGCGCTCAAACCCTACCTCAAGGCATCGCACGTCGCCATCGGCTCGATCAATTCGCCGATGCAGTGCATGATGAAGGAGATCTGTGCTCAGTGCCTTCAGCCGCATGTTGACCCGGCCAGCGGCAAGACGAGCTACGTCTTCTCTTGCTTCAATCAGGATCAGCCGCTCGACCAGGTGGATTTCGCCGCGCTCGCCCAGCGCCTCGCCCAGAACGGCGTGCAGGAGAAGCTGACCGCGCTCTGGATCCAGCGCTGCCTCAAGCTCCTGCCGCCGCCCGCCGAGCGGAAAGCGGCTTAGCGAGGCGCGCGGCGAGGGGCACGTTGGCGAGCACGACGAGCGCCACCACGACCAGCGCGGCGGGCACGCCGAGCGCATCGCCGAGCAGGCCGTAAAGCACGGGGGCCAAGGCCCCCGCGCCCACCGTACCGGTATAGAAGATGCTGAAGGCGCGCACGCGCCAGGCCGGCGCGACGAGGTCCGGCACGGACCCATAGAGGACCGAGGAGGTGCCGTTGAGCGCGATGCCGAGCAACGGCAGGAGCGCCAGCGCGGCCGGAAGCGGCAATGGCAGAAGCGCGACAATGCCGAGCGCGGTGAGGACTTCCGTAAGCCACACCGTTGGCACCGCACCCAGGCGCGCACCGATGAAGGCGCAGACGAGCTTTCCCGCGGCTCCGCCGGCGAACACCGCGGTCAGCGCGACGCCGATGGTCGGCAGGCTCGCGCCTTTGGCGGTGAGGACGAAAGGCAGGAAGGTGAGGAAGGCCATGCGCGCGGCGCTGTCCAGCATGCCGATCGCGAGCAGCGAGTAGAAAGACGCGCGGTCGGTGGTGCTCGGCCCGCCCGCGGCACCCGGGTCGCCACGGCGCACCTCCTCGCCCTCCGTCGCGCGCGGCGCGAGCGCGAATATCGTTATCGCCGCAAGCACCGTCATGCCGCCGAGCAGGGCAAGCGTCTGCCGCCAGGGCAGCACGACCAGGAGCAGCGAAACCGCCGCCGGCACCGCCATCTTCCCGATGTCGCCGGCAAAGTTGTAGGCCCCGAGCGCCTTGAGCGAGCGCGCGCCCGGATACGCGCGCGCGATCATCGAGGAGCCGAGCGGATGCTGCGTGCTCGCCCCCGCGCCGCCGATCACCAGGGCCGCCGCGAGCAACGGCAGGCCGTAGCTCGCTCCGGCGATCAGGTAGCCGACGCCGACGAACGCAGTGCCGAGCGCAAGGACCGGACGGGCGCCGAGCCGCTGCGCGAGCAGGCCGGAAGGAATCTGGAGCGCGGCGAGCGTACCGCTGAAGAGCGTGCGCAGGATGCCGAGCGCAGCGTAGCCAAGGCCGAATTCGGCCTGCCAGACCGGCAGCATGACGTAGACGAGGTCGGTGCAGCCATCGTGCAGCGCATGGGCGCCGCAGGCGACGGCCGCGGCGCGGCGCTCGTCGCGGGCGGGGGTGGCCACGCGGGAAAGATAGCACCCGGCGGCGGTTGCCGTCTCTCTGGCGCACTTATCAGTTTTTATATAGTATTTGAATATGGCGCTCAAGGCCAAGGTCAGCACCTTCTCCGCCACGGCACGCGATCTCGCCATGCTCGAGGCGGTCGCGCGCTATCACGGCCTGAACAAGAGCGCGACTCTGACGAGCCTCGTGCGCAAGGAGTTCTGGCGCGTCTTCCCGGCGGGCACCGACAAGGTCCGCCCCGACCGCGGCGCGAAAGTGGAAGGTGATCTATGAAAAAACTGCTGCTTCTCCTCGCCTCGCTCACGCTTGCTACGCCGGCGCCGGCGCAGACCGTGCGCATCGGAGAGCTGAACAGCTACAAGGTGTTCCCTGCCTTCCTCGATCCGTACCGGAAAGGCATGGCCCTCGCCGTCGAGGAGATCAACGCGGCGGGCGGCGCAGCCGGGCGCAAGCTCGAGCTCGTGACCCGCGACGACGGCGGAACGCCGGGCAGCGCGGTACGGGTCGCCGAAGAGCTGATCTCGCGCGAAAAGGTCGACCTGCTGATGGGCACGTTCGCGTCGAACGTCGGTCTCGCCGTCGCGAACCTCGCCGCGCAGCGCAAGATCCTCTTCCTCGCCTCGGAGCCGCTCACCGACAAGCTGGTCTGGCAGGACGGCAATCGCTACACCTTCCGTCTGCGCCCCTCCACTTATATGCAGGTGGCGATGCTCGTGCCAGCGGCGGCGAAGCTGAAGAAGAAGCGCTGGGCGATCGTCTATCCCAATTACGAGTACGGGCAGTCGGCGACCGAGTCCTTCAAGAAGCTCCTCGCGGCGGCGCAGCCGGGGGTCGAGTTCGTCGCCGAGCAGGCGCCGCCGCTCGGCAAGATCGACGCGGGCGCCGTGGTCCAGGCCATCGCCGATGCCAAGCCGGATGCGATCTTCAGCTCGCTCTTCGCCACCGACCTGCAGAAGTTCGTGCGGGAGGGCACCACCCGAGGCCTCTTCCGCGCGCGACCGGTATTCAATCTACTCGCAGGCGAGCCGGAGTACCTGGATCCGCTCAAGAACGAGACGCCGGAGGGCTGGTGGGTCACCGGCTACCCCTGGCGGCAGATCGATACGCCGCAACATCGCAAGTTCCGAGACGCGTACATGCAGCGCTGGAAGGACTACCCGCGCCAGGGATCGGTGGTCGGCTATGCCGCGGTATACGCGGCGGCCGAGGCCGTGCGCAAGGCGGGGAGCGCGGACACCGAGAAGCTAGTGGACGCCCTGGAAGGCCTGCCGATGCAGACGCCCTTCGGGCCGATCGTCTGGCGAGCGATCGACCACCAGTCGACGATGGGGGCCTATGTCGGTCAGCTGGCGAAGAACGATGGCCAGGGCTTCATGGTGAATTGGCACTATGCGGACGGAGCCGACTACCAGCCCCCGGACGCCGTGGTGCGCGCGTTGCGCAAAGAGCGCTGAGCCGGGAACCACTTCGCGGTGAGTGGCGCCGCCGTCCTGCTGCAATTTCTCAACGGGCTCGCCGGCGCAAGCTCGCTTTTTCTCGTCGCGGCCGGGCTGTCGCTGATCTTCGGCGTCACCCGCATCGTCAATTTCGCACACGGATCGTTGTACATGCTCGGCATGTACTTCGCCGTATGGCTCGCCGAGCGGATCGGCTTCTGGCCGGCGGTGCCTGCCGCCACTCTCGGCGTCGCCGGCGCCGGCGTCCTGATCGAGGCGATGCTGCTGCGCCGGCTATACCGAGCGCCGGAGCTGCTGCAGCTCCTCGCGACCTTCGCCGTGGTGCTGATCGTGCGCGATCTCGCGCTCTGGGCCTGGGGCCCGGTGGACATGCTCGGGCCGCGCGCTCCGGGGTTCGCCGGTGCCGCGACCATCATCGGCCGACCGTTTCCGCAATACGACCTGCTGCTGATCGGCATGGCACCGCTCGTCCTCGCGCTGCTGCACTTCTTCCTCGCCAGGACGCGCTGGGGCGTGCTCATCCGCGCCGCCGCCGAAGACCGGGAAATGGCGGGCGCGCTCGGCGTCAATCAGCGCTGGCTCTTCACGGCAGTCTTTGCGCTCGGCGCCGCGCTTGCGGGCTTCGGCGGCGCGCTTGCCATCCCGCGCGAGCCGGCGAGCCTCGGCGTCGACCTGGCCCTCGTTGCCGACGCCTTCGTCGTGGTCGTTGTAGGCGGCCTCGGCTCGATCCCCGGCGCCTTCCTCGCGGCCCTCGCGATCGGCGAGGTCAAGGCCTTCTGTACCGGCCTGGGCTACTCGAAGCTCACGCTCGTCGTCGAATTCATCGTCATGGCGGTGGTGCTCGTGCTGCGGCCCCAGGGTTTGCTCGGGCGTCCCGAGCCCGCGCCGCGCGTCGCCGCATTGCAGAGCGCACCGCTCCTCGCGCCGCTCTCGCGGCCGGCCCGTGTCGCGCTCGCGCTTCTCGCCGCCCTCCTTCTCGCCGCGCCGCTCGTCGGAGACGAGTACACCGTCGTGCTCCTCACCGACCTTCTCGTCTTCGCCGTCTTCGCCGCGAGCCTGCACTTGCTCATGGGCCCGGGAGGAATGGCTTCTTTCGGGCATGCCGCGTATTTCGGCCTCGGGGCCTATGGGGCGGGCATCGTCCTGCTGCGCTTCGGCGCGCCCATGGCGCTCGCGCTCGCGATCGCGCCGCTCGCCGCCGGGCTCGGCGCGGCGCTCTTCGGCTGGTTCTGCGTGCGGCTCTCGGGCGTCTATCTCGCGATGCTCACCCTCGCCTTCGCCCAGATCGCCTGGTCGGTGGCATTCCAGTGGGACGAGCTGACCGGCGGCTCGAACGGGTTGATCGGCGTGTGGCCGCCGGCATGGCTCGCCACGAAGACCGCCTACTACTACCTGGTGCTCACCCTGGGCATCACGGCGATCGGATTGCTCTGGCGGGCTATCTACTCGCCCTTCGGTTACGCGCTGCGCGCGTCGCGCGATTCCGCGTTGCGCGCCGAAGCGCTCGGCATCAACGTGCGCATGCAGCAGTGGGCCGCTTTCACCGCGGCGGGTTGTTTCGCCGGCGTCGCGGGCGGTCTTTTCGCCTTCTCGAAGGGGTCGATCTCGCCCGACGTTCTCTCCGTGCCGCGCTCGGTCGACGCGCTGGTCATGGTGCTGCTCGGCGGCGTGCAAACGCTCACCGGGCCGCTTTGGGGAGCGGCGCTCTTCACCTGGCTCTCCGACGTCGCCTCACGAAGCATCGACTACTGGCGCGCGGCCATCGGCGGCGTGATTCTTCTTCTCGTACTCGCGTTCCCGCAGGGCATCGCGGGTTCGTTGCGGCGATGGCGGCCCTCGCCGTAAGCCATCTTTCGAAGGCCTACGGCGGCGTGCAGGCGTTGCGCGACGTCTCGTTCAGCGTCGGCGCAGGCGAGCGCGTCGCCCTCATCGGACCGAACGGCGCCGGCAAGACCACCTGCTTCAACGTTCTCAACGGCCAGCTCACGCCCGACAGCGGTGAAGTTCGCCTCTACGGCGCGAGTCTCCTCGGCATGGCGTCGCACGCGATCGCTCGGCTCGGGGTCGGCCGAACCTTCCAGGTGGCGGCGCTCTTCGGATCGATGAGCGTACGCGAGAATGTCCAGGTCGCCCTGCTCGCGCACCATCGGCGCGAGCGCTCGTTCCTCGTTCCCGCACGGCGAAGCTACGCCGGCGAGGCGGACCGGCTCCTCGACACCGTCGGCCTGCGCGGGCAGGCGGAACGCGCCTGCGCGCTCCTCCCCTACGGCGAGCTGAAGCGCCTCGAGCTCGCCGTCGCGCTCGCGCAGGCGCCGCGCGTGCTGCTCATGGACGAGCCGACGGCCGGGATGGCCCCCGCCGAGCGCTCTGCCCTCATGGCGCTCGCCTCGCAGCTCGCTCGCAGCGAGAATATCGCCGTGCTTTTCACGGAGCACGACATGGACGTCGTCTTCGGCTTTGCCAGCCGCATTCTCGTGCTGCATCTCGGCGAGCTGATCGCCGAGGGCGAGCCGCACGCCGTGCGCAATGACGCGCGCGTACGCGCCGTCTACCTGGGCGATGCTTGAAGTCACCCGGCTCAGCGCCGGCTATGGACGCGCCCGGGTACTGTTCGAGGTCAACCTCGTCGCCCGCGCGGGCGAAGTCGTGGCGCTCCTTGGGCGAAACGGCGCCGGCAAGTCCACTCTGCTCAAGGCGCTCATGGGCCTGGTGGAGCGCTTCTCCGGCGAGGTGCGCTTCGCCGGCCAACGCATCGAGCGCCTCGAGCCCTACGAGATCGCGCGTCTCGGGCTCGGGTACGTTCCCGAGGAGCGGCGGATTTTCCCCGGGCTGAGCGTGGCCGAGAATCTTCTCGTCGGCCGCCAGCCGCGGCGCGCCGAGGCGCCGCTTTGGGACGACGCGCGCCTCTACGCGCTTTTTCCCGCCCTCGGGGCGATGCGTTCGCGCCGGGGCGCGCGCATGTCGGGCGGCGAGCAGCAGATGCTTGCCATTGCGCGCACGCTCGCCGGCAACCCGCGCGCGATCCTGCTCGACGAGCCCTCGGAGGGCCTCGCGCCGCTCGTCACGGCGCAGGTCGTGGCGGTCGTTCGCGAGCTCAAGCGCGCCGGAGTGACCGTGCTCCTGGCCGAGCAGAGCCCGCGCTTTGTCGAGCGCGTCGCCGATCGTGCCTATGCCCTGGAAAAGGGAACGCTGAGCGAGCGATGAAGCGGACGACCGATGCCGCTTGAGCGCTTCGCTCGCCTGTCGATCGGCGCGGCGCTCGCCACCATCGCGCTCAAAGCCACGGCGTGGTGGATCACCGGCTCCGTGGGCCTGCTCTCCGACGCCCTCGAGTCGCTGGTCAATCTCGCAGCGGCCTTCCTCGCGCTGTGGATGCTGCGCCTCGCGGCGGCCCCGCCGAGCGAAGAGCATGCGTACGGCTTCTCGAAGGCCGAGTACTTCTCCGCCGGCATCGAGGGCGGGCTGATTGTCTTCGCCGCCGCCGGTATCCTCTTCGCCGCGATTCCCCGCTTCGTCGAGCCGCAGCCGCTCGACATGCCGGCCCTCGGTCTGGGCCTCACCGCGGTGGCGACGGCGCTCAACTTCGCCGTGGCGCGCTCGCTGATCGGCGCCGGGAAGCGCTTCCACAGCATCACGCTGGAGGCCGACGGCCGGCACCTGATGACCGACGTGTGGACTTCGCTCGGCGTATTCGCCGGCGTGACGCTCGTCTACGCGACCGGGCTGTACTGGCTCGATCCGCTCGTCGCGCTCGCCGTCGCCCTGCACATCGTCTGGGCCGGCGCGATGCTGGTGCGTCGCTCGGTGAAAGGCCTCCTCGACGCGGCCATCTCTCCCGTCGACAAGAACGAGGTCACGCGCCTCTTCGGCGAGTATTCGCGACGCTACGGCGTCTCGTTCCACGCGCTGCGTACGCGACAGGCGGGGGCACGCCGCTTCCTCTCGTTTCACATGCTGGTGCCGGACGCGTGGACCGTATCGCAGGCGCACAAGCTTTGCGAAGAGCTCGAGGAGCGCATTCGCTCGCTCGTGCCCAACGCCTCGATCGACACCCATATCGAGCCGATCTCCGATCCTGCTTCCTATGACGACCAGGGCCTCGACCGCTGACAAGGCCGATCTCGGCGCCGTCGTGCGTCCCGGTGACGCGATCGTGGCCGGGCAGGCCTGCGCCGAGCCGGCCACGCTGCTCGAATTGCTCGTCGCGCAGCGCGAAGCGCTCTCCGGTTGCCGCCTCTTCCTCGGGTCGAGCTACTCGGGCGTCGTCAAGCCCGAATGCGCCGATCACCTTCGCCTCGCTTCGTATTGCGGCACCGGAACCAACCGGGCCCTGGCGGACGCCGGCGTGCTCGACATCCTGCCTGCGCCCTATTCGCGGCTCGGCGCCCTGCTCCGCACGCGGCAGCTTCCCTGCGATGTCGTGTTCGTCCAGGTAAGCCCGCCGAACGGCCGAGGCGAGTACAGCCTGGGTCTCGCCGTGGAATATCTCGCGCCGGCGCTCGAGGTCTGCCGAGCCGTCGTCGCCGAAGTGAACGACCAGGTACCCTGGACCCACACCCAGCCGCTGCTAAGGGAGGGCGATCTTGATCTTGCCGTCGAGACCTCGCGCGCGCCCGTCACCCTCGACCAGGGGCGGCCGAAGGACAACGACCTGCGCATCGCGCGTTTCGCGGCCGAGCTCGTCCCCGACGGCGCGACGATCGAGTGCGGCATCGGCGCGTTGCCGAACGCTGTCGTCGCTGCCCTGAACGGCAAGGCCCGGCTGCGCTACCACTCGGGCCTCGTGTGCGACGCGACGGTCGACCTGGCCCTCGACGCCTGCCTCGGCGGAGCGCTCATCGGCTCGCCGCGCCTGTTCGAATGGGCGCGCGAGAATCCGCTCGTGCAACTGCGCTCGTCCGACATCACCCATGGCGCCTCCGACCTAGCCGGGATCGAGCGCTTCGTCGCCATCAATTCGGCGGTCGAGGTCGACACTACCGGCCAGGTAAACGGCGAGATGGCGCGCGGCAGCTATATCGGTGCCGTCGGCGGCGCGCTCGACTTCGTGCGCGCGGCGAATCAGTCGCGCGGCGGACTGTCGATCGTGGTGCTCCCGGCTGCGCGCGTGGTCGAGCAGCTTTCCGGTCCGGTCTCGCTGCCTCGAAGCGAGGCGGCGGTCTTCGTCACCGAGCTCGGCGTCGCCGACTTGCGCGGATGCACGCTGATCGAGCGCGTGCGCCGCATGCGCAAGATCAGCGGAAGGTCTTGAGCTCTCGCACGGTCCAGAAGGGCGCGGAAGCAATGGCCACGCAGACGAGGGCGAACGCCAGTCCAACCTTGTAGCCGCCCGTCAGGTCGTGCAGGAGCCCGCCGATGAAAGAGCCGCAGGCCGCGCCGACTGCGTTCGCGGCGTAGATGCCGCCATAGATCGCCGCGACGTTCGGCCCGGCGAAGTACTTCGTGCCCACCGAGGAGACGATCGGGCCCCGCACCCCCATGCACAACCCGAACGTCGGCACGAACAAGACGAGCAGCCAAGTCAGCGGAGCGACGGCCATGGAGAGCAGGAGCGCCATGCCGCTCGCCGTGCCGACGAAGCTCGCCGTGACAACCCGGCGGTAGCCGAAGCGGTCGGAGGTGAAACCACTTCCCATGACGCTCATCGCCGACATCATGCCGATCGCGCCGAAGGCGGTCGCCGCGGTGAAGGGAGAGAACCCGGCGTCGATGAAGAAAGCGACGAGCTGGACCAGCACGGTGAACATGCCCGCCGCCGTGAAGAAGAACACCTGTGTGAGGCCCCAGTACACCGGACTGCGCAGCGCGGCGCGCAGCGTCCATCCCTCGGCCGCGCCTCTTGCCCTCGGCGCACGATGCTCCGGACTCCCGGCCGTGAACCGGCGCCACGGGACCCCAAGAGCAACGATCGGCGCGGCGAGAAGCAGCGTGCCGCCGAGCATGCGATAGGCGCCGCGCCAGTCGAACTCGGCGACCAGGTGCTGCGCGAGGGGCACGAGCACCAGCGCGCCGACGCCGAACGAGGAATAGGCGATGCCGATCGCCGTCGAAAGCCGGGCGCGAAACCAGCGCGACAGGAGCGCCGATGCGGGAACCATGCCGTTCAGGCTCACGCCGATGCCGACCAGCGCGCCGACGAAAACATAGAACTGCCAGAGGCTCTCCAGCGTGCTGGCGAAGAAAAAGGCCGCGCCGAGGCATACGGTGCCCGCGCCGTAGACCCAGCGCGGCCCGAGCCGATCGAACGCGAGCCCGACGAGCGGCGCGGTGAAGCCGTGCACCAGGAGGTAGACCGAATAGACCCCGGTGGTCTGCGAGCGCGACCAGCCGAATTCGCGCTCGAGCGGCAGCAGGAAGACGGCGTAGGTGTCGCCGAGCCCGCGCCCGAACATGTTGAGGGCGAAGCAGGCGGCGAGCACCGCCAGCGCAGTTCTTCGAATCAGGCCCTCTCGGCGGGTTCCAGGCCGAATACCTGACGCAGGTAGCGCAGGTAGCCGGCGTCCTTGCTGATCGTCTTGCCCGGCGCGTCCGACACCTTGGCCACCGGCTGGCCGTTGCATTCGGTCATCTTGATGACGATGTTGATCGGCTGATAGCCGAGATCGTTGGTGAGATTGGTGCCGATGCCGAAGGCGGTCTGTGCGCGTCCGTGGAAGCGCCGCGCGATCTCGACGGCGAGCGGCACCGAAAGCTGGTCGGAAAAGATCAGCGTTTTCGTGCGCGGGTCGACGCGGTTCTTCCGGTAGTGCTCGATCAGGCGCTCGCCCCATTGAAAAGGGTCGCCCGAGTCGTGGCGCGCGCCGTCGAAGAGCTTGCAGAAATACATGTCGAAGTCGCGCAGGAACGCATCGGTGCCGTAGGTGTCCGCCACCGCGATGCCGAGGTCGCCGCGGTACTCCTGCGCCCACTTGTCGAAAGCGAAGGTCTGGGAGTCGCGAAGCCGCGGGCCGAGCGCCTGGCACGCCTGCATGTACTCGTGCGCCATGGTGCCGAGGGGCGTCAGGTTGTTCCGCATCGCGAACCAGACGTTTGAGGTGCCCGCGAAGTAGACCGGCACCTCGCGCTTCAGCGTCTGCAGCACTTCCTCGTGCCATGCCAGCGAGAAGCGGCGGCGCGTCCCGTAGTCCGAGATCTTGAAGCCGACCTCGGGCTCTACGGTACGGACGAGGTCGATCTTGGCCTGCAGCCGGCGCCGGCCTTCCGCGAAATCGGGGCGCGGCTGGCTGCGACGAAAATACACCTCGGACACGATGGCGAGTACCGGAATCTCGTACAGGATGGTGTGCAGCCACGGACCGCGGATGGTGACGTCCATCTCCCCCGGGCGCTCGCCAGGACCAATCCGGACGTACTTCTCGTTGAACTGGAAGAGCCCCAGGAAGTCGACGAAGTCGGACTTCATGAAGCGCAGGCTGCGCAGGTAGCGCAGCTCGTCTTCGCGAAAGCGCAGGCTGCAGAGCGCGCCTACCTCGTCCCGGATGTCGGCGAGGTAAGGACGGAAATCGATACCCTCGGTGCGGCACTTGAACTTGTACTCGACCTGGGCGCCGGGAAAGTGATGCAGCACCACCTGCATCATGGTGAACTTGTAGAGGTCGGTGTCGAGCAGCGACTGGATGACCATGGCGCGGGGATTGTAACCTCCGGCCCATGTGCGGTCGTTACGCGCTCCACGCCCATTCCGAGGTCGTCGCGCTTCAGTTCCGCCTTGCGGCGGCGCCGGCTTTCGCGCCTCGCTACAACATCTGTCCGGGTAGCGAGGTGCTCGCGGTGCGCGCCGACGAGCGCGGCCGCCGTAGCGTCGGCGAATTCCGCTGGGGCCTCATTCCGCATTGGGCGAAGGATGCGGCGATCGGACAGAAGCTCGCGAATGCGCGCGGCGAGAGCCTGGGCGAGAAGCCTGCATTTCGCGATGCTTTCCGGCGCTCACGCTGCCTCGTACCCGCCAGCGGATATTTCGAGTGGCGCAGCGTGGCCGGGAGCAAACACCCCTGGTACTTGCGTCCCGCCGACGAACGGCTGTTCGCCCTCGGCGGCCTCACCTCGCTCTGGCACGGACCCCAGGGGACGGTACGCAGCGTATCGCTCATCACCACGCCACCCAATCGCCTTACCGGGCCGATCCACGACCGTATGCCGCTCATCCTCGCCCCGCGCGACTACGACGCCTGGCTCGATCCGGGCAACGACGATGTCGAGGCCCTGAAAGCGTTGGTGCGCGCGTATCCGGCAGAAGAGATGCGCGCGTACGCGGTGAGCCCGCGGGTTAATGCACCCGCCAACGACGATGCCGCGCTGATTGAGCCGCTTCCCGAGGGGCCGGCGCAGCGCGATTTGCTGTAGCGCCACCATACTGTATATAATGCCAGTCCAATGGATGCCGCGAACGCGCTCACCGCAAGGCAAGCCGAAATTCTGCGCTTGGTGCGCGAGCTGACCGAGGTGTCGGGCTACCCGCCGACCCGCGCCGAGATCGCCGAGCGCATGGGATTCCGCTCGGTGAACGCCGCCGAGCAACACCTGCGCGCGCTGGAACGAAAGGGCGCGATCGAGATCTCATCGGGCGCCTCGCGCGGCATCCGCGTGCGCGATGCCCGCGCGCCGACGCGGCGTCTGCTCGAGCTTCCCGTCGTCGGCCGCGTGGCCGCCGGCGCGCCGATCCTCGCCGAGGAGAACGTCCAGGGCCACTATCAGGTCGACCCGAACCTGTTCACGCCGCGCGCCGACTATCTGCTGCGCGTGCGCGGCATGTCGATGCGCGACGCCGGGATCCTGGAAGGCGACTTGCTGGCGGTGCACCGCACGCCGGAGGCGCGCAGTGGACAAGTTGTCGTCGCGCGCCTTGCCGACGAAGTCACCGTGAAGCGCCTGCGCCGTCGCGGCCACGTCGTGCAGCTCGAGCCGGAAAATCCCGAGTTCGCCCCGATCGAGATCGACCTGCGGCGCGAAGCGCTGGCCATCGAAGGCGTGGCCGTCGGTGTAATACGCAACGGCAAGGGCCTTTGAGAAGCCGATAGAATGGGCGCGGGCTCTTTCGCCTGCGCATGAGCGATACCACGCTAGCCAACGGCGCCCCCAGCGCCGACCTCCGAAACCGCGCCGCACGCGAGGACATGAGCGCCGAAACGTTTTCGGCGCAGATCCGCGATCGAGCCGATCCTCGTCTCGTGCTCGCAGACCGCGTCGAGCAGCTCTACAGCCAGCTGCCGCTGGGTATGGTCGCCACCCTCGCGATCGGCTTCATCGCCGCCGTCGAGCTGCGCGAAGGTCGCTTCATCGAGCTGGTGCTCTTTTGGAGCACGCTCCTCGTCGTGGTCGTTGCGCTGCACGCCGTGCTGTACTTTGGCTACCGCCGCGACGCCGACAAGGTGGCGCAGGCGCCGCAATGGCTGCGCTGGCTTGGCATCGGCGCTTTCGCCGTCGGAGCGGTATGGGGATTCGCCGCCGCCGTGTTCTTTCCCTCTCATACGGACGAGCGGCAGGTCTTCCTCGCGTTCGTCCTCTCCGGGGTCATCTCCGGCGGCATCCCGATGTACGCCGCCTCCTGGCCGGTCTTCGCCGCCTACGCGGCCGCCATCGCCCTCCCCTTCACGTACGTGCTCGCCACCTTCGGCAACCGACTATTCGCCGAGATCGCGCTGCTCATTCCGCTCTTCTACGGCGCGAGCGTCGCCATCGCCTACCGGCTGAACGCGGTCTTCTTCTCGGGCTACCGGCTGCGACATGCCTATGGCCGCTTGACCGAGGACTACAGCCTGCTCAATCGGCGGCTCGAGCGCCAGCTTGTCGAGCTCGAGGAAGCCCGGCGGCAGGTGGAGGCGAGCGGACGCAAGCTCGCCCTGTTCGCCGAGCGCGCGCCGATCGCCGTGCTCGAGCTCACCTCGGAGGCAACCGTGACGCAGATGAATCACGCAGCCGAGCTGCTTTTCGGCTATGCCGCCGGAGAGCTGATCGGCGGCTCGATCAAGCGCCTGGTGCTGCCGCAGTTCCAGGACGAGTTCGACCGGCAGTGGAGCGAGCTGATGTCCAGCCGCAGGCCGATGGCCGGAGTCAAGGTGCGCAATCCGCGGCGCGACGGCATCTCGATCGTCTGTGAATGGACCGTGACGCCGCTCGTCAATGCCGAGGGCAGGGTGATCTCCGTGATCGCGCAGGGCCGGGACGTCACCGCGCAGCTCGAGGCGGAGCGCATGAAGAAGGAATTCACCTCGACGCTCTCGCACGAGCTACGCACGCCGCTCACCTCGATCATCGGCTCCCTGCAACTGATCAACGCCGGGGTGATGGGGGAAGTACCCAAGGACGTGGCCGAGCTGACCGACGTTGCCGAGCGCAACGGGCAGCGCCTGCTCGATCTGATCAACGACATCCTCGACATCGAGAAGATCGAGTCGGGCAAGCTCACCCTCGCTCCCGAGGCGATTCTCGTCGACGAGCTGGTGCAGGAGGCGATGGTGCTGAACAAGGGCTTTGCCGACCGGTTCAAGGTGCGCTTCGAGCCCGACGGGGCGCTCGCGAAGAGCGCGGTGCAGGCCGACCACAAGCGGCTGCTGCAGGTCATGACCAACCTGCTGTCGAACGCCGCGAAGTTTTCCCCGGAGGGCGACGTCGTGCAGATCACCACGGAGGCGCGCGACGGCCGGCTTCGCATCGGCATTCACGATCGCGGCCCGGGGATTCCGGAAGCTTTCCGCGCGCGTATCTTCGGCCGCTTCAATCAGGCCGACTCGACCACCTCGCGACAGAAGGGCGGGACGGGCCTCGGCCTGGCGATCTGCAAGCGACTGATCGAGATGATGGACGGTAAGATCGGCTTCCAGGACCGCCCCGGCGGCGGCACGACTTTCTGGTTTGAACTGCCATGCCTGAACGCCCGCTAGAGCGCATCTGTTACGTCGAGGACGACGAGGACATCCAGCGGATCGTGCGCATGTCGCTCGAGCGCGTCGGCAAGATGACGGTGCAGATCATCACCGACCCCGGCGCCGCACTCGGCGCCATGGCGAGCTTCAAGCCCGATCTCGTCATGCTCGATTGGATGATGCCGGGCATGGACGGCCCGACGCTTTTCCGCGAGATGAAAAAGCAGCCCGATCTCGCCGCGCTGCCCGTGGTCTTCATCACGGCGAAGGCCGGGCAGCGCGACCTCGATGAGCTGAAGAGCCTCGGCGCGGCCGGGACGATCTCCAAGCCCTTCTCGCCGAAGGACCTTCCTGAGCAGCTGCGCGCCATTTGGGCCAAGCTGCCCTAGCCGCGTCAGTGCAGCTTCACGGTGTCGTCAGCCACCGCGTCCGCGTCCTGCTCGAACTTGCGCGTCAGGAAACCGATGACCTCGTCGGCATTGCGAAAGCGGGCTTCCCGGTCCTTCTCCAGCAGCTTGTCCATCAGACGCTGATACTGCTGTAGCGGCTCGGGCAGGGGCGGCGGCGTCTTGTTCAGATGCTGCAGCGCCACCTCGACCGCGGAGTCGCCTTCGAACAGATGGCGCCCGGTGAACATCTGGTAGAGAAGCACTCCGGCGCTATAAATGTCGGTGCGCAGGTCGAGCGCCCGGCCCTGCACCTGCTCCGGGCTCATGTAACGCGGCGTGCCGAGCACCTCGCCGGCGCTCGTGCGGTCCACCGCGTCAACGTGCTTCGCGATGCCGAAATCGACAATTGCCAGGCTACCGTCGTCGCGGAACATGATGTTCTGCGGCTTGAGATCGCGATGCAGGATGCCTCGTTCGTGGATATCGCCGAGCGCGAACATGAGCTCGCGGAAAAGCCGCAGCGCCTCGGCCGCCGCCTGGGGCTTGCCGGCAAGGCGCTTGTTCAGATCGCCGCCTTCGAAGAACTCCATCACCAGATAGGCGTAGCCCTCCACGTCGCCATGCCCGTAAATACGCGCCACGTGTCGGCTCTGAATGCGCTCGACGAGCGAGTATTCCTCCATGAAGCGCGCGAGCGCGTTCTTGTCGGACACGATCTCGCGTCGCAGGATCTTGACCACGAGCGGCGCGTCATCGCCTTCCTTGGACGCGAGATAGACCCTCGCCGTTCCCCCCTCGCCGATCAAATGCAGCACGTTGATGCCCGGGATCCGGATTTTCGCGCCGAGGTTGTGGCCCTCCAGCCGCGCTGCGAGCTCGGGCGACACCGTCCTTTCCACGGCGTCGGCCGTCAGCTCGTGGATCGAGGTGATGAGCTTCTCGCGCGTCATCTCCTGCTTGCGCTGATAGTCGTCGGCCCCCGCCTTCATCGCGCGCACCGCGATGATTTCATTGCCGGCCCCGGTGAGGAACAGGACCTTCGGGCAGTCGGCCCGGGTCTTCAGCCGCTGCAGCCAGTCGAGGCCGTCGCCGCGGCCGAGCATATAGTCGAGGATGACCACATCGTAGGAACGGAGGGGAAAACCGGCGCCCGGAAAATCGCGCTCCAGCGGATCGTAACCATCCACTCCGGCGTCCGGCCAGCGCTGCTTGATATATCGCCCGAGGAGCTCGCGCAGGTCCGGGTCGTCGTCGATGATGAGCACGCGCATGGCGCGCTAGTCACTCATACGCGATCTGCACGCGGGCGAGGTACTCGGCATATTCGGCGATCCGCGCCTCGAGCGATGCCCGGTCCCCGCTGCGCGCGCCGTCCTCGATGTATTTGCCGAGGATCGAGACTTGGGTGAAACCGTAGGAGTGGCCGACGCCTTTCATGCGATGTCCGAGCTGCCGCAACTGCTCGAAATCCGCTGCAGCGAGCGCCACGCGCAGGGTTTCGACCTCCTTGTTGCGGTTCTTGAGGAACACCGGGATGAGATCCTCGATGTCCCGCGCGACCGTGACCTTATAGTCGTTCTCGTCCATATTCGCCGCATTATAGGCAGGGCAGTATCACAGCGGCGTTTCGACCGCCGGTCAGGGTTTGTCAGCCAGCACGTCGCGCGCCCGAGCGAGATGCGGATGCAGCGAAAGCGCCGCGGCGAAGGTGTAGCGCGCATCGGCGGATGCGCCTTCGCCGAGCAGTATTTCCGCGAAGTGCAACATCGCGGCGAAATGCCGCGGCTCGAGCGCGAGCGTACGCGCGATGTCGTGCAGGCATTCAGCGTCGCGACCGAGCAGGTAGTACAACGTGGCGCGCTTGTGCCATGCCTCGGGGAAGTCCGGCGTGCTGCGCAGCAGCCGGGTGAGACGCGTCTCGGCGATGTCGTAGCGCTGCGCGGCGATGTCGCGCGTCGCCGCGTCGAGCGCGGCGGCAGCGCCGGCGTGCGGGTGGTGCATCCAGGCGCTCCAGATGCGCTCTTCGGTCTCCTCCGCCTCCCCGGTCGGACAGCAGGCGAGACGACGGAAGAGTTGCGCAAGTCCCGGGAGATCCCGCGCGGGGCGACGCGCGCGGCGCTCGGCGATGAGGTTGAGGATTCCGCTCTCGGCCGTCATCGAAGAGTGATGTTAATGGAAATCCCGGGAAGCCGCTGCGAGCGGCCCGAGCCAGGCGCTGTGGTCGACCAGGCGGCGCGCGACGAGATGCACGACGTCGGCGTCGCGCTCCACGATGCCGTGCACGCCGAGCAGCCGTGCACCGAGCAGCTCGTCCCGCTGGCGCTCGGCGAGCCGCGCCCAGACGACGATGTTGGCGCACCCGGTTTCGTCCTCGAGCGTGACGAAAATCACGCCGCTTGCCGTATCGGGACGCTGCCGGCAGGTCACGAGGCCGGCGACGCTCGCCCGCGCGCCGTGCGGCAGCCGTCGCAGCTCCTCCGCGGTGAGTAGACCGCGCTTGCCGAAACGCTCTCGCAGCAAGGCGAGCGGATGGCGACCGAGCGTCAGGCCGAGGCTCGTGTAGTCGTCGGCGACGTCGTCACGTTCGCGCGGCGCGGCGAGCGAAGGTTGCGGCTCCGAGCCGAACGTCTCGAGCGGGGCCTGAACGGCGGCGCCGGCCGCGCTCCAGTGGGCGAGGCGCCGGTTCCCGGCCAGCGAGCCGAGCGCGGCGGCAGCCAGCGCTCGCAGGTCCTTGCGATTGAGCTGCGCACGTCGGGCGAGAGCCTCGACGTCTTCGTAGGGGCGGCGCGCGGCGATGCGCCTACCCGACGCCTCGGCGAGCCCGCGCACCATGCGCAAGCCGAGTCGAAGCGCCTTCTCCTCGAGCGTGCAGTCCCAGTCGCTCGCATTCACGTCCGGCGGGCGTACCTCCACGCCATGCCGGCGCGCGTCCTGCACGAGCTGCGCCGGGGCGTAGAAGCCCATGGGCTGGCTGTTGAGCAGGGCAGCGCAGAACGCCGCCGGATGGTGGCACTTGAGCCACGAAGAGACATACACGAGTAGCGCGAAGCTCGCCGAGTGGGACTCGGGAAAGCCGTACTCGCCGAAGCCGAGGATCTGCCGGTAGATGCCGTCGGCGAACTCGGCGCTGTAGCCGTTCACGCGCATGCCGCGCTTCAGCTTCTCCTCGAAGTGCTCGAGGCCGCCGCGCTTCTTCCATGCCGCCATCGACCGGCGCAGGGCATCGGCCTCGCCGGCCGAGAAGCCGGCCGCCACCATGGCGAGCTGCATGACCTGCTCCTGGAAGATCGGCACGCCGAGCGTGCGCTCGAGCACCTGCCGGACCGCGTCGCTCGGATACTCGACCGGCTCGGCCTCGCGTCGTCGGCGCAGATAGGGATGAACCATGCCACCCTGGATCGGACCCGGGCGCACGATCGCCACCTCGATGACCAGATCGTAATAGCTCGCGGGGCGCAGGCGCGGCAGCATGCTCATCTGCGCACGCGATTCGATCTGGAAAACGCCCATGGTATCGGCTTTCTGGATCATGGCGTAAACCGCCGGATCCTCGGCCGGCACCTCGTGCATCTGCATTCCCAGCATCTGCAACGCTTTGCGAATTGCCGTGAGCATGCCGAGTGCCAGGACGTCCACCTTGAGGAGTCCGAGCGCCTCGAGATCGTCCTTGTCCCACTGGATCACCGTGCGCTCCGGCATCGCCGCGTTCTCGATCGGCACGAGCTCGCAGAGCGGCCCGCGCGAGATAACGAACCCGCCGGTATGCTGGGAGAGGTGGCGCGGAAAGCCGCGCAGCAGCTGCGCCAGCTCAAACCACGTCGCGGTTTCGGGCAGAGGGCCGTCCCAGAATGCGAAGCCCTTCGCCGTGCGCTCCACCTCATCGGGCGGCACGCCGAGCGCCTTGCCCACGTCGCGCAACGCGCTCTTCGGCCGGTAGCAGATTACCGTCGCGGCAAGCGCCGCGCGACTACGGCCGTACTTGCCGTAGATGTACTGGATCACTTCCTCCCGCCGCTCGTGCTCGAAATCGACATCGATATCCGGCGGCTCGTTGCGCTCGCGCGAAAGGAAGCGCTCGAAAAGCACGCTCATGCGCGCCGGATCCACCTCGGTAATGCCGAGGGCGTAGCAGACGACGGAGTTCGCCGCCGACCCCCTCCCCTGGCAGAGGATTCTCCGGCTGCGCGCATAAGCGACTACGTCGTGCACAGTGAGAAAGAAGGGCTCGTAGCCGAGCTCGGCGATGAGCGCGAGCTCATGCTCGGCGGTCTCCCGCACCTTGTCCGGCACTGCATTGGAAAAGCGCCGCGCGAGGCCCTCGGCGACCAGCCGGCGCAGCCAGGTGGCCGGCGTTTCGCCCGACGGCACGATCTCCTGCGGATACTCGTAGCGCAGCTCGTCGAGAGAGAACCGACAGCGCTCGGCGACGGCCAGCGTTTCGGCGAGCAGCTCCGCAGGATAGAGCTGAGCGAGACGCACGCGCAGCCGCAGGCTCCTCTCGGCGTTGGGAAAAAGCGCCTGGCCGCATTCGGCGACCGGACGCTTCAGGCGGATGGCAGTGAGGACATCCTGCACGCGGCGCCGCGAGCGCACGTGCATGTGCACATCGCCGGCGGCGACGAGCGGCAAGCCGTATTCTCGGCCCAGCGCCCGCAGCCGGGCGAGACGCATGCGGTCGTTTGGCCCGCAATGCAGCTCGGCGGCGATCCAGGAGCGGCCGGCGAAATGCTCGGCGACCCAGCCGGCGGCGGGAAAGTCTTCGCCCGGGACCCAGAGCAGTAGGGCGCCGCTCCCCGACACTGCCGCGATATCCTCGCGTCGAGCGGCATATCGCCCTTTCCGGCTGCGCCGGCGCGCCTCGCTGATCATGGCGCTCAGAGCGCCATACGAGCGCCGGTCCGTGGCGAGGAGCACGAGCTTGAGGCCGTCTTCCAGCGTGACTTCGCTGCCGAGAATCAGCGGCAGGCCGAGCTCCTTCGCGGCCAGATGCGCGCGTACGGCGCCGGCGAACGAGCATTCGTCGGTCAGTGCGAGCGCTCGGTAGCCGAGCGCGCGGGCACGCGCCACGAGCTCTTCTGGATGGGAGGCACCGCGCAGGAAGCTGAAGTTGGACAGGCAGTGCAGCTCGGCGTAATCAGGCAAACCAGCCATGTAGGTACCAATCGTCTTCTTCTCGATAGATCCACCCGAGCGCGCCCTGGAGGCGTGCGACGAAGTAGTCGCGGCGCGCCTCGTCTCCGTCCCACCAGCCGCACTCGATGCGCTCGGGCCCGGCTACCAGCTCGAAGCGGCCCGGCTCGAGACGGCGCGGCGGCTGGACGAGCCATGCCGGACGCGATCCCGGGGAGCGGAACTCGCGTGCATCCCAATCCCCGGGATCGATACGTCGCCACGCGTGCTCGGGGCGATGGTCCGGAATCGTCGTCACGCCATAGACGGCGTCTCGGCCAAGGCGCGCCTGGAGCCGCTCGAGGAGCTGCGCCCAGTCCTCGCTCTCGCCTGCGGCGTCGCCGAATAGCCCCCGGCTGCCTCCGGGAGCCGCCGCGAAGTCGGCGGCCTGAAGGCGAATCGCGTGGACCGGCTCGCGCAGATCGAGCATCGCCAGCCGCTCGCGAAGCAGGCGCACGAAACGCGCCGTTTCCCGTGATGGCGAGGCGAGATTCACGGGAACCGTTGTACCCGAGCCCCGGGCATCGATCAGACGCAGCGTGAACGTGCGTATTCCGGCATGGCGGGCGGCGAGCAGGCCTTCGAGCTGCAGAAGCAGCCGGCGTGCGGCGAAGAGGAGCGCCTCGGTTTGTATCACTTCCGCGGAGAGCTCGAGCTGCACGTCGAAGCGATCGGGAAGCGCGAAAAACTCGCGCGCCTCTTCTCGCAGGCCGCGCGCGCCGTCGAGCTCGTCCAGCACGCGCTTCGGGCAACGTCGGGCGAGGCCGGCGCGGGGCAGCTGCGCCAGATCGCCGAGCGTCGCGATGCCGATCGTGCGGAAGAAATCCAGTTCCCAACGGGTGACTTCCAGCGGCAGCGCGTCGAGGACAGCGCCGCTGCCGCGGGCGAGCCACAGCGCTGCGCGCGGCGTACCTGCCGTGGCGAGCGAAGCCTCGAGCCCGAGATCGGCGAGCCCGGCTCGCAGGGCTTCCAGCAGCGCCGGGAGGCCGCCGAAGTAGCGCAGGCTGCCGCCGACTTCGGCAAGCAGCGCATCGGGGCGCTCGAGAGAAACCCTAGGCGTGAACTGGCAAGCCCAGGCAGCGATCGCTTCGATCGTGGCGGGCGCGAGCTGGCGGAAGTGCAGGCCGACCCAGAGCATGACGAGGTGAAGAAAGCGCGAGCCGCAGCACGGCGCCGGCGGAAGCGCCGCGGCGCTTGAGCAGCCGCACGACGAGCTCCGCCTCGCCGGGGTGTACCTCGAGCCGAAGCGCCGCCGGCGAACACTGACGCGCCGTTGCTGTCGGACGATAAAGGAAAGCGAGCGCGCGGCCCGCCTCGGCGGCAAGCGCAAGTCGCTGCAGCTCGATATAGCGCAGGCGTGGCAGCCAGGCGACCAGAGCGGCAATGACTCCGCTGCGCAGCACCTGCTCCGCGGCCCAAAGCGCATCCCGGGGCCGCTGCGGTTGCAGCACAACGAGCTGTGCGAGATCAACACCACCGGCAGCGAGCGCCGGCGCATAGGGAACGTGCGGCGGGGCGAGCCAAACGATGCGCTTGCCCGACGCACTGAGGGCGGCCAGGGCCCGTAGCACGAGCTCGAGCTCGCCGATGCCTTGGGCCTCGCCGAAGATCTCGGTCAGATCGCCGGTCGGCCAGCCTTGGCCTGGAAGCGCGGCGTCGAGGTCCGGGAAGCCGGTGGCGATTCCCGGTAGCCAGTGCGCGATGCGCGATGCGCGCCACACCGGCTGGGATTGCAGGATCTCTTCCACCGTCATGCTGTTATTATATACAGTATCGGCGGACAGCGCTGTCGAGCTGCAGGTCGCGCGCTTACTCGCAGAAGAATTCGATCAGCTCGTTCGCCCTGGCGCGCGGCTGGCCGAACGCTATCCAGCCATGGCCTCGCAAAGTGAACTCCTCACGCCGCAGCACGATCTCCTTGTCGCCATCGATAGTAACGAACGTGCCGTTTGCGCTGTGATCCGTCAGGACGAACTTGTCCAGCCGGCGTTCGATCTTGCCATGCGCACGCGAGGCCATCCGTTCCCGGATGACAAGATCGGCAGACGGGTCGCGGCCCAGGGCAACGAACGGGCGTTGCGCCGAAAGCACGTACTCGTTGCCCTGCACGACGAGCCGAAGCTTGGAGTCCTTCGGCTTGTACGCCGACCTGTCCGATGCGAGGGTCGTCATGTCCTCGCTCTCCTGCCAAACCAGTTCGTAGACCGGGATTTCCTGCACCCTGCCCTTCACCTCCATCGTCGTGATGGCGCGCGTCGCTGCCCTCAGCATCGGCGACATGAGCATCACGGTATCGCGCGCGGTGATGATCTGTCCCTTCGTCGCCACGCGCGCAAGGCGCGCCGCCACGTTGACGGCGTCGCCGAAGAGGTCGCCGTCGCGCTCGACGACGGGACCGAGGTTGAAGCCGATGCGGATGCCGATGCGCGTGTTGCCCACGGGCGTTAGCTCGGCAATCGCCCGTTGCATTTCGATCGCTGCAGCGGCCGCCGCATCCGCCGTCGCGAAGGTTGCCATGACTTCGTCGCCGAGGGTCTTGACGACGCGGCCGTTCGCCGCGAGCGTCTTTTCGCGCATCAGGTTTACGCACTTTTCTATCGCGGCGTGCGCGACGGCGTCTCCGACGAGTTCGTAGAGCTTGGTGCTGCCGCTGACATCGGCAAAAAGAACCGCGGCTTCGCTCAAGTCCTCAGCCATGTAGACCCGCCCGCTATGGCGCGCGGCCATTGTACGCAGCAGCAAAAAAAAGCGGGGCGCCGAAGCGCCCCGCGCCCCTCCCCTCCTCTTCGGTTCTGTTGCAGCGCTCGCTTGCAGCGCTTTTTACTGCGGCTCGAATGTTGGAGCCCGCGAACTGACGATATTTGACAAGCTAATGCTTCGGCTTCTGCGTACGCGAAGAGCGCACAGTCACGCGATGGCGATCACCGATCCATTGTGCTCCGCGCCCGGCACGCGGGCCAATGTCGCTCTGTTCGATGCGCCGTCCGTTGATGTATACCTCGGCGAGGAGCCGGCCGTAGCGATCGGCTCCGAGAGGACGAAGCGTCACCTCGCCGGAGGAAATGAGCGCGCGAAGCCGCTGCTTGGCCGCCGGCCCGTCCGCTTGATCGAGCTCCGCTGCATACACGTTCGTCAATCGCACCTTCTGTCGGTTGCACACCAGCGTGTCGCCATCGATGGCAATGCATCGTTCGCCGCAATGGACGGACGAGGCCGTGGCTGCGAGGGCGAGCGCGAGAAGGACTCGCCGGCTCACTTGCCCGATTGCAGCAGGCGCCGGTACTGCGCCATGTAGCGAATGGCTTCGCGCGGTTTGCGAAGCGCTTCGGAGAGGAGCGCCAGGTTGTAGCAGCAGTCGGCGAAACGGGGATTGAGGCGCAACGCCGCTTCGTAGGCGTTGAAGGCTTCCTCCCGTCGCCCCAAGTCCTCTAGGACCAGGCCCAAGTTATAGAGTAGCCGCGCATCGTCGCCGGAGATGCGTAGCGCGCCGCGATAGGCCTGCTCCGCATCGGTCAGCCGCCCGAGCTGGTGTAGCAGCCGGCCCAAGTTGATCCCGGCCTCCGGCATTCCGGGCTCGAGGGCGAGCGCGTGCTCGTACGCCGCGAGCGCCGCCTCCGCATCCGCGGCCTCGAGCGCCGCGCCCCGGTCGAACCAGTCGGCCGCCGAGGAGAGCTGTTCGCGGCGGCGCGTCTCCATTACGCGGAGAGAACCGTCGGCGGGATTGCCGTGGAAGCGCAGCAGGTACTGCCCGGATTCGGCGTGCCATCGTGCCGTGCCCTCGCCCACCACCAGGTGATCGCCTTCGGCGCTGATGTTGAGGCCGGAGAGCGGCATGGCAGACGGCAGGCGCCGTCGCAGCTCCCTGATGGAGCGCATCACGCGCCGCGGCGAAACGTTGGCAGCGACGAGCGACTGCGCGGTACGAAGGACGATCAGGTCACGGAAGGAAAAACGCCAAGCGTTGCGCGGCCCGCGCGAGGGAGAGACGAAGCCGGCACGGATGAGCCGCCTGATCGTACCCGGGGCAAGTCGCAGAAGCTTGGCGGCCTCGCGCAGGCCGTAGTCCACCACCTTATTTCTTGGCCGCCCTGCGCGCCGTGGTCTTCGCCGCGGCAGCCTCCGTCCCTTTGGGCGCTTGCGCTCGCTTGGCCGGCTTCTTTTCCAGGCTGGCGCGCAGCGCTTCCATGAGATCGATAACCTCGCCGCCCGCCGAGGGCGCCTCGGCACCCGTGATCTCCTGGCCTTCGATCTTCTTCTGCACCGCCGCTTCGATTCGCGCACGTACGTCGTCGCTGTACTGGGTGGGGTCGAACTTGTCCGCCGACTGTTGCTCGATCAGCTGCTGCGCGAGCTTGAGCTCGGCCGGCTTGACGTCCATGTTCGGAATCTCGATGTCGCGCAGCGAGCGCACTTCGCCGGCGTACAGAAGCTGCTGCATTACCAGACCTTCCACGAGGTCCTCGACGGGACGAATCATCACGATGTACTGCTTGCCGCGCGCCGCCCACCGGCCGATCGCGCAGCGGCCCGACTCGCGCAACGCTCGCGCGAGGAGCGCATATGGCTTCGCCCCGCCCTTGTCCGGACCGAGGTAGTAGGCCTTGTCGAAGTACACTGGATCGACCGCCTTCAGCGGCACGAACTCGGTGATCTCTGCCGCGTGCGTGCCCGTTTCCTCCATGGCCTTCAGCTCTTCCGGAGTGAACATCACGTACTGGTCCTTGGCGAATTCGTAGCCCTTGACCATGTCTTCGCGCGGCACGACGACTTCTTCCTTGACGCAGACGTACTGCTGCTTCAACCGCGAGCCGCATGCCTTGTGCAGCAGATTGAAGGAAATGGCGCGGCTCGCCTCGGTTGCCGAATACAGCTTTACCGGGATGGAAACCAGCCCGAAGGACACAGTCAGCGAAGCGATCGATCGCGCAGCCATTCAAACCTCCCGAAATGGGCGAACATACGCGGGGAACGGATTGTAGTACAAAGGGATTTCTCAGGCACTGGGGACCTTGAGTGCCGCCTCCAGGCTAAACTTCCGGCTTAATGCCTCCTTCCACCGGTCGCCCGTCTGGCGCAGACGGTCGGCGGCGTTGGTGAGCCGAAAGTCCAGTGGATGCGCTCCCGCGAGCTCCTCCCAGGTAAGCGGCATCGAGACCGGGGCGCCCGCCGCTCCGCGCGGCGAGTAGGCGACGTTCAGGGTCTTGCCGCGCACGTTCATGTTGTAGTCCATGAATATCTTGCCGGTGCGCCTGGGCACGCTCCACTCCATGGTGATGTCCTTCGGATGACGCCGCATGAGGTGCCGGCCGACCAGCTCCGAAACCTCGCGCGCGGCGTCGAAGTCGATGGTGCGACGGATGGGTACAAAAACGTGCAGCCCGGTTTTTCCGGAGGTCTTCACCACCGCGTCGAGGCTCATGCTCAGCAGAAGCTCACGCAGGCGGAAGGCGACTTCCTTGCCTTTTTCGAACGCTACGGTGTTGAGCTCCGGCTCCTCACCGGGCTTCTCCTTCCCGGAATAGACGTACGGGTCGATGTCGAACACCACGTAGTCCGGATAGTTGAGCACCGACGCCTCCAACGCGGCCAGCGAGCTCGCATATTCGGTCCTGCTGCTCTTCGCGTCGGGACCTGGCTTCGCACGCGAATGCCAGACGTGGAACTCTAGCGTGCCGGACTGGGCGAGCCAGAGCAGCGTCGGCAGATTGTTGCACAGGACATAGCCGTGACTCTCGTCCTTGTGCTCGGAAAAGACCGTGATCGTCTCCACGAACGACGGCCGCGCCTGGTGCCAATGCTTCTGGAAGAAGCGCTGTCCCTCGATGCCCTCCGGCATCCGAATCATCGTCAACGGCCGGTCGGCCAGGTGCGGCAGCATGTAAGGCGAGACCTGCGCGAGGTAGCACAGCAGGTCGCGCTTGGTGAGGGCCGGTTGCTGGAGCGCACGGTCGGCAGGCCAGTACACTCGATCGAGATGGGTGAGGCGGATCTCATGGCCAGCTAGCGCGAGCGTGAACGCCGCCTTGCCGCTGCCGAGCTGCTCGAGGATGTCCGCGATCTCGCCCTTGGGTCTCGCCGCCGCGTCGCCGAGCGAAGGGCGGCGCACATCGGCGGCGGCGATGTCATCGCGAAAACGGAGGAACACCGGCGCGCGCAGGCGGTGATCGTGCGTCCACCCCTGGAACTTGACTTCCGCCACGACCCTCGGTTCGACCCAGACCGCGGGCGCGTTGAGCTCCGGATCTTCCGAGAATGGGTTGGTCTTGCGCTGCAGCGAGGCGAGAAGAAGCTTCGCCTCGGCGAGGCTGCGTGCGTCGAAGCCCGAGCCGACATGCGATGCGAAGTGAAGCTCGCCGTCCTGCCAATAGCCGACCAGCAAAGCCCCGAGCGAGGCGCGCGACCCCTTGCCCCTCGTATAGCCGCCGACAGCGAAATCGGCGCTGGCGAACGCCTTGATCTTCAGCCACGCGGCCGAGCGCTTGCCGGTTTCGTACACGCTGCTCTTGCGCTTGCCGATCACGCCTTCGAAGCCGCTCGCCATCGCCGCCTTCTGCAGCGCAAGGCCGTCCTCACTCGCGTGCACAAGCTGCACCCGCGCGGAAGGTAGAAGGCATTGCGCCAGATAGCGCCGGCGGTCCGCGTAGGCCGATTTGCGCAGGTCGATGCCTGCGAAGTTCAACAGATCGAAGGCGTAGAAGACAGCGCGCTCGGCCCCGCTTGCGCGGTTCTGCATCGCCGCGAACGACGGCTTGCCGCTCTCGTCGAGCGCCACGATCTCCCCATCGAGAATCATGCCGTTCACCGCCTGCGCGGAAAGCTCGCCGACCAGGCGGGGGAAATCCGCACCGAGCTCCAGGCCGCGGCGCGAACGCAGTCGCACACCCCCCGCATCGATGAAGGCAAGCGCCCGGTAGCCGTCGAGCTTCGGTTCCCACATCCATTCCGGGCTGTTGAACGCGGACTTGCCCAGCTCGGCGTGCATCGGCGTCAGCTTCTCGGGCAAGGAGCGCACGTCGCCGCCCGGCACCAATCGCTCTGCCGGGATGCGATGAATCGGCACCGCGCTCATTTCCTCAACCGTCGCCCCCGAGAGGACTGAGCGGTCTCTCGTCGTGAGATCCTCGCTGGAGACGAAGCGATCCCTGTGCTTGATGAGCAGCCAGTTCTTCGCGTCCTTGGTGCGCACGAGGGCGAAGGATCCCTTGGCTTTCTCACCGCGCAGAAGGATGCTCAGCTTCCCGGCCTGCATGGCCTCGCGGACCAGCCGCTCGGCCGTGGCCCGGTCGTGGAACCATGTCTGCCCTTCCTCGTCCGGAGAGTAAACACCGCAATCCCAGACGATCACTTCGCCGGCGCCATACTGCCCTGCGGGGATGATGCCTTCGAAAGAGGCGTACGCGAATGGATGGTCCTCGGTGCGCACGGCGAGGCGCTTTTCCGCGGGGTCGAGCGAGGGCCCCTTGGGCACCGCCCACGACATCAGCACGCCGTCGCACTCGAGGCGCAAGTCGTAGTGCAGCCGCGTCGCGGAATGCTGCTGCACGACGAAGAGCAGCGGCCCCCGGCGCGCGGCCGGCAGCGAGGCCCGCGGCTCCGGGGTCGTGGCGAAGCTCCGCTTGGTCGAATAGTCGCTAAGCTTGCCCTTCACCATGACGCATTCTAAGAAACTGCTCGCCGGCGCGAGCGGCTACTCCTTCAAGGAGTGGAAAGGCAGCTTCTATCCGCAGACGCTGAAGCCCGAAGAGATGCTTGCGTACTACGCCGCGCGCCTGCCCACGGTGGAAATCAACAACACCTTCTATCGGATGCCGAAGGTGGAAGTGCTCGAGACGTGGGCCCGCGCGGTACCCGAGAGCTTCCGCTTCGCGATAAAAGCGTCACGCCGCATCACGCATTTCGCGCATCTCAAAGGAGAGGAGAGCGCAGACTCCGTCCGGTTCCTCTACCGCTGCCTCGCCGGCCTCTCCGGCAAACGCGGCCCGGTCCTGTTCCAGCTCCCGCCCACGCTTAAGAAGGATCCGCCTCGGCTGAAGGACTTTCTCACTCTGCTGCCGCCGGAGCACGGTGCGGCCTTCGAGTTCCGGCACGACAGCTGGTTCGCGGAGGACATCTATGAGCTGCTGCGCAATGCGGGGGCGGCTTTGTGCCTTTCCGAGCGCGAGGACGCGCTTCCGCCGCCCCTCGTCGAGACCGCAGAGTGGGGCTACGTCCGACTGCGCCTCGAGCAATACAGCGAGGCGGACCTCCGTGCTTGGGCCGACCGCCTGGCGCGCACCGGTTGGCGCGAGGTATTCGTGTATTTCATGCACGAGCCGACCGCGCCTGCCTATGCGCAGACGCTCATGCGCTACATCAGCTAGCGCCGAACCGGCGCTTCGGAAGCGTGGCGGAGTTCGAAAAGCAAAAAGCCCGACCTCTTTCGAGATCGGGCTTTTTCTCACTGAGATGGCCTGGCGGTAACCTACTTTCGCGTGCGCAAACGGCACACTATCATCGGCGCAAACCCGTTTCACGGTCCTGTTCGGGATGGGAAGGTGTGGTTCCAGGCTGCTGTGGCCGCCAGATAGAAGGTTGAAGAAGTGAAGACTGGGTCCCCGACAAGAACACTCGGGGACGACAAGCTGGGTAGAGATCGCGCCAAGCGCGAACCGCGCATCGCGAGGATGCTCACGGTTATAGGGTCAAGCCGCACGGGCAATTAGTACGGGTTAGCTCAAGGCCTCACGGCCCTTGCACATCCCGCCTATCAACGTCCTGGTCTAGGACGACCCTTCAGGGGGGTCGAGCCCCCGGGAAGTCTCATCTCGAGGCAAGTTTCCCGCTTAGATGCTTTCAGCGGTTATCTCTTCCGCACATAGCTACCCGGCAATGCCACTGGCGTGACAACCGGTACACCAGGGGTGCGTCCACTCCGGTCCTCTCGTACTAGGAGTAGCCCCTCTCAAACTTCCAGCGCCCACGGTAGATAGGGACCAAACTGTCTCACGACGTTTTAAACCCAGCTCACGTACCACTTTAAATGGCGAACAGCCATACCCTT
>DASUFD010000054.1:0-68836 GCA_036274735.1 Burkholderiales bacterium
GGGCGGCCGGACTCCCTTCTTAGGATTGCCCCCCGAAACGGCCCAGGGTTGATCCGCCGTTAGAGTCCTGCCGGCCGGTGTTGCCTTGGTCATCTCTCACGGGATCACCTCCTTTCAAAGTTGCCAGTCTCCACTATAGCAGGCGCGTCAAGCTTGCGTCGGGAGCGGTTATGCTCGCCACCTGCAGGGACCAAGAACTGACGGGGATGAAACCTTTCGCCGCGCTGCTTTCGCTCTGGCTGCTCCTTTCTCTCTCGAGCGTGGCGCACGCCGACGGCTTGCCGGTGCGCGACGGCGTGGCGACGCTCGCGCCGATCCTCGCGCGCGTCACGCCCGCCGTGGTGAACATCGCCGTGCTGCAGAAGAGCCCCGAGGAGCAGAACCCGCTGCTGCGCGATCCGTTCTTCCGCCGCTTCTTCGGCGTGCCGGAGCAGGCGGAGCCGCAGGTGGCGGCGGGCTCCGGGGTGATCGTCGACGCAAAACGCGGCTACGTGATCACCAACGCGCACGTCGTCAAGGACGCCGAGAAGATCCAGGTCACGCTGCGCGACAACCGGCGGCTTGCGGCGACGCTGGTCGGCTCCGACCCGGGCACGGACATCGCGCTCGTCAAGATCGCGCCGGACCGCCTGGCCGAGCTCGAGTTCGGCGACTCCGACGCGCTGCAGGTCGGCGACTTCGTGGTGGCGATCGGTAATCCCTTCGGCATCGGCCAGACGGCCACGTCCGGGATCGTCTCGGCGCTCGGGCGCAGCGGCCTCTCGGTGGAAGGCTACGAGCACTTCATCCAGACCGACGCTTCGATCAACCCCGGCAACTCCGGCGGCGCGCTCGTGAATCTGAAGGGCGAGCTGGTGGGCATCAACTCGGCGATCATCGGCCCCTCGGGCGGCAACGTCGGCATCGGCTTCGCGGTCCCGTCGGTGCTTGCCAAGGCGGTGATGGACCAGCTGATCCGCTTCGGCGAGGTGCGCCGCGGCTGGCTCGGCATCACCATGCAGGACGCGGTGGGCGGCAGCGAGGGGGCGGTCATCGTCGATGTGAAGCCCAATTCACCGGCGGCGGCCGCGGGCGTTCGCAAAGGCGACCTCGTCACCGCGCTGAACGGGCGTCCGGTGCGCGGTGCGGCGGAGCTGCGCGCGCGCCTCGCGGTGATCCCGGTGGGCGATCCGGTGGAGCTGCGCGTCGAGGAGCAGGGCGCGACGCGCATCGTGAAGGCGCGCGTTGCGGCAGTGGAAAGCGCCGCCCGCAAAGGGCAGGCGATCGCGCAGCTTCCGGGCGTGCAGCTCGAGGACGCCCAGCGCGGTCGCGAGCGCGCCGTGCTCGTGGTCGGCGTGCAGCGAGGATCGCAGGCCTATGCCTACGGCCTGCGCGCCGGTGATGTCATTGTCGGGGTCAACCAGCAGCGCGTTTCGTCGATCGCGGAACTCGGCCAGCGTTTGCGCGGCCGGCGTCTCGCGCTCAACGTGGTGCGCGGCGACTTCCTTCTGACCATCCAAATCAAGTAGCCCGAAAAAGAGGAAAGGGTCCAGGCCTCTTTTCTTACTCGCGCACGCGCGCGAGCTTCTTCACGTCCGGCAGACGCCGCAGCGCGCGCATGACGCGCGCAAGGTGCTGGCGGTTGGCGACCTCGACGATGAAGTGCATGATGGTGTAGACGGCCCGGTCTTCCCCCATCGTGATCGAGTCGATGTTCGACCCGGCCTCGGCGATACCGGAGGCGACGCGCGCGAGCACGCCGCGCTGGTTGGCGACGGTGACGTCGATCGCGGCCTGGAACAGGCGCGAGGTGCGCGGGTCCCATTCAACATCGATCCACTGCTCGGGCTCATTGCGCCGCGAGCGCACGATGCTCGCGCAGTCGGCGGCGTGGACCACCAGGCCCTGACCCTTCTTGATCGAGCCGACGATTGCGTCGCCGGGGATCGGCCGGCAGCAGGTGGCGAGCTGTACCGCCATACCTTCGGTGCCGCGGATGGTGACCGAAGTTTTCGCCTCCTCCTTCGAGTCCAGGCTCTTCAGCAGGCGGCGCGCGACCACGGCGGGCAGTCGCTTGCCGAGGCCGAGGTCGGCGAGCAGCTCGCCCTTGGAGCGCGCGCCGCTGTCGCGCACGGCGCGCTCCCAGCTCGCGTCGTCGAGCTCGGCCACCGAGCTCTTCAGCGCGCGCAGGGCCTGGTCGAGCAGCCGCTCGCCGAGCGCGCCGGACTCCTCGTACTGCATCGTCTTCAGGAAGTGGCGGATATTCGAGCGCGCCTTGCCGGTGCGCACATACTGCAGCCATGCGGGGTTGGGCTTGGCATGACTCGCGGTGACGATCTCCACGCGGTCGCCGTTGCGCAGCTCGCTGCGCAGGGGGACGAGCTCGCCGTTCACCTTGGCGGCGACGCAGCGATTGCCGATGTCCGTGTGTACGGCATACGCGAAGTCCACCGCGGTCGCGCCGCGCGGTAGCGAGAGGATGCGGCCCTTCGGCGTGAACACGTAGACCTCGTCGGGGAAGAGGTCGACCTTCACATGCTCGAGGAACTCGCGCGGGTCGCCCGACTGCTGCTGGATCTCGAGGAGCGACTGCAGCCAGAGGTGCGTCTGCTTCTGCAGGTCGGAGAGCTTGTCGGTCTCGTCCTTGTAAAGCCAATGCGAGGCGACACCCGACTCGGCGAGCCGATGCATCTGCTCGGTGCGGATCTGCACCTCGACCGGTACCCCGTAGGGGCCGATCAGGTCGGTGTGGATCGATTGGTAGCCGTTTGCCTTGGGGATGGCGATATAGTCCTTGAACTTGCCCGGGATCGGCTTGTACAGCCCGTGCAGCGCACCGAGCGCGAGGTAGCACGCCGGCACGTCCCTGACAATCACGCGGCAGCCGAAGATGTCGTGCACCTCGGAGAACGACAGGTGCTTCTCGATCATCTTGCGATACGTGGAGTAGACGTGCTTCTCGCGCCCGTACACGGTAGCGTCGATGCCGCTGTCGGCGAGCCTTTTCTTGATCGCCTCGAGCGTACGCGTGATGGTCTCGCGCCGGTTGCCGCGCGCGGCCTTCGTCGCCTTGGCGAGCACGCGGAAGCGCAGCGGGTAAAGGTGCGCGAAGGCGAGCTCCTGCAGCTCGTGGTAGAGCGCGTTCAGCCCGAGCCGGTTGGCGATCGGCGCGTAGATCTCCATGGTCTCCCGCGCCACCCTTCTCCTTTTCGCGGGAGACACGGCGCCGAGCGTGCGCATGTTGTGCAGGCGGTCGGCGAGCTTGATGAGGATGACGCGCACGTCGCGCGCCATGGCGAGCAGCATCTTGCGGAAGTTCTCCGCCTGCAGCTGCTCGGCGGACTGGAACTCGATCTTGTCGAGCTTCGACACGCCGTCGACCAGCTCCGCCACCGGACGTCCGAACATGTCGGAGATCTCGTCCTTGGTGACCGAGGTGTCCTCGGTCACGTCGTGCAGCAGCGCTGCCATCAGCGTCTGCCCGTCGAGGTGCCAGTCGGCGAGGATCTCGGCGACCGCCAGCGGATGGGAGATGTAGGGGTCGCCCGACTGGCGCTTCTGCCCGGCGTGCGCCGCCTCGGAGAAGCGATACGCCTCCTCGAGGCGCGCCACGTCCATCGGCTTCAGGTAGCCGAAGCGCTCGCGCGTCTCGAGAGGGGCGGTCGCAGCCATAGAGTCAGATTACCACCCCGAAAAGCCGAAAAAACAGGGACGTACACCGATCTCCGCCCGGAAATCGGTGTACGTCCCTGATTTCGGATTGCGTTAAAGCGACTGCCCGGGGGGCGGCGTGGCGTTGCGCTTGAGGACCTCGGTGCCGACCTTGCCGCCGGCGATCTCGCGCAGGGCGATGACGGTGTACTTGTCGCGGTTCGGCTCGACCGTCGGCGATGCCCCGGCGCCGAGCTGGCGCGCGCGGTAAGTTGCAGCCAGGGTGAGCTGGAAGCGGTTCGGGATTCTCTTCAGGCAATCGTCAACCGTGATGCGGGCCATGGGGTCTCGTTCTTTCCTTGCGGATGATGTCCGCCAGCTCTTGTCGGGCGGTTTCGAAGTCCCTGTTAATTATAACGTATTCGAACTCGCCGGCATGCGCGAGCTCCTCGCGTGCATTCTGCAACCGCTGTCGGATCACAGGCTCCGAGTCCTGGCCGCGGCTGCGCATCCGTCGCTCGAGCTCTTCCACGGAAGGCGGCAGGATGAAGATGCCGATGCAGCCGGGATAGAGCCGACGCACCTGCTGCGCACCCTGCCAATCGATCTCGAGGATCAGGTCGTCGCCGCGCGCGATGGCATCCAGGATCACCTTGCGGGAGGTGCCGTAATGGTTGCCGTGGACCTCCGCGCTCTCCAGGAACTCGCCGCGACGTTGCATGGACTCGAAGGCCGCGCGATCGACGAAGTGGTAGTCGACCCCGTCCTTTTCTCCCGGGCGCGGTGAGCGGGTGGTGTAGGAGACCGAGATCTTGAGGGTCGGGTCGGCGCGCATCACCGCGTCGATCAGCGACGTCTTGCCGGCCCCGGAAGGGGCCGTGATCACGAAGAGCTTGCCTCTCACTCCAGGTTCTGCACCTGCTCGCGTATCTGCTCGATCAGCACCTTGAGCTCCAGCGCGCAATCGGTGATCTCGGTACTCGCGGCCTTCGACGCGAGCGTGTTGGCCTCGCGGTTCAGCTCCTGCGCGAGAAAGTCGAGCCGCTTTCCCACCGCTCCTCCGGTGGCGAGCACCCGCTCGACTTCCGCGAAATGCGTGCGCAGGCGCGTGATCTCTTCGTCGACGTCGACCTTGGAAGCGAACACGGCGAGCTCGGCACGCACCCGCTCGTCGTCGGCGCCGGCGGTGGAGCCCAAGGCTTCGCGCAGCTTCTGGGAGAGGCGCGCCTGGTAGTCGGCGAGCGCTTGCGGCAGGTGCGGCGCGAGCGCGTCGACCCGCCGGCGCATCGCGCCGACCCGCTCGGCGATCGCGGCGGCCAGCTTGCCGCCCTCGCGCGCGCGCGCGGCGACCAGCTCGTCGAGCGCCCGGCGCGCGAGCTCGCCGGCGGCGCTTCGCGTCGCCTCCTCGTCCGCGGGCGCTTCGGCGATCACGCCGGGCCAGCGCAGCACGTCGGCCACGCGCAGCGGCGCCGCCTGCGGCAGCGCGCGCACCACCTGCTCGGACAGCTCGCGCAGGCGCTCGAGCACCTCGATACTGACCTCTGCACCGGCCGGTACGGCTTGGGCGGCGCCGAGCAGCAGCCGGCAATCGACCTTGCCGCGGGAGAGGCGCGCGCTGAGGAGCTCGCGCAGCATCGGCTCGAGTGCCCGCAGCTCGTCGGGGATGCGCAGCTGCACATCGAGGAAGCGCGAGTTGACCGAGCGCAGCTCGAGCGAAAGCATGCCGCGCGCCGTCGGCGCCGACGCCGCGGCGTAGCCCGTCATGCTCTGGATCATTCGTTATCATAGGAGGAGATGCCGCTGCAGCTCAACACGCCGCTCGCCGAGGGAACCCGGCTCGAGAACTATCGCATCGAGCGACTGCTCGCCGAGGGCGGCTTCTCCTTCGTTTACCTCGCCCAGGACGAGAACGACACCCCGGTGGTCATCAAGGAGTACCTCCCTTCCACGCTCGCCTTGCGTACGGCCGAACGCAGCGGCGAGGCGGGGCCGCCCAGGCTCGGCGAGCGCGACATGGCGAAGTATCGCTATGGCATGAAGTGCTTCTTCGAGGAAGGCAAGGCGCTTGCCCGCCTGCAGCATCCGAACGTGGTGCGGGTGCTCAATTTTTTCCGCGCTAGCGACTCGGTCTATCTGGTGATGCGTTACGAGCGCGGCCGCTCGCTGCAGGAGCACATTCAGGCGCTCGCCGAGCCGCCCGACGAGGTGTGGGTGCGCGCCACGTTCGCGCAGCTCCTGAACGGGCTTCGCGAGGTGCACACCCACAAGCTGCTGCACCTCGACATCAAGCCGGCCAACGTGTACCTGCGCGAGGACGGCTCGCCGCTGCTCATCGACTTCGGCGCGGCCCGCCAGACGCTCTCCGAGGAGGGGATGAAGCTGCCGCCGACCTATACGCCCGGCTTTGCTTCGCCCGAGCATCACGTCGGCCGCGAGAACCTCGGCCCCTGGAGCGACATCTACTCCGTGGGCGCCACCGTTTACGCTTGCTTCGCAGGGGCTGCGCCGCAGCCGGCCGACCTGCGGGTGAAGCAGGACCGGCTCGTCCCCGCGCGACGCCAATGGGGCGAGCGCTACTCCCACGAGCTGCTCGACATCGTCGACTGGTGCCTGCGGCTCGACCACCTCGCGCGTCCGCAGAGCGTGTTCGCCTTGCAGAAGGCGCTGCTCGGCGAGAGGGAGCCCGAGCGGCAGGCCGGAGGGCGGCCGTGAAGTACGCGATCGCCCACGATACGCGCATCGGCGGGCGCCAGATCAACCAGGACCGCCTCGGCTGGTGGTCCACCGACGAGACTCTGCTCATCGCCGTGGCCGACGGCATGGGCGGTCACGTGCACGGTGAGGTGGCGGCGGAGCTCGCCATCGCGCTCCTCGGTGGCACCTTCCGCCGCGAGGCGCGTCCGCGCATCGCAGACCCCGCGGCTTTCCTGCAGCGCGCGCTTGGCGCCGGCCACGCCGCGATCCTGCGCGAGGCGGAGCGGCGCGGGCTCTCCGATTCGCCGCGCACCGTGATCGTTGCCTGCGTCATTCAGGACGGCTACGCCTATTGGACCCACGTGGGCGACTGCCGGCTCTACCTCGTCCGCCAAGGCCGTATCGTGCATCGCACGCGTGATCACACCCTCGTGCAACAACTCGTCGACGAGGGCCGCATCGAGGAGGAGGCGGTCGCCTCGCACCCTGAGCGCAACCGCCTGCTGCAGTGCCTGGGGGGGTACCAGCGGCCGCGGCCCGAGCCGGTCGAGCGCATGCGCCTGGAGCGCGGGGATCTGCTCGTGCTCTGCTCGGACGGATTCTGGGGACCGCTCACCCAGCGGCAGCTCCTGCACGCGCTCGTTACCCGGGAGCTCGAGCACGCGTTGCCTGAGCTCGTCACCCTCGCCGAGCAGCGCGCCGGGCGCGAGTGCGACAACGTGAGCGTGGTGGCGATGAGGTGGGGCGAGGACGCGGTGGCGGTGGAAGAAACCGCTGCCGAAGAGCCGAAGACCGACGTGCAGGATTTCACCGCCACCGACCTCGACTTCCTGCGTGTGAGCGACGAGGACATCGAGAAGGCGATCGCCGAGATCAAGGCGGCGCTGCGCAAGGGAACGGCGGGGTGACGACGGCGGCGCGACCCAGCGGACGGCGCCCCGATGAGCTGCGCCCGGTGCGCATCACGCGCGGCTACACCAAGCACGCCGAGGGCTCGGTGCTCGTTGCGTTCGGCGACACGAAGGTGCTGTGTACAGCATCCGTGGAGGAGCGGGTACCGCCTTTCCTCAAGGAGAGCGGACGCGGCTGGGTGACGGCCGAATACGGCATGCTGCCGCGCTCGACCCACACGCGCAGCGATCGCGAGGCGGCGCGCGGCAAGCAGAGCGGGCGCACGCAGGAGATTCAGCGGCTCATCGGCCGCGCGCTTCGCGCCGTGGTCGACCTTTCCGCCCTCGGCCCGCGCACCGTGCAGATCGACTGCGACGTGCTTCAGGCCGACGGCGGGACGCGCACCGCGGCGATTACCGGCGCCTTCGTCGCCTTGCAGGATTCCATGAATGAACTGCAAAGCCGAAAGCTGATCGCGCAGAACCCGATCAGGGAATTCGTGGCCGCGGTCTCCGTCGGCATGTACCAGGGCGCGCCGGTGCTCGACCTCGACTACGCGGAAGACTCCGCGTGCGGCTGCGACATGAACATGGTAATGACTGGCGGCGGGAACTTCGTCGAGATCCAGGGCACGGCGGAAGGCGAGACCTTCGGCCGGCGCGAGCTCGATGCCCTGGTCGGCCTCGCCGAGCGCGGCATTCGCGAGCTGATCGGCTATCAAAAGCGGGCGCTTGAGCTCCCCTGAGCTCGTCGACTACTACCGCCGCCGCGCCGCGGAGTACGAAGAAATCTACGCCTGGCCCGAGCGCCAGGCGGACCTCGACCTGTTGCGCCGCGAGATTCCGGCGCGGCTCGCCGGACGCAATGTGCTCGAGGTCGCCTGCGGCACCGGCTATTGGACCGAGCGCATCGCGCGCACTGCGAAGCGCATCGTCGCCATCGACCTCGCCGAGGAGCCGCTGGTGATCGCGCGCGCGAAGGTCTATGCGTGCCCCGTCGAGCTCCGCAGCGGCGACGCCTACCGTCTCGGCGAGTCGCTCGGATCGTTCGACGGCGCCTTCGCCGGCTTCTGGTGGTCGCACGTGCCGATTCCCGGCAGGGCGGCGTTTCTTCGCTCCCTTCACGGAAGGCTCGAGCGCGGCGCCACGGTCGTGATGTTCGACAATCGCTACGTTGAGGGTGCGATGCATCCCATCGCCGAAAGCGATGCGCAGGGCAATACTTACCAGCTCCGGCGCCTCGCCGATGGCAGCGAGCACCGCGTGCTCAAGAACTTCCCCTCGGAGGAAGAGCTGCGGCGCTCGCTTGCCGGCCTTGCCTCGACGGTACGGTATTTGCCGCTGCGGTATTACTGGCTCCTCGAGTACCGTCTGCCGTGAAGCTCGTGCTCGCCTCCAACAATCCCGGCAAGCTGCGGGAGATCCGGGCGCTGTTGCCGCCCGTTATGGAATTCGCTCTGCAAAGCGATCTCGGCATCGGTGAAGCGGACGAGCCGCACGCTACCTTTGTCGAGAACGCGCTCGCCAAGGCGCGCCATGCGAGCGCCGCTGCGCGGCTTCCCGCCCTTGCCGACGACTCCGGGCTTTGCGTGACCGCGCTCGGCGGCGAGCCCGGCGTGCACTCGGCGTACTATGCCGGCCGCGAGGGCACGCGCGAGGAAAGGGATGCGCGCAACAATCGCAAGCTTCTCGCCGAACTAGAAGATGAAAGAGCCGCCTATTACTGTTGCCTGATGGTTCTCGTGCGCCATCCCGAAGACCCGCGCCCCTTGATCGCCGAAGGTCTATGGCACGGCGAGATCGCTCGCGCACCGCGCGGTGCGAACGGCTTCGGCTACGACCCGCTGTTCTATCTTCCCGCGCTCGGTGTCACCGCGGGAGAGCTTCCCGCGCAGGAGAAGAACCGCATCAGCCATCGCGCGGTGGCGCTGCGCAAGCTGCTCGCGCTACTCGATGCCCCAGATCGCGCTTAAGCCGGCGAACCGGGTGGAGCTGGCGGTGCTGCCGCCACTCGCGCTTTACGTGCACATCCCTTGGTGCGTGCGCAAGTGCCCGTATTGCGACTTCAACTCCCACGAGCGCGCCGGCGCATTGCCCGAGCGCGAATATGTGCACAGGCTAATCGCCGACCTCGAGGCGATGCTGCCCTCGGTGTGGGGCCGCCGGCTCGTCAGCGTCTTCATCGGCGGCGGCACGCCGAGCCTTTTCTCTCCGGACGCAATCGACGAGCTGCTCGCCGCGGTGCGCGCGCGCCTCACGCTCGAGCCCGGTGCGGAGATCACGCTCGAGGCAAATCCCGGCACCGTCGAGGCGGCGCGCTTCCGCGGCTTCCGCGAAGCCGGCGTAAACCGCATTTCGCTTGGCGTGCAGAGCTTCGACGACGCGATGCTCGCGGCGCTCGGACGCATACACGGGGCAGCCGAGGCGCGTCGCGCGGTAGATGCCGCCCTCAAGAGCTTTGACAACGTCAACATCGATCTCATGTACGGGTTGCCTAAGCAGGAATCTTCGCAGGTGCTGCACGACGTCCGCGAAGCGCTCGCCTGCGCCGTGCCGCACGTGTCCGCGTACCAGCTCACGATCGAGCCGAACACCGTCTTCTACAGCAAGCCGCCCCAGCTTCCGTCGCACGATTCCTGCGCGGACATGCAGCTTGCCGTCGAAGCGGCGCTCGGCGAGGGCGGCTACGAGCACTATGAGACGTCCGCGTTCGCGTATCCCGGCCGGCGCTGTCGCCACAATCTCAACTACTGGGAGTTCGGCGACTACCTCGGCATCGGCGCGGGTGCGCACGGCAAGGTGAGCTTTCCGGATCGCGTCACGCGGCACGCGCGCATCAAGCAGCCGAACAACTATCTGAAAAAGGACGTTGCCCTCGAGAGCGAGCGCACGATCCCGCCCGAGGAGCTGCCGTTCGAATTCATGCTCAACGCGCTTCGCCTGGTGGAGGGGTTCCCGCTGACGCTGTTTCGCGAGCGCACGGGCCTGCCGCTACAACTCGTCGAGCGCGAGCTCGGCGAGGCCGAGGCGCAAGGACTGCTCGAGCGCGACTGGCAGCGCATCCGACCGAGCGAGCGCGGTCGCCTCTTCCTCAATCAGCTCCTCGAGCACTTCCTCCCGGAGAAAAGGGGAGCGCCGCTTTAGCGGCGGCGAAAGAAGAGATCGCGGATCGGATGGCCGAGGCGCTTGCCGCGCGTCTCGAACTTGGTCTCCGGCCGCACCACCAGGCCGGCATCCGCTCTTGTGAAGCATTCGCTTGCCTCGAAGACGACGGCAATCTGCTCGGCGTAGTGAGGCCAATCTGTCGCCGCGTGCAGCACGCCGCCCGGTGACAGCTTGCGCGCGGCAAGCGCGGCGAACGCCGGCTGCACCAGCCGGCGCTTGTGATGCCGCTTTTTCGGCCAGGGGTCGGGGAAGAAGAGGTGGATTGCAGCGAGCGAGCCGTCCTCCACCATGTGCTCCAGCACCTCGACCGCATCGTGGCGCACCACGCGCAGGTTCTCGAGCTTCTCCTTCTCGATCAGATTAAGCAGGCTACCGACGCCGGGCGCGTGCACCTCGACGGCGACGAAGTCCAACTCTGGATGCGCTTTGGCGATCGCCGCGGATGTCTCGCCCATGCCGGAGCCGATCTCCAGAACGAGGGGAGCACGGCGGGGCGAAGTGACGCGCGCGCCGCAGGCAATGCCATATTTCGGTAGCAGGTCGCGCAGCGCACGCTCCTGCGCCGGCGTGATGCGGCCCTGGCGCAGGACGAAACTGCGGATCGGACGGTTCAAGCCGCCTTCGAAGAGATCGTTCCTTCCGTCGGCGAGGACGGGGTGGCCGAGTAGAGCTTCTTCGGCATGCGACCGGCGAGGAAGGCCTCGCGGCCCGCTTCCACGGCCTTCTTCATCGCCTTCGCCATCAGCACGGGGTTGCGCGCGGCGGCGATGGCGGTGTTCATGAGCACGCCGTCGCAGCCCAGTTCCATGGCGATTGCGGCGTCCGAGGCGGTGCCGACCCCTGCGTCGACCAGCACCGGGACGCGCGCCTTCTCGAGCACGAGCTGGAGGTTCCAAGGATTGAGGATACCCATGCCGGAGCCGATCAGCGAGGCGAGCGGCATGATCGCAACGCAGCCGATGTCCTGGAGCATCTGCGCCTGGATCGGATCGTCGGAGCAGTACACCATCACCTGGAATCCTTCGTTGACCAGCGTCTTCGCCGCTTCCAGCGTCTCCGGCATGTTGGGGTACAGGGTCTTCGCATCGCCCAGCACCTCGAGCTTGACCAGCGTATGCCCTTCGAGGAGCTCGCGCGCGAGGCGCAGCGTGCGCACCGCATCGGCGGCGTTGTAGCAGCCGGCGGTGTTGGGAAGGTACGTGAACTTCGAGGGCGGCAGCGCATCGAGCAGGCTCGGCTCGTTGGCGTTCTGACCGATGTTGGTGCGCCGGATCGCCACCGTGACGATCTGCGCCCCGGAGGCCTCTACCGCGGCGCGCGTCTCGGCGAAGTCGCGGTACTTGCCGGTGCCCACGAGGAGCCGGGAGCCGTAGCTCTTGCCGGCGATAACGAGATTCTCAGCCATGGCTTCAACCTCCGCCCACAGCGACGACGATCTCCAGCCGGTCGCCGTCGGCGAGCAGCGTCTGTGCGTGTGCGCTTTTGGGCACGATCTCACCGTTCCTTTCAACGGCCACTTTCTTGCCTTCCATGGCGAGGTTTCGCAGTAGCGATCGCACGTCGAGCGGGCCTTCGAAGCGCCGCGCCGCGCCGTTGACAATGACTTGAATCATAAGGTGAATGATACAATCCCGGCGCTCCGCGGGTGTAGTTCAATGGCAGAACGGCAGCTTCCCAAGCTGCATACGAGGGTTCGATTCCCTTCACCCGCTCCACACGCGCCTCCAACCTTCATTCCCCATCCCCGTCAACAATCGTCAGCAGCATTGTCACGGCGCTCTAGCTTTAGAAGAATCGGCCACCATGCCGATGCTCCGAGTGCGCTGCCAGCGTTGTCGCGAGTGGATTCCCACAGGCATCGTCATGGACGAGCAGACCTTCCTCGATGCAACCGACCGTACATTGATCACCCATTGCCCGAAGTGCAACAACGCGCAGGCGTGGACGCTCGACGACGTCGACCGTTCGGTGTTCAAGCCGGCTCCCTCAGGAAGCGACGCGGCGAAGCTCTGAAAGGTGCTTGCGCCAGTAGGGCGCATCCAGCCGATCCCGGCGTACGCGCTTGCCCGAGGAAGGGGCGTGCACGAACTGGCCGCCGCCGACATAGATTCCGACATGCGAGTTCTTGCCGCCTTCCTCGTCGAAGAAGATCAGGTCGCCGCGGCGCAGGTCGGCGCGCCGGATCGGCCGCGACAGGCTTCGCTGGCGCTCGGTGTTGTGCGGCAGGCTAAGACCGGCGTGCCGGTAGCTGTATTGCACGAGGCCGCTGCAGTCGAAGCCACGCGGCGAGGCGCCGCCGTAGCGATAGGGAGCGCCGACGAGCTTGAGCGCCTGGGCCGCGGCGCGCGCGCCCGTAGCGGACGACACCGGGGAGCTCGAGTTTGGGGAAGGGGCCGGCGCGCTCGCGCAGGCGGCAAGCGCGAAGAGCGCGACGAGGAGGAACACACGGGCCGGGAGCGCCATGGCGTAATCCTGCCACGGCCGCCCGCCGGCTACCCGCGACCTAGGTCACGGGGAGACGCTAAGCTACTTGCGCATCGCCATCTGCTGCTTCACCTTCTCCATGCAAGCGCGGTCCGCGTTGCTGTCGCTCCAGAAGCGCGAACGGATGCACAGACCGGTCTTGTCGCTCTTCGCGATGCTGCCGTCCTTCCAACGCCAGTAGCCATCGTCCTTGCCGCCGGCCTGGGCGGGAATGGCAAACGCGAGCACAACGGCGGAAAAAGCGACAGCTTGCAGGTAACGCATCGTATCCTCCTCATTATTGGTGTCGGCGCCGAAACGGCGCCGGGGACACGTTAGGCGGCGCCGACTTAAGGGCGAATTAAGACGCCGGCTTAGAATCACATTCATGTCATATTCGGTCGAAGGCAAGCTGGTCGTCGCGATATCCTCGCGTGCGCTTTTCGACTTCGAAGACGAGAACCGCGTGTTCGAGCGCGACGGCGAGGAGGCCTATATTGCCCTCCAGTACGGGCGACTCGACGTGCCGGCACGCGAGGGCGTCGCCTTCCCGCTGGTGAAGAAGCTGCTCGCCTTCAACGGCGCCGAGGTGCAGCGGGTCGAGGTCGTCGTGCTCTCGAAGAACGACCCGGTGTCCGGGCTGCGCGTGTTCCGCTCCGCGCAGCAGGCGGGACTGCGTCTCGAGCGCGGCGTCTTCACCCGCGGGCGCAGCCCATGGCGCTACCTCGACTCGCTCAAGGCCAACCTGTTCCTTTCGGCGAACGAAGCCGATGTGATGGCGGCGCTCGACGCGAAATGCCCGGCAGCGCGGGTTTATCCGGAGTCGGCGCAGGCGGCGAACCGGCACGCAGGAGAGCTGCGGATCGCCTTCGACGGCGATGCCGTGCTCTTCTCGGACGAAGCCGAGCGCGTCTACCAAGCCGACGGGCTCTCGGCGTTCACCGAGCACGAGGCTGCGAAGGCGCTGCTGCCGCTGCCGCCCGGGCCGTTCAAGCCGCTCCTCGAGGCGCTGCATCGCCTGCAGGTCGCTTCCGCGCAGGAGAAGGCGATTCGCGTGCGCACGGCGCTGGTGACTGCGCGAAGCGCGCCGGCGCACGAGCGTGCCGTGCGCACGCTGATGGCGTGGAAGGTCGCCGTGGACGAGGCGATGTTCCTCGGCGGCCTGGACAAGGGGGAGTTCCTAAGAGCGTTCGAGCCGGACTTCTATTTCGACGACCAGCGCGGGCACGTCGATTCGGCACGCGCGTTCGTCGCTGCCGGCCACGTTCCGTTCGGGGTCGCGAACGTGCGCTAGCGCTTCAGCGGCAGGGCCTCTTCCACGAGCGCGGCGAGATATCCGGCGCCGAGCGGAATCACCTCGTCGTTGAAATCGTAGCGCGCGTTGTGCAGCAGGCAGCCGTGCTCGAGGCCGCCCTGGCCGAGGAACACGTAGGCGCCGGGGCACTCGAGCAGCATGTAGGCGAAGTCCTCGCCACCCATCGTCGCGTCGTACTCGGTAATCACGTTTTCCTCGCCGAAGACGCGACGGCCGACGCGCGCGGCGAACTCGGCCTCGCGCGCGCTGTTCACCGTGGCCGGATAGCCGCGCCGGTAGTCGATCTCGGCGCTCGCGCCGAAGGCCTCGGCGATCTTGGCGACAAGCTCCGTGACGCGCCGCTCGGCGAGCTCGCGCGTCTGCGCTCGGAAGGTGCGCACCGTGCCGGCGAGCGTGACGTTGTCGGGGATGATGTTAAAGGCGCCGACCTGGCTCGTCTGCATCGAGCATACGCTCACCACGACCGAGTCCACGGGGCTCACGTTGCGGCTCGCGACGGTCTGCAGGGCCGAAATGATCTGCGCCGCGGCTACCACGGGGTCGACGGCGAGGTGCGGCATGGCGCCGTGGCCGCCGCGACCGCGCAGCGTGACGAGCAGATCGTCGGTCGCAGCCATCACCGGCCCCGGCCGCACGGCGATCTTGCCGGGGGGCAGACCGGGCCAATTGTGCAACGCATAGACCTCCTCAGCCGGGAAGCGCCGGAAGAGTCCGTCTTTCACCATCGCCTGTCCGCCGCCGCCGCCTTCTTCTGCGGGCTGGAAGATCACGTAGGCCGTGCCGGCGAAGTTGCGCGTTTCGGCCAGATACTGCGCCGCACCGAGCAGCATCGTCGTGTGGCCGTCATGGCCGCAGGCGTGCATGCGCCCCGGCGCCTGCGACTTGTGGGCGAAGTCGTTCGCTTCCTGGACGGGCAGGCAATCCATGTCGGCCCGCAGGCCGATCGCCCTACCTTGGGTCTTTCCTGCGATGACGCCGACGACGCCGGTTTGCCCGATTCCGCGGTGCACCTCAATGCCCCAGCCGGCGAGCTTCCCGGCAACGAGCGCGCTGGTGCGGTTCTCCTGGAAGGCGAGTTCCGGGTGCGCATGCAGGTCGCGGCGCAGCGCCTGCAGCCCCGGGTGATGGCGGCGAATCGTCTCGACGGGAGTGGGCATGGCTTTGCGAGAATGTTACCCGATGAATTTCGCGGCAAAGCTGATCGCCTGGCAGAGCCGCCATGGCCGCCACGGGCTGCCGTGGCAAGGGACGCGGGACCCGTACCGGGTATGGCTCTCCGAAATCATGCTGCAGCAAACGCAGGTGGGGACGGTCATTCCTTACTATGAGCGCTTCCTGGCCCGCTTTCCGAACGTCGCGGCGTTGGCGCGCGCATCTCAGGACGACGTGCTGCGCCTGTGGAGCGGGCTGGGGTACTACGCGCGGGGCCGGAACCTCCACCGGGCGGCGCAAACCATCATGGCGCATGGTTTTCCGACGCGCGCGAAGGAAATCGAAGCGCTGCCGGGCGTCGGGCGCTCGACTGCAGCCGCGATCGCGGTATTCGCCTTCGGCGAGCGCGCGGCGATCCTCGACGGCAACGTGAAGCGGGTCTTGGCACGCTGCTTCGCGATCGAGGACGAAAGCAGGCTCTGGCGACGGGCGGAGGCGCTGCTGCCGCGCGAGGATGTCGAGACTTACACGCAGGCCTTGATGGACCTGGGAGCGACCGTATGCACCCGCGCCGCGCCGGCCTGCGCCGGCTGTCCGGTGGCGAGCCTCTGCATCGCACGGTGCCATGGCTGGCAGGCGCGTTTGCCGGCGAAGCGCGCGCGCGGCGCGCGGCCACAGAAGCGGGTCGCGTGGATGGTGCAGCGACGGGCGGGCAAGGTGTGGGTCGAGCGACGGCCATCGCCGGGAATCTGGGGTGGGCTGTGGTGCTTCCCGGTGGGAAAGCCGCGCCCGGGGGACCGGCCGCTCGAGCCGATCGAGCACGGCTTCACCCATTTCCGCCTGCGCATCCGGCCGTTCCTGAGAGATGCGGAAAAACGAGCGCTCGGCAAGGAAGGGCGCTGGATCACCCTCGCTGCGCTCGAGCGCGCTGCGGTCCCGGCGCCGGTCAGGACGCTGGTCCGGCGTCTGCGCGGAGCAGCGCGCTGATCCTCTCAAGGCGCGCGGCGCCGTCGTCGAGTTCGAGCAGCGCCTGCTTCTCGTGCACGGGCAGCGGCAGGAGCTCGGCAAGCCGCGCGGCGACCCACGCGCTCGAGTCGAGGCGATGCGGCGGCGCGAAGAGCCGCGGCTGCTCGCCGATCAGCCGCTCGACGAGGCGCGCGCAATGCCCTGCCGCGGGATCGATCGGCGCGTCGGCCTCCTCGGCGAGGCGCTCGACCTTCGCCCGCGCGAGGCCGTCGCTCTGCGCGCGCCGCTCGAGGATGCGGAAGCGTCCGCCGCCCTCGGCCACGATATGCAGCAACCCGAGCTGCGGCATGTCCCATTGCGCGATGTGTGCCAGGGTGCCGATGCCATAGGGTACGGCCGGAGCCCCGACTTCCGCGCCCTCGCGGATACCGCACACACCGAAGGGCGAGCCGTCGCGCAGGCAGCCCTTCGCCATGTCCATGTAGCGCGCTTCGAAGATGCGCAACGGTAGCCGGCCGCCAGGGAAGAGCACCGTCTGCAGCGGGAAAAGCGGCAGGTCTTCTATGGCGCTTCCTTGATGAGCTGCCGGTGGCGCAGCAAGACGCGCCAGCCGCCGCGGAAGGCGCTCGCGAGCTGCTCGGCGAGATAGACGGAGCGGTGGCGGCCGCCGGTGCAGCCGATCGCCACGCACACGGTGCTGCGGTTCTCGCGCACGATTTCGGGCAGCCAGCGCTCGAGGAGCTGCCGCACGTCGGCAAGCCAACGCTGCGCCGACGCGTCGTGGCTCAAAAACTCGGCGACCGGCGCGTCGCGGCCGGTGTAGGGGCGAAGCTGCGGGTCGTAGTGCGGGTTGGCGATCATTCGTGCATCGAGCACCCAGTCGGCGTCGAGCGGCAGGCCATCGCGGTACGAGAACGACTCGAACACCAGCGTCAGGGTGCCCGCGCCGATGGCGAGCAGGTCGCGGATCCAGTTCTGCAGCACCCGGGGCTGCAGGTCGCTCGTATCGATGCGCTGGCCGAGCGGCGCGACCCGTGCGAGCAGACTGCGCTCGCGCTCGATCGCCTCGGGCAGCGTGAGCCCCGTGCCGGCGAGCGGATGACGCCGCCGCGTCTCCGAGAAGCGCCGCAGCAGCGTCTCGGCGTTGGCCTCGAGATAGAGCACGCGGCAATCGACACCGCGCTCGGCGAGGCGCGAGAGGTGCTCAGGGAGCGCGGGCAGCGCGCCGCTCCTCGCGTCGATGCTCACCGCCACGCGCTCCTGCCCCGACTCGGCCAGCCAGTCGACCGTCTCGAGGAGCAGCGTCGCGGGCAGGTTGTCGACGCAGTAGTAGCCGGCGTCTTCCAGAACGTTGAGCGCGATGCTCTTGCCCGAGCCGGACAAGCCGCTGACGAGCACCAACTGCATCTACTCGTCCGGGTTCATCTGCTTCTTCTGTCGCGCGAGGAACTCGGCGGTCGAATCGATGCCGCGCAGCCTGAGGATCTCGTTGCGCACCGCCGCCTCCACCAGCACCGCCAGGTTGCGGCCGGCGGCGACCGGGATGTTGACCTTGCGCACGGTGACGCCGAGGATCTCCTCGGAGAGCTCGGCGAGCGGCAGGCGCTCGGCGGCGTCGCGGCCGCCGGGGTGCGGGCGCTGCAGGTGGCAGATGAGGCGCAGCTTCATTCTCCGGCGCACGGCGGTCTCGCCGAAAATGGTGCGGATGTTGAGCAGCCCGAGGCCGCGCACTTCCAGGAACTCTTTGAGCATCGGCGGGCAGCGCCCCTCGAGCGCGTCCCCGGCAATGCGCGAGACCTCGACCACGTCGTCGGCAACGAGGCCGTGGCCGCGGCTGATCAGCTCCAGGCCGAGCTCGCTCTTGCCGACCCCCGACTCGCCGGTGATCAGCACCCCCAGGCCGAGCACGTCCATGAATACGCCGTGCCGCTCGGTCTGCTCGGCGAGCGCCTTGCTGAGATAGTGCGACAGGGTTTCGATGACGCGCGCTGCGTTCACCGGCGTGGCGAACACTGCGCTCTTCCCCTCGGCGGCCTGCAGGAGCTCCGGGAAAGGCGCGACGCCATCGGCGAAGATCACCAGCACCGGTTGCGTAGCGATCAGCCGGGCGGCGAGGTCGGCACGGCGCGCCGCATCGTGCCGCTGGGCGAGCTCGGCCTCGTGCGTGCCGATGACCTGGATGGTGTTGGGATGCGTGAAGTTCAGGTAGCCGATGAGCGCGCCCGCGGCGGCCGCGTCCCGCCGCACCGCGTTGCGCCCTTCCCGCCCGGCGACCCAGGCGAGCGACAGCGCCCCGCGGTTGTCGTCATGCAGCCGCGCGACGTTGACCTGCAGCATCGGGCTGCCATGTCGTGACGAGCTCGAGCAGCGCGGCCGGGTCGGGGGCGCGAGCCATCGCCTCGCGCAGCGCGCGGTCGGAGAACATTTGCGCGAGCTCGGAGAGGATCTGCAGGTGTTTTTCGGTGGCCTTCTCGGGAACGAGCAGCACGAAGGCGAGGGTCACGGGCTGGCCGTCGGGCGCGTCGAACGGTACCGGTTGCGCAAGGCGCAGCAGCGCGCCCTGCGCCTCCTTAAGGCCCTTGATGCGCCCGTGCGGGATGGCGACGCCCTGGCCGAGCCCGGTCGAGCCGAGGCGCTCGCGCGCGAACAGGCTCTCGAACACGACGCTGCGCGCGATGCCGTCCTGGTTCTCGAACAGGAGGCCCGCCTGCTCGAACAGCCGCTTCTTGCTCGACAGTTGCAGATCGACGAGCACGTGGCTTGCGTCCAATAGCTTGGCGACGAGGGTCATGCTCTCTTTTCGAAACGCTTGTCCTTGTAGCGTAGCACCTGCCGGTCGAGCTTGTCGGCGAGAAGATCGATCGCCGCGTACAGGTCCGCTTCCTCGCTCGAACAGTGCAGGTCCTTACCCGCGACGTGCAGCGTCACCTCGGCGCGCTGGCGCAGCTTGTCCACCGTGAGGATGACGTGAGCGTCGATGACATGGTCGAAGTGCCGCGTGACGCGCTCGATCTTGGCGCGCACGTAGTCCCGGATGGCCGGGGTGACTTCCAGATGATGCCCGCTGACGTTCAGGTTCATAGCGCCTTTCGCTGGTTGACTGCGGGAATCTGCAGGGACTCGCGATACTTGGCAATGGTGCGCCGCGCCACGACGATCCCCTGTTCGCCGAGGATCTGCGAGATGCGCGCATCCGAGAGCGGCGCTTTCGCGTCTTCGGCGGCGACCAGCTGCTTGATCAGGGCGCGGACCGCGGTGGAGGCCGCCGCGCCGCCTGCCTCGGTGGCGACGTGGCTGCCGAAGAAGTACTTCAGCTCGAAAGTGCCGCGCGGCGTCGCCATGTATTTCTGCGTGGTGACGCGCGAGATCGTGCTCTCGTGCATGCCGAGCGTCTCGGCGATCTCGCGCAGCACGAGCGGGCGCATCGCCACCTCGCCGTGCTCGAGGAAATGCCGCTGCCGGTCGACGATCGCCTGCGACACACGCAGGATCGTCTCGAAGCGCTGCTGCACGTTCTTGATCAGCCAGCGCGCCTCCTGGATCTGCGACGAAAGCCCGGCGGCGCCGTTGGCGCGCGCGCCGGCTGCGATCTCGGCGTACAGGCGGTTGATGCGAAGGCGCGGCATGGCCTCTGGATTGAGACTTGCGCGCCAGGCGCCGCGCTGCTTGCGCACCACCACGTCGGGCACCACGTAGCGCGCTTCGACACGTGCGAACGCGGCGCCGGGCCGCGGGTTGAGCGCCTTGATCAGGCGCTGGGCGGCGCGCAGCGCTTCTTCGCTCGCGCCCGTCGCGCTCTTCAGGCGCGTGTAGTCGCTTTTCGCGAGCAGCTCGAGGTGCTTCTGCACGATCTCGAGCGCGAGCCCGCATTGCGCCCTTTCGGGGTGGTTCTTCAGCTGCAGCGCGAGGCATTCGCCGGGCGAGCGCGCGCCGACTCCGGCGGGCTCCAGGTTCTGCAGATGATGAAGAGCGATCGACAGCTCCTCGGGGTCGATCTCGGGAGGCAGCAGCGCGGCGATCTCCTCGAGGCTCTGCGTGAGATAGCCGTCGTCGTTGAGCGCGTCGATGAGGATTTCGACGAATAAGCGATCGCGCTCGCCGAGATTCACCAGCGAGAGCTGTCCACGCAGGTGCTCGCGCAGGGTCGGCATGTCGGGCGGGGTGAAGGCGCGCTCGCCGTCCTCGTCCTCGCCGCGCCATCCGCCGCCCGACTCGAGCGACCAGTCGGCCTCCGACGGCGCGGTCTCCGGCCCCGGCTCCGCCGGCGCAGCGGGCTCCGTGACCGGCGCCGCTTCGCTGCCGCGCGGCAGCGGCGCGTCCGCGTCGTCGTGCTCTTCGCGCTCGAGCGCCGGGTTCTCCATCAGGACGCGCTCGATCTCCTGGTTCAGCTCGACCGTCGACAACTGCAACAGTCGAATCGACTGCTGCAGCTGAGGGGTCAGCGTCAGGTGCTGCGAGAGCCGGAACTGCAGGGAGGGCTTCATGGCGTTTGTTACCGCGTGCAGTGTGCCGGCCCGGAGATTACAAAGCTACGAGACAGCTACATCCGGAAGTTCTCGCCCAGGTAGACCCGGCGCACGCTGTCATTATAGACAATCTCCTCGGGGTGGCCGGACGCGAGTACGGCGCCCTCGTTGATGATATACGCACGGTCGCAGATGCCGAGCGTTTCGCGCACGTTATGGTCTGTTATGAGCACGCCGATCTGACGTTCCTTGAGGAACCGGATGATGCGCTGGATGTCGAGTACCGCGATCGGGTCGACGCCCGCGAACGGCTCATCGAGCAGGATGAACGCCGGGCGCGTGCCGAGGGCGCGCGCGATCTCGAGGCGGCGGCGCTCGCCGCCCGAGAGCGACAGGGCCGGGTGCTTGCGCAGGTGCGCAATGTTCAGGTCCTTGAGCAGCTCGCCAAGGCGCTCCTCAATCTCCGCCGGCGCAAGGCCCTGCAGTTCGAGGATCGACTGCACATTTTCCTCGACCGTGAGCCGCCGGAAGACCGAGTTCTCCTGCGGCAGGTAGGAAATGCCGAGGCGCGCGCGGCGGTGGATCGGCAGATGCGTCAGCTCGGTGTCGTCAAGGTGGATGGTGCCCGCGTCCACGGGCACCAGGCCCACGATCATGTAGAAGCAGGTGGTCTTGCCCGCACCGTTGGGGCCGAGCAGGCCGACCACCTCGCCGCTCGTCACCTCGAGCGAGACGTCCTGCACCACCGTACGCGACTTGTAGCGCTTGCGCAGGCGCTGCGCGCGAAGCGCCGTGCGTGCCTCGGTCCCGCGTTGCAGCCCGGCGGCGTGGGCTTCCATCTTCATGGCGTCATTTTGCCGAGGCTTTCGGCTGCAGGGTGGCGCGGACCCGCCCATTCTTATCCTTGCCGGGGGTCACGGAAAAGAAGTCCGCGCGCTGGTCGACGAGGATGTAGTCGCCCGCCACCTCGTCGCCGGCACGGTTCACGTGCGCGTCGTCGAAGAGCTCGATGCGCCCCGTCTTGTCGTCCATCTCGATGCGGTGCGCCTCGCCTTCCATCCAACCGCCTTCCTTGGCCGGCGGCTTGGCGTCAAGCCTCTGCCGGAAGCGCACCGGGTTGCCGGTCGCCGTCGTGTGCTGGAAGCCGTCCGCGTCCTGGTGCACGACGATCCGGTCGGCGCGCACCTTCAGCGTGCCGCGCGTCACTACGACGTTGCCCTCGAAGATCGTCATCCGTCGAACGTCGTCGGCCTTCATGCTGTTCGCCTCGATCTCGGTCGGCTTGCTCGAGTCGGCCTGCTCCGCCAGTGCGGCCGCCGACGCGAGCATCAGCGCAAGCACCGCGCCAGCGCGCAGCGAGCTCATGGCGCTTTCGGCTCCATGACGCCCTTAACGTCGTTTGCCAGATAGAGCTCGCGCGTGTCCGTGTGGTATTCCATGCCGCGCCCGGAGAGCGAGCGCCCGGGCTCCTCGAAATGCACCTCGCGGTCGGTGCGTACCAGGCCGCGATCGCGCAAGATGTGCAGGAAACTCGTGGTCATGCGCCCCTCCGGCGTGGCGGCGTCGGCTTCGCGCGTGAGCACCACGTTGTCGTAGAGGAAGATCTCATCGCCTTCGCGCGACAGGGTGCCGCGCTCGGCGCGCACCGAGACGCGCGGCTGGTCCGGCTTCGCCTGGATCACGCGCGGCTCGACGAGGTCGGTCGAATCGTCGTCCGGGAAGTGGATCATGCGCGCCGCCGCGAGGATGCTCTCGACCTTGCCGTTCGGGTCGTAGGTCGTGGTCGTGAAGTTGCTGACCACATAGTCGGGGTCGTGGCGGCGCAGCGGCGCCGGCTTCTCCTCGACGCGCACCGCGTGCTCGAGCCACATGGTGAGCAGAGCGAGCGAGAGCATCAGCGCGAGCGGAAAGAGCCGGGTCGTGGAAAATCTCATTCGAATGCGCTCATCGGCGGTAGCGTTGTACGAGCCGCGCGAGCTTGCCCTGCGCCGCGAGAATGAAATCGCACACTTCGCGGGCAGCGCCCTCTCCAGCGGGCGCGGAAGGTATGCAGTGCGCAATGCTGCGGACCGCCTCCGGCGCCTCGTTCGGCGCGCAGGCGAGGCCGCAGCGCTCGAGCACACCGAGGTCCACCAGGTCGTCGCCCATGTAGGCTGCCGCCGCGCGGCCGAGCTTCAGCCGGCGCAGCAGCGCCTCGAAGGCGCGCCGCTTGTCGCCCACGCCCTGCAGCACGTGCGCGATGTCGAGCTCGCGCGCCCGCTCGGTGACGGCCGGCATATCGCGGCCCGAGAGGATCGCCGCCCGCACGCCGGCCTGCTGCAGCATCTTTACTCCGTGTCCGTCGAAGGCGTGGAAACCCTTGAGTACCTCGCCGTGCGGCCCGTACCATAGCCGCCCGTCGGTGAGCACGCCGTCCACGTCGAATACCACGAGCTTCACCCGGCGCGCCCGTTCGTGCGCATCGGAGGAGAGAAACTCCATGCGCCGCTAGATGACCTTGGCGCGCAGCAGGTCGTGGGTGTTCAGGGCGCCGACCAGCGCCCCGGCCTCGTCCACGACGAGCACCTGACTGATCTTGTGCTGCTCCATGAGCTGCACCGCCTCGGCGGCGAGCGCGTGCGGCGCTACGGTCTTCGGCGCATGCGTCATCAGCTCGTCGATGCGTGCGCTGGCGAGATCGACGCCACGCTGCAGCGCGCGGCGCAGGTCGCCGTCGGTGAAGACGCCGATGAGACGCCGGCTTTCGCCGAGCACTGCGGTCATGCCGAGGCGGCCGCGCGTGATCTCGGCCACCGCCTGCATGGCGGGCGCGCCGCTCGCCACGCAGGGCACGGCCTCGCCGCGGCACATTACGTCCGAGACGTGCACGAGCGCCTGGCGAGGCAGGCGGCCGCGCGGATGGCTGCGCGCGAAATCGGCGGCCGAGAAGCCGCGCGCTTCGAGCAGCGCCACGGCGAGCGCGTCGCCGAGCGCGAGAGCCGCGGTGGTGCTCGCCGTCGGCGCGAGGTTGAGCGGGCAGGCTTCCTGGGCGACGCGTGCGTCGAGGTGCACGTCGGCTTCGCGCGCCAGCGCCGATTCTGCGTTGCCGGTCATGGCGATCAGCTTGGCGCCACGGCGCTTGACGAGCGGCACGATGTCGAGCAGCTCCTCGCTTGCGCCAGAGTAGGAGATGGCGATGAACACGTCGCCCGATTCCACCATGCCGAGGTCGCCGTGGCTCGCTTCCGCCGGGTGCACGAAGTACGCCGGTGTGCCGGTGCTCGCCATGGTGGAGGCGATCTTGCGCGCAATGTGCCCCGACTTGCCGATGCCGCTCACCACGACCCGGCCGTGGCGCTCGCGGATGAGCTCCACGGCGGCGACGAAGCGTGCGTCCAGCCGCTCGGCAAGGGCGCGGAGCGCGTCGGCCTCGATTGCCAGTACCCGGCGAGCCAGCTCAAGCGCCCGTTCGCTCGCCGATTTCCCTTTCGGCTCCTTCAATTGCGCAGCCTCTATCATCGCCGGCAGTATAAACCCATGGAACCGGGCCTCTCTGTGTCGTCCGTGCTGCTGCTGCTCGCTGCGACCGTGCTCGCGGTTGCGCTCTGCAGGCGTCTCGGGCTGCCAGCGATGGTCGGCTATCTCGCCACGGGACTCGCCCTCGGGCCGTATGCGCTGGGCCTCGCTTCCAACCGCGAGGAGACGCAGCAGCTCGCCGAGTTCGGCGTCGTCTTCCTCATGTTCTCCATCGGGCTCGAGTTCAGCCGCAGCCGGCTCTTCGCCATGCGACGGGTGGTTTTCGGGCTCGGGCTCGCGCAGGTGCTGCTTACGGTGCTCGTCGCCGTGCTCGTGGCGCTCGTGCTCGGCGCGTCCTGGCAAGCGGGCGCGGCCCTCGGCGGGGTGGTGGCGATGTCCTCGACCGCGATTGTCTCCAAGCTGCTCAGCGAGCGCGGCGAGCTCGAAACGGCGCACGGGCGGCATGTGATCGGCGTGCTGCTCTTCCAGGACCTCGCGGTGGTGCCGCTACTGGTGGTCGTGCCTGCGCTCGGCCACCGCGCCGACGCCCTCGGCATGGCGCTCGGCGTCGCGCTCGTCAAGGCCGCTGCGGCGCTCGCGCTGGTCATGCTTGCCGGCCCGCCGATCATGCGCGCGTGGCTGGGCGTGGTGGCGCGACTGCGCTCGAGCGAGCTGTTCGTGCTCAACGTGCTGCTCGTGACGCTGCTGCTCGCCTGGCTGACCGCGCTCGCCGGGCTGTCGCTCGTTCTCGGCGCCTTCCTCGCCGGCATGCTCATCTCCGAGACCGAGTACCGCTACCACGTGGAGCAGGACATCCAGCCCTTTCGAGACGTCCTCCTCGGGCTCTTTTTCGTCACGGTCGGCATGATGCTCGACCTGCGCCTGGTGTTCGGGCAGTGGCCGCTCGTGCTCGGACTATTCGCCGTCCTCGTTGCCGTCAAGGGCGCGCTGATCACCGCGCTCGCGCGGGGCTTTGGCGAGCCGGTGGGCACGGCGATGCGCGTCGGCCTCGCGCTCGCCCAAGCCGGCGAGTTCGGGTTCGTGCTGCTGCCGCTCGCCTGGGGCCTAGCGCCGCCGGCGCTGCTGCAGTCGCTGCTCGCTGCGATGATCCTGTCGATGCTCGCGACGCCGCTGCTCATCGCTGCGAGCGACCGCATCGTGCTGCGCCTGTCGCGCTCCGAGTGGATGCTGCGCTCGCTGGCGCTGCACAGGGTGGCGGCACAGTCCATACAGGCGGAGCGGCACGTGATCATCCTCGGCTACGGACGCAACGGCCAGCGCCTGGCGCGCCTGCTCGACGCCGAAGGCGTGCGCTACATCGCCCTCGACCTCGACCCGGAACGTGTCCGCGAGGCCGCGCTCGCGGGGGACACGGTGGTCTTCGCCGACAGCGCGCGCCGCGAGGCGCTGCTCGCCGCGGGGCTCGCGCGCGCCGCGGCGGTGGTGATCACCTTCGCCGACGCGAATGCCGCGGTGCGCGTGCTCTCGCACATCCACCAGCTCGCGCCCGGCGTCCCGGTGATTGTGCGCGCGCGCGACGAGAGCGACATCAGTCGGCTTACGGCCGCAGGCGCTGCCGAAGTCGTCCCCGAGGCGCTCGAGTCCGGGCTGATGCTTGCCTCGCATACGCTCGTGATGATGGGCGTGCCGCTCAGCCGGGTGATGCGTCGGGTGAGCCAGGTGCGCGACGGGCAGTACCGCCTGCTGCGCGGCCTCTTCCACGGCACCGCGGAGGACGGGGATGGGGAAGGCGCGGCGCGCCTGCACGCCATCACCCTTGAGGAGGGCTCGTACGCCGTGGGGCGTAAGCTCGAAGAGTTCGGTCTGGACACCCTCGGCGTGCAGGTCCGCGCGGTGCGCCGGCCCGGGGAGCGCGACAAGCTGGACGCCGGGCAGGCCGCGGGCCTGCGCGCGGGGGACGTAGTGGTGCTTCTCGGCGTGCCGGAAGCGCTTGGCCGCGCCGAAGAGCGGCTGTTGCGCGGCTAGGCGAAAAAAAGCCGGCTTTCGCCGGCCCTGGAACGCTCGTAGCCCGCCTTTAGAGCGAGCGGCAGAGGAGATAAACGTTAGTGCCGGTTTCCGCGTACGTCGCTTGCGCCTGCTTGGCGACCGCGGGATTGGGCGCCGCCTGAAGCTGGCCGCGCACCGTGCCGGTGAGCGGTACCCCATCGTCCATTTGCGTATCGGCCGCAATAGCGATCTTGTCGGGGAGGTTGGCCGAGCAGACGATCAGCCCTGAGAAGCCGCCGGCGCCGGCAGCGTCCGTGCCCATTGTCGGCCCGATGGCTGCCGCGGCGTCGCCGGTTTGCACGCCGATCATCCCGGTCACCGCGTTGAACGGCTGCTGAGTGCCGCTGCCGGCGACGAATCCCGCGCGCCTCAGGTGGTCCCACCAAAGCCGCGATTCGTCAGCCGCCGCAGCGCTGTTATAGGTACCGGCGACCTGTCCGTTGCCGTTGCCTGAAGTTGCCGCCGGCGCGGTCGCCCACCGCGTCGCCGCATTGGGATCATCGCCTGGGATGGCCCGGTAGCGATCCTGGTAGCCATGGTAGGCCGCCGATATGCCGGAGAAGTCGGCGATGACGTTCTTGATCTTCGCCTGGGTGATCATTTCCTGCCCTTTCAGAATGCCGCCGAGCAGCAGTCCGATGATCACGAGGACGATCGCGATTTCGACGAGCGTGAAGCCGTGTGCCTTTCTCATGGTTTCCTTTCCCCCTGGCTGCCGGCTCACTCACCGAGCAATCCGTGTGCCAAGCATAACAGCTCAGGAAACATACGGTTAGAAAAGATATTTCAGAAAAGACTGTCAGAATACCGACGAGCGTGTCGAATTTTCGACAGTACTAACGCGTGGGTGCGTGTAAGCGCCGGTCCAGCTCTTGGAGACGCTGCTGTAGTAGCCGCGCCTCTCCCGGATCTGTAATGCGGCCGCTCTCGAGCAGGCCGCCAAGCATGATCCGCGCGGCTTCGAGCTCGTCCATGTCCTCGAGAATGAACACTTCCATCTGCTTTGCCCACAGAGGGACGTCGGACGCGGTGGTGTACCGGTCGATGGCGGCGGCGTAGCGACGCGCGAGCGGCAGGTCCTTCAGCTCGTGCTTGGCGAGCAGTGCCGCTTCCGCGAGCCAGGGCCATCGGCGGTTCGGATCGGCGAAAAATTCCCGGTAGAGGAAGTCGAGCACGAGGCGCAGGCGCGCGGGATCGGTGGTCTGTGTATAGACCCGCGAGGCGCAGAAGAGCGGGTATTGGCTGTGCGGATCGAGGGCGACGATGGATTCCAGCCAGGCAACCAGACGCGAATAGTCGAGCCGCTGGTAGGGCAGCGTGTTGGCGCCGCCAAGGTCGAAGGCCTGGAGGTACAGCATGGCGAGGCGTGCCAGCGCCTCGGGCTCGCCGAAGCTCGCCACGCGCAGCGCGGCTGCGCGCGGCGCAGCCGGCAGATCGCTGGTGCGCGCCTCGTGCGTCGGCGCCATCGCATGCACGGCGAGTTGCCCAGCCACCGCGCCGGCGAGCAGCGTCCATAGCCACGGCGGCACGGCCCGCGGTGGGCGCTGCTCTCGGCTCACGGCACGCGCCGGTAGAAGTCCACCAGCCCGGCGGCGCTGAGAAGCAGCGCGTATGCGACAAGGCTACCCACGCTCCACGCCGCGACCGCAGGCGGCGGCGCGCCGTAAAGCAGCCACGCGGTTCGCGTAGCATCGTCGAGCCTGGGCAGCACGAAGGCGAGCGCATCGACAGCGCCATGGCCGAGGCGGCCGGCGAGCGAGTCGCCGGCGAGCGGCCCGGCGGCGATCGCCTGGATCGCGGAGATCGAGCGGGCGAGCAGATAGAGCCCGAGGGTCGCCGAGATCGCGCCAACGAGCTGTGCCAGCGTCATGCTGAAAAAGAGCGCGGCGGCGGCTACCAGCATGCACTCGGCGGCGAGCGACACGGACCACGCGGCAAGCGCGGCGGGCGCGGTCCAGGGCGCAAGCGGCAGCGCGAACAGCGCGGCGAGCAGCACGCCGCAGGCGGCGAATCCGGCCAGCCGGCCGAGGTAGTGCACGGCCCGTGAGTGCGGCAGCGAGAGCATCTGCTCGAGGCCGCGGTCGTCGATCTCGCGCTGCACGCTCGCCGCGACGTGAGCGGCTATCAGGAACACGGCGCAGGCGCGTAGGAGCGCGGCGACGATTGCGACGCGCAGCTCGCGGCCTTCGGTGAGCGCGACGCCGGACAGGAACGCAGCGACGATCAGGGCGGCGACGATGCTCGCGGCGGCCAGCCAAGGCAACGCGCTGCGCCGCGCTTCGAGCAGGACAAGGCGGGCGAGAATGGCGGCTGGCATCGGTTCCTTTGTAGACTAGCCGCGGGGGAATCGATCTTGCAACCGGCGGTGCTTCACGAGGCGCGCTTCGCGCGCCTCGCCAACCTTGCGTGGGCCTTCAGCCAGCGCTACTGGCGCCTGGTGGTGGTCGCCATGCTGGCGCTTTTGCACGTCGCGGTGTTTCGCGGTGTTGCGGACCCCTGGGCGCGCGCCCTGCTGCTCGCCCATCTCGGCCTGCTGCTGCTCTGGCAGCCGTTCGTACGCGCCGAGCAACGCATCTCGGCCGTGCAGGGGACGATTCTCGCCCTGGTCGCCGTCGCGGTGATGGCGCATCTCGACTGGTGGCTGCTCGCGTTCTGGGTGATCGTCATCGCCGGCCTTGTCGGCGGCAAGGTGTACCAGCAGAACGCGCGCTGGCAGAGGCGCTGCTACCTCGTCGTGCTCGCCTATCTGCTGGCGCTCCTCGCCATCGCCATCCTGCCCGAGATCGCGCCACGGCGCGAGATCGACCCCGAGATCCGCCATGCCGCGGAATACCTGCTGCCCTTCGCTTTCGTCCTGATCGTGCTCATGCCGGCCGAGGCCGAAGCTCCAGGAAGCGCACAGGCCATCGACTTTTTCTACAGCGTGTTCCTGATGCTCTTGCTGGTCGTGGTGGTGCTGGGCAGCTTCAGCTTCATGACGCTTGCCGGGACGAGCTACCTCCAGGCCCTCACGGCCACCGTGTTCCTGACCGCCGGCGCGATGCTGCTGGTCGGCCTCGCCTGGAACCCGCGCAGCGGCGGCGGCCTGGGTGTTTACTTCGCGCGCTACCTCTTCTCGATCGGTTTGCCGTTGGAGAAGTGGCTGGAAGTGCTCGCCGAGCTTTCGCAGATCGAGGCGCGGCCGCAGCGCTTCCTCGATGACGCGGTGAGCGCGCTCCAGGCGCTGCCGTCCGTCGCCGGGGTCAGTTGGCGCGCCGGCGAGGCGCACGGCGAGCGCGGCAGCCGCACTGCACAGTCGGTGGAATTCGCGAACAGCGAACTCGCCCTTTCCATCCATTCGCGCTACCGGCTCGGCCCCGCGCTGCGATGGCACCTGCATTTGCTCGGACAGCTGCTCGGCGAGTTCTATCTGGCAAAGCTCCGCGAGGAGAAGCTGCGCGAGGCGAGCTATCTGCAGGCGGTGCACGAGACCGGCGCGCGCACGACGCACGATATCAAGAACCTGCTGCAGTCGCTGAACGTGCTGTGCTCGGTGACCCTCGGCGACAGTCCCCGCGATCCGGCGCAGGCCCAGGCGCTGCTGCGCCGGCAGCTGCCGCTCGTCGCCGAGCGCCTCGCGCAGACGCTCGAGCGCCTGCAGCGACCCGAGGCCGCGTTGGAAACAGTCGTGCCGGCAGCCTCGTGGTGGGATGCGCTCGGCCAGCAGTACCGCGACGAAGGCGTCGACTTCGCAGCCGCGCCGCTGGGCGAAGGCCTGCAGCTCCCGCGAGCCCTCTTCGACAGCGTGGCCGACAACCTTCTCCGCAACGCGCTCGCCAAGCGCGCTCGCGAACCGAAGCTGCAGGTGCTTGCCCGCATCGCGGAGCGGGGCGGCGCCCCAGCGCTCACGGTGTGCGACACGGGGAGCGCGGTGCCGGACGAGATCGCGCGCGCGTTGATGGGTACGCCGGTCGCCTCGCGCAGCGGCCTCGGTATCGGGCTCTTCCAGGCAGGGCGGCAGGCCGAAGCCCAGGGCTACCAGCTGGTGCTCGAGAAGAACGAGGACGGCCAGGTGTGTTTCGCGTTGAGCGTGCGTGGGCCTCAAGAACGAAGGAGCTAGGGAAGGCGGTTCGCCGCCACCATGCGCCCCTTCAGGACAAAGGGCGAGACCCACGTAAGGAGGTCGTCGAAGTCCGGGGCGTTGGTGCGGCTTACGAAGTTCACGTCCGCGTTCGCATTCTCAAGCTCATCGCCCATCGGACCCCCGATCTGCGTACCGTCCGGGTTGTATGCTCCGAGGCCGTCTTTTCCGTGCGACACGACAACCGCCGGAACATTGCTCGCGATCGTCACCCCCCCGCTCGACGCCCTGACCGTGATGCCACCGTTATCGGTCAGCAGGAAAGTCGAGAGAGTGCCGGGCGGGTCGTTGGCGAATTCCTGCGTAACGGTGTAAGTGAAACGATGTCCCCAAGCATCCGTTTCGGGCAGCCCCAAAGTGGTCCACGGAACGACACCGTCCGTGATCGCGCAGTTCGCTCCCGGCTTGTTCTCGGTTCCCGCGCCCGCGACCGTGCTCGCAGTGGTCGGCGTCGCCGGACACGGCAGACGGCCGTTGGCCACCGCGAATCCGACCAGTGCTTCCCGAATGAGGTCGAGTTGGCGCTCCGTATCGGCGTTGCGGCGCTGATCCATTTGCGTGCCGAGCGGTACCACCAGGAATCCGAGCAGAAGCGCGATGATGGCGAGCACGACTGCCAGTTCGATGAGCGTGAAGCCGCGCGCGAAGGGTACCCGGGAGGCTCTCACGGGAGCACCACGATTGGGTCGTCGTTGTAGTTTGGCGAGCGGATGTCGCGCGCGAACACGAGCGACGCCGGATCCGGTTCCTCGACGTAATCGCTCGCCGTGAATCCAGAAGTGTTCGTCGGTGGCCGGGCACGTTGTCCGGCGAGATTGCGGCCGGTCATGACCACGAGCGCTCGCTTGTCATCGGTTGGCGCTGCAGTATTCCCCAGCGTCACGCATGGCGGCGTGGCGCCGCAGGCACTTGCGCCGCTGAGCGTGTAACCGCCGGATACGGCATAGTAGGTGTCCTGATACCACTGGTTGGCGCTGACCCAGTACGTCGAATCATTTACCCAGGAGCTCACGACATTGGGGGCGCGCACCGTCACCGTCACGACGCCGGTGCCGAGGAACGAGATGCCCGCCGAGAAGTCCAGCGTGTCGGTGCCGCTGTTCAGCGTCCACGGCGACGCCGAGGGCGCGCCCAGCAGCACTAGCCCTCCTGTGGTCATTTCCGTTCCGTCGGGCGGTTGGACGAAGCCGCCGCCGATCTTCGCCACGCTGCCGGTGACGTTCCCGCCGATGCCGAGGAGGACCAGCGCCGTGCAGTTAATCTGCGCAGTGCCGACGCCGAGGCAAAAACCTCCTCCTATCGAAGCGGATTGCCATACCACGCCGGGGTCGCCGACAGGGAGCAATCCCGCGGTAGTTCCGTTCGCCCCTGGCTGTTGGACGGAAGGATCGACGCTCGCCGTCAGGGGGGCGGCGTAGGGGTAGAAGCCCTTCCTGCTCGCCGCGCTTACTTGCATGGCGTTTTGCCAGAGCGTGAAGTGCTCGCGCAGCTTCTGCGCCAGCTCCCGCCCGGCACGCCTTTGCACGATCGACATGATGTCGTCGGAGAAGATCGGCAGCAGCCGGTCGTTGAAGGTCGTGCTTTGCGCAGCGGCGACGAAACTGACGTCGAGGTCGGCGTTGTCGACGCCCGAGGCGCTGTCGAGATAGTTGACCGGGTTGCAGCGCGGCGTAGCGATCGGCGGCGCACTGATGCATTTGCCGGTCGCGTCGCAATTGCCGGCGGTGCACGAGCGAGACTGGATCAGGGCATCGACTCGCGTTAGAGCGACGCCCGGGGAAAACACGACGGCCACCACGTTTGCCGCGGGGGACGCACCGGCGATCGTGAGCGAGGTGTTCCCGGGGAGATAGGCGGTTTCGTTGTTGAGCGGCGCGCCGCCGTTCGCGTGAAAGTCGTTCGATAACGCATACCAGAGCCGCTCGCCTGCGTCGTCGCGCAGGTCGGGAAGGCCCAGAGTTGCCCAGGGCAGCCGACCGACGAGGCTCGCGCAGGCGCTGCCCACGATGTCCTCTCCGAGGACGAGCTTGCCGTCGTCGTTCACATCGGGGCAAGGAAGCTCGCCGGGGCGCACGACATCGCTTGCCGCGTATCCGATCAGCGCTTCCTTCGCGCGGAGGAGCACGTCTCGGGTGCGCTGATCGCGCTTCACGCGAACCGAAGCATCGCTAAGCGAACTCACGGCAGCGTACAGCGCGAACATCACCAGGACCGCAAGGATCACCACGAGCGCCAGGCCGCGCTGACGGCGCGGCGGAGGTGCGAGCCTCATGGCGCTCGCCGGCGGACCTCGATGTCGCCGTCGCCGATCACGTCCTGCACTTCGCCCGTGCCGCGGTCGAGCGACTCGCCTGGCTTGAGGCGCACGCGGTTGCCGGGCTCCCCCACATTCACCGAGACACGCGGCTCCCCGTCGGGGCCGCGCGTTTCGATACGCGGTCCATGGCTTCCGCCCTCGTTGAGCGATTCACCGTTCATCCAAACCGTCGACGGTCCCTGCGAGCGCTTCACGTAGCCGTCGATGCGGGTGACGGGCGAGGCGACCACCGGCGCGGAAACCTTGTCCGGCACCCGCGCCTTGCGCCGCGCGTCGAGGGCGGCGCGCTCGGACGGCGTGAAGAACAGGCGGCCGAGCTCGTCGGCTGCCTGCGCGACGCCGCTCGCGAAAAGCAAGGAGAGGAGGGCGGCTCTCGCGATCCGGGTCATCGCTTCGCGCCCCGGTCTTGGATGGTGATGAGGTCGATCTCGCATTGCGCGCTGAGCCGCGGCGCCATCGCGGCGCCGGCGGGCGTCTGCCCGGCCCGGGCGACGTCGCAGCGGCGCACGGAATAGTACGCGTTGCCCGAGGCGCGCAGGTCCGAGAGAAAGCGAAGGAGGTCCTCTTCGTGCAGCAGCGCCAGGCTGACCTTCATCGTGCTCGAGTAGAAGTCAATGCTCGCCGGCTTCCCGGGCACGGATACGAGCAGCTTCTGCCGGTCGACCACGTAGCGCAGATCGAGAAGCTCGCGCTCCCGGCGGATGCGGGCGATGGTGTCGGCCCACTCCAGCCGGTCTTCCTCGCCCAGGATGTGCAGCTGCCTGAGGCGCTGGTAGACGTCGAGCTTCTCGCGCACCTCGCGCTCCTCCTCGGCGATACGCGCGAGGCGCTCGAGGTTCTGCTGGCGCGCGTTGCGGGCCGCGGCAAGCTCCCGCTCGGCACCGGCCACCGAGTTGCCGGCGAGCCACACCAGCACGCTGCCGCCTGCGGTGACCGCGAGCGCGAGGCCAAGCGCCGGCAGCAAGCGCTTCAGCTCATCGCGGCTGAACCTCACGGCAGCCTCCGCGCTAGCACGATGGTAAAGCGCGGCGCTTCCCCCGAGTCGCTCGCCGCGCCAATGTCTCCGGTCAGCGTCCCTTCCGACGTGATGTCGAAAGGCAGCTGCGTGTGCACCAGCTCGTAGTCCGAGCTGGCGAACGCCGACGCGAGCTCCTGAACCTGGGCGGTGATTCCGCGATAGTCGTTGCGCTGCGTCGCGTTCACGCGCCCGGAAAGCTCGATTTGCACGGCTGTGTCACCGCCGCCGCCGTGCGCGGGCGTCGGCCTGGCCGGCGTCGCGCCCGCCGGCGCGCCTGGGCGGCCGACGCTCCAGTGGATCGCATCGAGTTCGACCTGCGGGAACTTCCCCAGCACGCGCGAGATTCGCGCGAAGGCGACTTCAGGCGAGCTGTTGCGCTGTGCTATGCGCTCGAACTCGATCACCGTCGCCTTGAGGTTGTCCGCGCTTGTCTCGGTCACCGGGAAGGCGGCGGTGATGCGCTGGTAGCGGGCCGCCGCTGCGTCCGCTTCGGCGAGCTGCGCCCGCGCTTGCTCACCCATGTCGCGCGCTTCCAGCCAACGGCTCGCGCCGAACAGTGCGCACAAGATGAAGGCAGCTGCGCCGACGGCGACCATGCCACGCTGCAGCTGCCAGACGAAGTAGCGTCTCCGATCGTCCTGGCTCGCGAATTGCTCGCGCGGCGGCTTGCGCGCCGCAAGCTGCAGGTACAGCGCTTCCGCGCCGCTCGCTTCCGGCGCGCGGCGCAGCCGCACGCGGCGCAGCGCCTCCGCATAGTCCAGAGTGCGGAACGTGAGACGGCTGTCCGAGACCAGCGCCTGCTCGAACTCGCCTCGCAGGCGCGCCGGCGCGACTACCAGCACCTGAACCGGGCCGCTGTCGCGCGGCAGGGCGCGCAGCGTCACGAGATACTGGGCGAGACGCTGCGTTTCTGAGCGCACGAACCTCGCGAGCGCCTCGGGTGCCATTTCCATGGTGCGTTCCAAGCGGGCGAAGCGCAGCCGTCCGCCGTCGATGTAGCACTGCCGCAGGCCGGCGCGATCGATCGTGACGAGGAGCTGGCGGGCATTGCGGGCGCCGAGCGCGGCGGCGAGCGCCGGCCCGAGCAGCGGCACGGAATAGACGCCCGCCAGCCGCACATCGGCTTCCTCCAGCGCATCGAGCCACGGCGCGAGCTGCTGCGTGTTGGTGAAGGAGGCGAGGAGCAGCCGCTCGTTGCGGCGCTCGTTGAGGGCGACCACACCGAGGGAGAGCGCGGTAGCGAGCCGGGTGTCCCGGTAGCGCTGTGCCAGCCGGCGCGCCAACACTGCGTCGCGGTCCGCGCCGCGCACGTAAGGAATCTGCTCTTCGTGGAAATCCTCGCCGGCCAAGTCGGCGACGACGGCGAACAGGCTGCCGCGGCGCTCGCGCAGGTGGGTGCGGAACCCGGCGAGGCCCGCCTCGTCGCCGGCGAAGCGGGCCTCGAGCTCGAGGGTGCCGCCCGCGCGGCGATAGAGGAAGTGCTCGTCGGCGGTGAAATAGAGGAGGTGACGCGCGCCCATGTCAGAACTTCATCTTGGAGATGGCGTCGTAGACCGGGCCGAGCACGGCGAGCATCACCCAGCCGAGGATCGCGCCCAGAACGACGGTCAGCGCGGGTTCGATCATCGCTTGCAGCTTGCCGATAGATTCCTTCACTTCTCGGTTGTAGAAGTAACTCACGTTGAGCAGCGCGGTGTCGAGCCCGCCCGTGTTCTCGCCAACGCGCAGCATGCGGATCACCAGCGGCGGGAAGAGCTCCAGCTCCTGGAAGGCTGCGGTCAGGTTCTTGCCTTCCGCGATCTGCTGCGCCGCGGTGCGCAGCGCCTGCTCCACCGGCTTGTTGCCGACGATCTCCTCACAGCTGCGGATCGCATCGAGCACCGTGATGCCCGCCGAATACATCATGGCGAAGCTGGACGCGAAGCGCGACAGGACGATCTTGCGCAGGATCGGGCCGACGACCGGCATCGAGATCCTGTAGTGGTCGATCGCGTACTCGACGGCGGGATTGCGGCGCGCCGCGAACTTGACGCCGAACCATGCGGCGAACGGGGCGGCGAGGATCGCCCACCAGTAGTCGACGAACACGTCCGAGACGGCCATCAGGATGCGCGTCTGCAGGGGTATCTCCTGGCCCATGTTGCGAATGAACCCGGTCATCTGCGGCACGAGGTAGATCATCAGGAAGAACGTCACCAGGAGTACCACGCTCCCGACGAAGGCGGGGTACATCAGCAGCTTCTTGGTCTGCGCCGCGAGCTCGTCCTCCCACTTGAGGGTTTCGGTCAGGCTCTTCAGTACCTCGGGGAGGCGCCCGGTCTGCTCGCCCGAGCGCACCAGGCTGACGAACACCTTGCTGAACACCTCCGGGAACTCGGCGAGCGCTTGCGACAGGTTGCGGCCGCCCTCGATCGACTCGACCAGGCCGGACACCACCTCACGAAAGCGCGTGTTCTCCACGCTTTCGCGCAGGTCGTTCAAGCCTTCGATCACCGGCACGCCAGCGCTGGCGAGCTGCTCCAGATGGAAGCAGAAGTTGATCAGGTCCGGGCGCGCCACACGCCCGCCGATCAGCCGGGTGCGCTGGCGCGAGGGGGCCCCGGAGATCAGGTCGAGGTCCATACGCGCGAGGCGCTGCTCCAGGTCGAACAGGTTCACTGCCTCGACGCGTCCTACGACGTTTTTGCCCCGGACGTCGACGGCCTTGTACGTGAAAAGCGGCATTGCGCCTGCGCCGGGGCTCAGACCATGCGGTCGGTCAGGTCGACCACGCGCATCACCTCGTCGAGCGCGGTGACGCCCGCGCGCACCAGGCGCACCCCGTCGTCGGCGAGCGTACGGAAGCCACCGGCGCGCGCGGCGGCGAGAATCTCGCGCGCCGTGGCGCGCCGCGCGACCAGCTCGTCGATGCCGCCGTCGATCTTCAGCAGCTCGAGGATCGATTGGCGGCCACGATAGCCCTGGTAGTCGCACTGCTCGCACCCGACGGCGCGGTAGATGGCTACCGCCTCGCCCTCCGGTGCGCCGATCAGGCGTCGCTCGCGCGCGTCCGGCTCATAGGGCTGGCGGCAGACCCGGCAGAGCTTGCGCACCAGGCGCTGGCCGAGAATGCCGATGATATTGCCGGCCAGAATGTCGGGAACGATGCCGATATCAAGCAGGCGCGGGAAGGCGCCGACCGCGGAGTTGGTGTGCAGCGTCGAATACACCTGGTGGCCGGTCATGGCGGCGCGAAAGGCCATTTCCGCGGTTTCGCGGTCGCGGATCTCGCCCACCAGGATGGCATCGGGATCCTGGCGCATCAGCGCCCGGATACCGTTCGCGAAGTCGAGCTTCGCCGTCTCGGCCACCGAGGTCTGGCGGATCAGCGTCATCGGGTACTCGACCGGGTCTTCCAGCGTCATGATGTTGATGCCGTCGGAATTGATATGGTTCAGGATCGAGTACAGCGTGGTGGTCTTGCCGCTGCCGGTCGGCCCGGTGACGAGGATGATGCCTTCCGGCCTGGCGATGATGCGCTTGAGCAGCTCGAGCTGGCCTTCCTCGAGGCCGAGCTTGTCGAGCGGCACGATGCCCTTTTGCCGGTCCAGTATGCGCAGCACGAGGTTCTCGCCGTGCGTGGTCGGCAGGCTCGCCACGCGGAAGTCCACGACGCGGCCGGACAAGGTCGCGGAGATGCGCCCGTCCTGGGGCGCGCGCGTCTCGGCGATGTTCATCTTCGCCATGACCTTGAGGCGCACCGCCATCGCGGGCCAATAGGTCTTGTGCAGCGAGCGGATCTGCCGCAGCACGCCGTCGATTCGGTAGCGGATGCGCAGGAAGTTCTGCTCGGGCTCGAAGTGGATGTCGGAAGCGCCGCGCTCGACGGCGTCCGCGAGCAGCGCGGAGATGAGGCGCACGACCGGCTGCGAGTACTCGTCGCCTTCGGCCACCGAGGTGTAGTCCACCTCCCCGGTCTCGATCTCCTTGAGGATGCCGTCGATGGAGAACTCGTGACCGTAATAGTGCTCAATGGCGCGCTCGATCTCGGAATCGCCGGCGATGCGCAGCTCGATTTCGTAGTCGCCCTTCAGGTGCGCCCGTAGCTGGTCGATGGCGACGATGTTGTTGGTATCGGCCAGGGCAACGATGAATTTCTTCTGCTGGCGGTCGAGCGCGACCGGGAACACGCGGTAGCGGCGCGCCATGTCTCGAGGGACGAGCTTGAGCGCCGAAGGATCGACGATGATGCGCCCGAGGTCGACGGCCTGCAGGCCGAGCTTCTCCGAGAGCGCATCGCGGAGCGTCGCCTCCGATACGAAGCCGAGCTGCACCAGCAGCCGTCCCACCGGCACATGTTGCTTCGTCTGCTCGAGCAACGCGATGCGGAGCTGGTCCTCGGTGAGGATGCCCTGGTCGATAAGGATCTGCCCGAGGTGTCGCTTGGCCTGCGGATTGGACGGCGAGTTCACGGGATAGGTTTCACCGCCCGAGTTGCGCCACGCGCGCCTGCACGGCGGCGAGGTCGAAGCTCGCGCCCCGCTCGCGGGCAAGCGCGAGCGCCCGGTGGTAGTAGTCGAGCGCCAGCTCGGGCTGATGCAGATGGTCGAAGCTCACGGCGACGTTGTAGGCGAAATCCGCGTTGTCGGGCTCCGCGCTGTACGCCTTCATGTACTCCCGCTGCGCTTCCGCCCAGCGGTTCTGCAGCGCCAGCTGGTTGCCCAGCGCGAAGTTGAGCACGTGAGCGCCGGGTTCGACGGCGAGCAGCGACTTGACGCGGCTCTCGTTGGCGAGCGGGTCGCTGCGGCCGGCGCGCAGCGACAGAAGCGCCGCCTGTGCTTCGGCATCTCGCGGGTCGGACTCCAGAACGCGGAGATAGAGAGCCTCGGCCGCTTCCAGGCGTCTGTCGCGTACGTCGAGCGCTGCGAGACCGAGCAGTGCATCCCGGTTGCCAGACTCCTCGCGCAGCGCATCCAGATAGGCACTACGGGCCTTGGTCATGTCGCCGGCCAGATAGGCCGCATAACCCGCTTCGACGTTCGGGTTGACGCCGAGGACAGCGCGCGGTGTCGTAGCAGCGGCGACCGGCGCGGCCGCCCGCGATGCCTTCGCCGCGATCTGCGGTTTTTCCCGCGACGGTGGCGCAGTCCCGACCGGTGGTCGCGGCGCTTGCCGAAGCTCGCGCTTAACGGGCGCCGCGGCCGCTGGCGGCCTCGGCGTTTCGTGGCGGTCCGTTTTGGCCGGCAGCCCGGGAATGACCGGTTCTCGCGCTGGCGCCGGGGCCGGCGCGGCCGTGGACGGGGTGCGCGGCGCCTCGGCAATCGCGGCCTCCGCCGTATTGCGCGGAGGATTGAGGTTGACGAGCGGCGCCGGCGGACGCAGCTGATACCAGAAGTAGACGACCGTTCCTACGGCGAAGAGGCCGAGCACGCTGAGCGTGATGTAGAAAGGCATGCGCGGGTTGGGCTCACGGAATTTGGCCTCGAAGACCTTCTTGGCCGCTGAGCGCCCGGCCTCGTCGTTCGTCGCGGCAGCGCGCCGAGAGGAGGTCGCGGCAGACTGTGCCGGCTCGGTCCCCGGTTCGAGCTCGCGGGGCGGCGCAGCAGCGCGTGGCGGCGCCAAATCATCGTTGACGATTTCGAGAGGTGTACTCGAGACATCTGGGAGCCTGTCGCGGGTCACCAGCCCCTTGTTTTCGGCCATCGTCGGTGCGGGTGAGGGCCCCGACGACGTCGTGCGGCTGGTCTCCGCCGCCTGCAGCTCGCCGTTGGCGCGGCGCTTCGCCTCTTCCTTCGCCTTCTCGGCTTTCTTGAGAGCTTCGAGGAGCAGGCTCAAAGCGGCCTCCTCATCGCAACGGCTCGCCGCCCGGACCTATGGGGGGCGCGACGCGGGTGGGGTTAGGCTTGGAGAAGAAGTCCTCGCCCGGCACTTTGTCCCGGAAAGCGGCGAAGTCCCCGTCGAGGCTCGGGTCGTGGATCACCGTGGCGCGCAGGAATATGACCAGCTCGCTCTTGCGGCTGAGGTCGCTTCGGCTGGAGAGCAGATCGCCCAGGATCGGGATGCTGCGGATGCCCGGAATGCCTGCGTCGTTGCGCTCGGCGATGTCCTGCATCAGCCCGGCCAGGACTCCCAGCTGCCCGCTTTGGAGACGCAGGACCGAGTCGAACTCGCGCGTCTCGAATACGGGGATGCGGTTCGGCACCGCATTCGGATTGGCGCTGCTCGCCTGCAGCGCGGGGTTCGGGTCGAGCGCATCGTCCACCTTCCGCCGGATCGTCGGGCGAACGTTCAGCACCACGGCATCGCTCGAGTTGATCTGCGGCATCACGGCCATCATGAAGCCCTCCGCCGCCACATTCGGCGTGGTAGTGAACGTCGCCGGAAGCGCGGCGGTACCTCCGCCGGTCACCGTGACTGACTGCGTCGAGGGCGTGACGGTGAAGTAGATGATGTCGCGCGTCACCCGCAGAATTGCCGTCTGGTTGTTCATCACGCTGAGCTTGGGGCTGGAGAGCACGCGCACGTCGCCGAACTGCTCGAGCATCTGCAGCGTCGCCTGAAAACTTCCGCCCGAGGAGATGTAGCGGATGAAGAATGGCGCGGGATTGAAGCCGGGCGTCGCCGCGGTAGTCGGCGTGACCGGTGGCTGGGAGATCGATATGCCGCTCGAGCGCACGCTTTCCCACGAGATGCCGCGCTGGTACTCGTTGCGCAGCTGCACCTCGGCCACCGTGGCCTCGATCAGCACCTGGCGCTTGGCGCTCGCGAGGACCTGATCGAGGAATTCCTGCACCTTATCCTGCTGCCGCGCGGTGGCGCGAACGAACAGCACGCCGGTCTCGCGGTTCGCGATGACCGACGCCGCCTCCTGATATATCGGCCCGGCGAGGCCGGCGGTTTGCGCCTGCGGCGGCTGGCCAGGAGCGACGGCCGGGAGCGCGGGGACAGCGCCGGGCGCCACGCCAGGCGCGGCGACGGAGGCCTGCGCCGGCGCCGGAAGGACCTTGTCGGTATCACGCAAAATGTCCTTCACGTTTTGCACGATCGAGTCCCAGAGGTTGTTCTGGGAGACCAGATCGATCGTCGAGATCGCGCCCGTGGCGGTGGGCCCGGCCGTTTGCGTGGTGCTCGTGCCGAACTGGGTCGACGCGGTCGAGGTCATCTTCACGTTGCGCGAGGCGCTCAAGTAGTCGATCTTGTAGGAGCGCAGGTACGGCGTGTCGCGCGTGATGATGAGCGTGTCGCCGTCAATCCGGTACCGCATGTCGACCTGGCGGGCGATGCGGCTCAGCAACTGCGGCAGCGTCTGGTCGATGGCGTTGAGGGTGACACTGCCGCTGAGGGTCGGGTCGATGTCGATCTGCAGCCTGGCGTCGCGGGCGAGGGCGAACAGTAGCTCCTGCACGCGCACGTTGTTGACGACCACGCTGTAGGTCTCGGGGCGCACCGTCGGCTTCGGCTTGGGAAGCAGCGGCGTGATCTGGACCGGTGGCGGAATTGCGCCGGCGGTGGAGGCGCGTTGCTCTGGACCCAAGTGATTCGGCGAAGGCTTCAATGGCGCCTGCCCGCAACCAGCGGCAAGCAACGAAGCGAACAGCACCGCCCCCTTCCCCAATTTTTTCAACGCAACAGCCTCCCGCGTCGGAGGATAGCACGACCAGAATCTTAGGAAAGTGAGGTAAGCCGCTGTCGCGCAGAGCTTTTCCGGTTATTACATTTGACCGCGGATCTCCTCGAAGCTGAGCCAAGTCAGGTGAAACTCCCGCTGGTACTTGGGGGGCAGAGAGCTGGCGGCATGGCTTGCTTCCGTACCGCTCGCGAAATCGCCGTACAGAACGTGAAGACGATAGCGACCGGAGCCGAGGGCGACCGGGATCACGTGCACGCCGGAAAGCGGAACCATGTCGCGCGCTCGCAGGAGAAAGCGCTCAATGCGCGCCGGGTCGGAGTTCTCGGTGGTGAAGAGCTGGATCGCGCAATGATCCCCGGGGGCGCGGCCAAGCAGCTCCCGGGTGGCAGCGAGGCGCTCGGCGAGCAGGGGCTGGCCCTGTGATCCGTAGCCGTCGAAGCGGTCGAGCTGTGCCGCGGAGAGCTGCGACGGCGGCGGCGCCAGCGGCTCCTCCTCGAGGGCGAGCGCCACGAGGTCCTCGTCCGTGACGGTGGCCGCGTCCTCGAGGCGAGGCAAGTTTGCCACCTCCGCCTGCGCCTCGGGAATGGCCGCGGAATCGCTCTTCCATCGCTCGGTGTACCACCAGGCAAGCCCCGCCCCGAGCAAAAGGCCGACGAGCAGCGCGCCGCCAAGGTAGCTGCCGAGACGAGAGCGTCGGCGTCCGACGGAAGCGAACTCGGAATCGGCGATCGCCACCTTGGCGTGGCGATCGGTGATTGCGTGAGTATTCTGCGTGTAGGCGGCGAGCAACGCCTTGTCGGCAAGGATGTTGATGCGCCGCGTCAGGCCTGCGGAGGCACGGGCGATGCGCTTGGCGGCGCGCGGCGAGAATATCCCCGGTCCGCGATAGCCGGCGGCGCGCATACGAAAGGAGAGGTAACCGGCGACCTCCGCTGCGGCGAGCGGCCGCATGCGGAAGGCGTGCGTGATACGGTCGCGAAGCTGGCGCAGGGTGGACTTGGCGAGAGTCTCGTCGAGCTCGGGCTGCCCGAACAGTACGATCTGCAGCAGCTTGTGGCGATTGGACTCGAGGTTGGAGAGGAGCCGCACCTGCTCGAGCGTGTCCTCGGGCATGACATGGGCTTCGTCGATCAGGATAACGACCCGTCGTCCCGCGGCGTAGAGGCGGATCAGGTGCTCCTGCAGCTTGCGCAGCGCCGCGGTGCGCCGCTCGGGCAGCACGAGGTCGAGGTCGTCCGCGATGGCGTGCAGGATCTCGTCTGCGGCGAGCGAAGGCGTGGCGAGATAGATCGTCTCGACATGCTCCGGCAGGCGCTCCATCAGCATGCGGCAGAGCATTGTCTTACCGCTGCCCACCTCGCCCGATACCTTGACTATCCCCTCCTCGTGCAGCAAGGCGTAAGTAAGCGCTTCCAGCATCGTGCCCCGTTCCGCACCTTCGAAGAAGAAGTCGGTGTGCGGCGTGATCCGGAACGGCGCCTCGGAGAGGCCAAAGTGATCGAGGTAGAGAGCCACGCTACTTCTTCTCCCCGGGTTCCCAGTTCATACGGCTGTAGAGCGTGGTGCGGTTGAGCCCGAGCAGGCGTGCCGCTTGGCTCACGTTGCCGCGCGTAAGTCGCAGCGCGGCCTCGATGTAGCCTCGCTCCCAGGCCTTGAGCGTCTCGTCCAGATTGAACGCGCCGCCGCGCCCGAGTTGGCGCTGCGCCTGCTCGGCAATGCCACTGGCCTGGGAAGCGGCGAGGGAGGCATCGAGATCGAGCTCCGGCTCGAGCTCGGCGCTCGAGAGGCGCTGCCCCGGATACTTGGCGGTGAGTCGGATGACGACGTTGCGCAGCTCGCGCACGTTTCCGGGAAAGTCGTAGCGCGACCAGCAGGCGAGCGCCGCAGGGTCGAGCTCGAAGGGCTGCACGCCGGAGCGCTCGGCGTAGAAGCGGCGAAAACGCTCGAGCAGAACGACGTTATCGCCCTCCATTTCGCGCAGGGGCGGAACGCTGAGCGTGAACACCGAAAGCCGGTGATAAAGATCGGCGCGGAACGCGCCGTTCTTCACGTCGCGGCGCAGGTCACGATTGGTCGCGGCGAACACGCGGCAGCGAGCGAGGCGCCGCTGCGTCTCGCCGACGCGCTGGTACTCGCCGTTTTCCAGCACGCGTAGGAGTTTCGCCTGCAGCTCGAGCGGCAGCTCGCCGATCTCGTCGAGCAGCAGCGTCCCGTCCTGCGCGTCCTCGAAGTAGCCCGGCTTGTTCGCCGCCGCGCCGGTGAAGGCGCCCTTCACATAGCCGAATAGCGTCGCCTCGACCAGCGTCGGCGAAATGGCCGCACAGTTGAGCGTCAGATAGGGGCGCGCGGCGCGCGGCGAGAGCCGGTGCAGACTTGCGGCGGTGAGCTCCTTGCCGCTGCCCGACTCCCCTTCGATGAGCACCGGGTACGGCGAGCCGGCGAACTGCGCGATCTGGTTCTTCAGCCGGGCGAGGGCCGGGCTCGCGCCCACGAGATCGGTCTCCTCGGCGGCCGGGATCGCGAGCGCGCGCGCGAAAAGTCGTCTCAGCAGCGCCGGGTCGGCGGGCTTGGCGACGAACTCCCAGGCGCCGAGCGCGCGCGCGTGGCGGGCGTTGGCGGCTTCGTTTTGCCCCGAGAGGACGAAAATCTTCATTGCCGGCGCATGCGCGAGCAGGTCGGCGATGAGTTGGAAGCCCTCCTCCGGGGAATGCGGCGCCGGGGGCAGGCCGAGGTCGACGAGCGCGAGCGGTGGCGGCGCGGCGAGCGTGCGCACCCGCGCGATGGCCGCCGCCCGCGAGTCGCAGGTGTACACCTCGTAGTCGCCGCCGAGGGCGAACGCCAGGGTATCGGTGATCAGGCGGTCGTCGTCGACCACGAGCAGCGCGGGGCGCGCCGGGTGCGCGCCGGGTTCAGGCGCGCGCGCGCCGTTCGTCAGCATGCTCGTCACGGATGCAGCTCATAAAGGCGCGCTCCAGGCCGGCTTCGCCGGTGTGAGCGCACAGCGCGCCCGGTGCGCCATGGAAGCGCAGGCGGCCGCGGTGCAGCACCGCGATCGACGAGCACAGCTCTTCGACGTCGGCCAGCACGTGCGAGGTGAAGAGGAGCGTTCGCCCCTCGCCGGCCAGCCGACGGAGCACCGATTTCACCGCGACTCGCGCGAGGGGGTCAAGGCCGCTCATCGGCTCGTCGAGCACGATCAGCTCCCGGCGGGCGAGAAAACAGGCGACGAGCCCCAGCTTCTGCATCATCCCCTTGGAGAGCGCGCGCACCGGACGCGTGAGCGACCCGGGGTCGAGGTCGAGCTCGGCGCACGAGGCGCTCGCCATCTCGGGGCGGTAAGGCTCGCCCATGAGCGCCAGCATGGCGCGCAGGAATTCGCCGCCGCGCAGGTAGTGCGGCGGCATGAAGCGCTCGGGAAGGTAGGCGAGGCGCTCGCGAGCGCGCGCGAGCGTCGCCGCCGTGCCGAAGACCTCGATCGTGCCGGCGTCGGGCGTGACGAGATCGAGCAGGCAGCGAATCAGGGTGGTCTTGCCCGCGCCGTTCGCCCCGACGAGGCCGAAGGCCGCGCCGCGCGCGACGTCCAAATCGATCGAATCGAGCGCGAGCAGCCGCGCGTAGCGCTTGACGAGACTGCGCACACGCACGGCAGGCGCGAAAGCGTCCTCCCTCATGCGCGGTAATATTACGCCGTGCAGCAATCCGCTCATTCCACGAGCGCGGAGGCCATCGTCGCCAAGTCCGCGGACGCCATCGTGGAACTCCGCGGCGTTTCGTTCGCCTACGATCCCGCGCAACCGGTGCTGCGCGACATCAACATGTCGATCCGCCGCGGCAGCGTGGTCGGCATCATGGGCCAGTCGGGTTGCGGCAAGACCACGACGCTGCGCATCATCATGGGCGCGCTGCGCCCCACCGGCGGCGAGGCGCGCGTGCTTGGCGCCCCGACCGGAACGCTCGGCCGCGACGCCCTCTACGCGATGCGCCGCAAGATGGGCATGCTCTTCCAGTTCGGCGCCCTGTTCACCGACATGTCTGTCTTCGAGAACGTCGCCTTTCCGCTGCGCGAGCACGCGCAGCTGCCGGACGAGCTGCTGCACGACCTGGTCATGATGAAGCTGAATGCCGTGGGCCTGCGCGGTGCGGCGCACCTGACGCCGAACGAGCTCTCCGGCGGGATGGCGCGGCGCGTGGCGCTCGCCCGCTCGATCGCGCTCGACCCCCAGCTCATCCTCTACGACGAGCCCTTCACCGGGCTCGACCCCATCTCCTTCGGCGTGATCGTGCGCCTGATCCGCAACCTCAACGATTCGCTAGGCGCCACGTCGATCATCGTCACGCACGACGTCCAGGAGGCGCTCGGCGTCGTGGACTACGTTTACTTCATGGCGGCCGGACGGGTCATTGCCGAGGGCGCGCCGCAGGACATCCGCAGGAGCCGCGAGCCGTTCGTCAACCAGTTCGTGAACGGTAGCTCGGAGGGCCCGGTGCCCTTCCACTACCCGGCATCGGACTACGCCGCGGACCTCGCGGTCAGCTGAATGCGCCTCGCCGACCTCCGCGCCCGCCTCGAGCGCGTCGGCGCCACCGTGACCTCGGCCGTGCTGCGCCTCGGCTTCGCCAGCCGGTTCCTCAGCTACCTCGTGCTGCATTCCGGCACGGCGCTGCGCCGCTTCCAGCTGACGATCGCCGAGATCTACTTCGCGGGCGTGCTCTCGCTGGTCATCATCGTCGTTTCGGGGCTGTTCGTCGGCATGGTGCTCGGGCTGCAGGGCTATGAAACCCTGCAACGCTACGGTTCTTCCGAGGCGCTCGGGATCCTCGTGGCGCTGTCGCTGGTCCGCGAGCTGGGACCGGTAGTCGCCGGCCTGCTCTTCGCCAGCCGCGCCGGCTCGGCGATCACCGCCGAGATCGGCCTGATGAAGGCCACCGAGCAGCTCTCGGCGATGGAGATGATGGCCGTCGACCCGATCGCCCGAGTGGTGGCGCCGCGTTTCTGGGGCGGGGTGATCTCGCTGCCGCTGCTCGCGGCGCTGTTCTCGGCGATGGGTATCTTCGGCGGCTATCTCGTCGGCGTGCAGCTGATCGGCGTGGACGCGGGCGCGTTCTGGTCGCAGATGCAGGCGGCGGTCGACGTGCGCCAGGACATTCTCAACGGCGTCATCAAGAGCTTGGTATTCGGGGTCGCAGTGACCTGGATCGCGGTGTTCGAGGGCTACGACGCACCGCCGACGGCCGAGGGCGTGTCGCGCGCGACGACACGCACGGTGGTGACGTCCTCGCTCGCCATCCTCGCGCTCGACTTCATGCTCACGGCACTCATGTTCACGGGAGGCAACGGCAGATGAATCGCTCGACCATCGATCTCTGGGTCGGCATGTTCGTGGTCGCGGGCATGGCGGGGCTGCTCTTCCTCGCCCTCAAGGTCGGCAACCTGACCAGCTTTTCGACGGCGCAGACCTACGAGGTGATCGCCAAGTTCGCGAACATCGGCGGCCTCAAGGTGCGCGCGCCGGTGAAGAGCGCCGGCGTGGTGGTGGGGCGCGTTTCCGACATCCGCTTCGACACCGAGAGCTACGAGGCGATCGTCTCGATGAACATCGACACCGCGTATCCGTTCCCGCGCGATACCACGGCCAAGATCCTCACTTCCGGCATCCTCGGCGAGCAGTACATCGGCCTGGAGGCGGGCGGCGACGGGGTCATGCTGAAGAACGGCGACCGGCTGCGCCTCACGCAGTCGGCGGTCGTCCTCGAGAACCTGATCAGCCAGTTCCTGTTCAACAAGGCGGCCGAAGGCAAGGAGACGCCGAAGGGCGAGAAGGACGCCACGAAGTGAGGTATGGGCTCGTCGCGCTGGCCGCGCTGGCCACGCTGGGCGCCTGCGCGAGCGGCGCCGACCGGGACCCACGCGACCCGCTCGAGCCGTGGAACCGCGCCGTGTACAAGTTCAACGACACCGTGGACAACGCGGTCGCCCGGCCGGTGGCCGAGGGCTATCGCCGAATCGTGCCCGGCGGCGTGCGCGATCGCGTGCGCAATTTCTTCGCCAACATCGCGGATCCGATGATCGGCGTGAACAATATCCTGCAAGGCAAGCTCGAAGACGGCTTCCTCGATTGGATGCGCTTCGTCTTCAACAGCACCGTGGGCCTCTTCGGTATCCACGATGTCGCCTCGCAGATGGGCCTGGAGAAGCACGACGAGGACTTCGGCCAGACCTTCGGCCGCTGGGGCATCGGCACAGGGCCTTATCTGGTGCTGCCTTTTTTCGGCTCGAGCGACGTGCGCGACGGCGTCGGTTTCGTCGGGAACATCTACGCCGACCCGCTCACCGAGGTGCGGCCGCGCAACGTGCAGTACCTGGCGTATGGGCTGCGCTTCACGCAGACCCGCACCGATTTGCTCGAGGCGAGCCGCATCCTGGAACAGGCCGCGCTCGACAAGTACACTTTCCAGCGCGATGCCTATCTGCAGCGGCGCCGCAGCCTGGTCTACGACGGGCACCCGCCGCGCGAACTGGAGCTCGAGGATGAAGACGACGATAAGACGACTCGTTAGCGCACTGCTGCTCCTCTGCCTCGGCCTGCCGCTCGGTGCGCCCGCCGAGGAGAGTGCGGGGCCGGACGTACTGGTGAAGCAGGTCACGCTCGAGGTGGTCGACCTGATCGCCAAGGACAAGGACCTGCGCGGCGGCGACCGGGTCAAGCTGATCGCCTTGATCGAGGCCAAGGTCCTGCCGAACTTCAACTTCGCCTCGATGACCGCCCTCGCCCTCGGCCAGAACTGGCGCAAGGCAAGCCCCGAGCAAAAGGCGCGACTCACCGAGGAATTCAAGACCCTGCTCGTGCGCACCTACGCGAGCGCGCTTGCCGCGTACGGTGATCAGCAGTTCGAGTTCCGGCCGCTGCGTGCCAAGCCGACCGACACCGATGTGGTGGTGCAGGTGCGCGTGCTGCAGCCGGGCGCCCAGCCGGTGGCCATCGACTACGGCATGGAGAAGACGGCGGCGGGCTGGAAGGCGTACGACGTCATGGTGGGCGGCGTGAGCCTGGTCGCCAACTACCGGACGGAGTTCGCGCGCTTGGTGCGCGCCTCCGGCATCGACGGCTTGATCGCCGACCTCGAGAAGAAGAACCGCTCGCTGGATGCGGCGGCGAAGAAACCGTGATCCGCCGCGAATCGGGCCGCATGGTGCTCTCCGGCGCAGTGACGCTGGGCAACGTGGCGGCGCTCCTCGAGGAAGGACGCCGGCACATCGACGAAGGGGTGCGCACAGTCGACCTCGGCGAAGTGAACGAGATGGACTCGGCGGCGCTCGCGCTGCTCCTCGCCTGGCTCCGGGAGGCGAAGGCGCGCGGCCACGAGCTCGAGTTCGCGCGCCTGCCCGAATCGCTGCGCACCATCGCCCGCCTCTATGGCGTGGACGAGCTGATCCCAATCGCCGCCTGAAAGCCATCGCACCCGCCGAGTTGCCACCCATGGTCGATCCACAAAGCATCCAGCAGGGCATCGCCGCGGCGCTCGAGTGCGACCACGTCGACGTCGTCGGCGACGGGCAGCATTTCCAGGCGCTGGTCGTCTCCCGCCAGTTCGTCGGCAAGAGCCGCGTGCAGCGCCATCAGCTCGTCTACGCCGCGCTCGGCGAGCGCATGCGCGAGGAGATCCACGCGCTCTCGATGCGTACCCTCACACCCGAGGAATGGCGTTCCAGCGGGCCCGAGGAGCGGCGCCCGGGTGGATAAGCTGCGCATCCGCGGCGGGCGGCCGCTGGAGGGCGAGGTGCACGTCTCGGGAGCGAAGAATGCCGCGCTGCCGATCATGTGCGCGGCGCTTCTCACCGCCGAGCGCCTGCGCATTGCCAACGTGCCGCGCCTCATGGACGTCGCGACGATGGCGAAGCTGCTCGCGCAGATGGGCGTCTCGGTCGAGCGGGGCGAGGGCGAGATCGCGCTGCAGGCGCGGGAGATCGCCTCGCCGATGGCCTCCTACGAGCTGGTTCGCACGATGCGCGCCTCGGTGCTCGTCCTCGGGCCGCTCCTCGCGCGCTGCGGCCGCGCGCAGGTGTCGTTGCCGGGCGGCTGCGCGATCGGCCAGCGCCCGGTCGATCAGCACCTCAAGGGCCTGCAAGCGATGGGCGCGACGCTCTCGATCGAGCACGGCTATATGCACGCGACGGCGCGCCGCCTCCGCGGTGCACGCATCGTCATGGATCTCGTCACCGTCACCGGCACCGAGAACCTGATGATGGCAGCCGCGCTCGCCGAAGGCACGACGCTGCTCGAGAACGCCGCGCGCGAGCCCGAGGTGGTGGACCTCGCGCGCTGCCTTGAGGCCATGGGCGCGAAGATCGAAGGCGCGGGAAGCGACGTGATCCGCGTCGAAGGGGTGAGCTCGCTCGGCGGCGCGGCGCATCGCGTGATGCCCGACCGCATCGAGGCGGGCACCTATCTCGCGGCCGCGGCTGCGGCGGGCGGACGCATTCGCCTTCTCGGCGCCGCCGCCGGCTGTCTCGACGCCTCTCTCGGCAAGTTGCGCGAAGCGGGCGCGCGCATCGCCGTAAAGGGCGACGCGATCGAGCTGGAGATGGGCGCGCGGCCGAGCGCCGTGAGCGTGCGGACCGCGCCCTATCCCGGCTTCGCCACCGACATGCAGGCGCAGTTCATGGCGCTCGCGTGCGTCGCGCGCGGCACCGCCGTCATTACCGAGACCATTTTCGAAAACCGCTTCATGCATGCGCTCGAGCTGCAGCGCCTCGGCGCGGACATCGCGATCCAAGGCAACTCGGCCGTCGTGCGCGGCGTTGACCGGCTCCAGGGCGCGGCGGTGATGGCGACCGACCTGCGCGCCTCGGCGGGCTTGGTGATCGCCGGCCTTGCCGCCGAGGGCGAGACCGTCGTGCATCGGATCTACCATCTGGACCGCGGCTACGAGGCGCTCGAGAAGAAGCTCGGCGCGCTCGGCGCGCAGGTGACGCGGGTCCGGTAGAATTGGCGCCCCTGTCAGAGGGAAGCCGAGCACCGGACATGGCCGATGGCGAGCATAAGCATTGCTTTATCGAAGGGGCGGATCTTCGAGGAGACCGCGCCCCTGCTCGTACGCGCCGGTCTGCGCCCTAGCGAAGACCCGGAGCGCTCGCGCCGGCTGGTTATCGCCACGCAAAGGCGCGACGTGCGTCTGATCGTGGTTCGCGCCTCCGACACGCCCACGTACGTGCAGTACGGCGCGGCCGACCTCGGTATCGCGGGGCGCGACGTGCTCGCCGAGCATGGCGGCGCCGGCCTCTACCAGCCGATCGACCTGCGCATTGCCGTCTGCCGGATGATGGTCGCAGTGCGACGCGGCTTCGACTACGCGGCCGCAGTACGGCAGGGCGCGCGCCTGCGCGTCGCCACCAAGTACGTCAACACCACGCGCGAGCACTTCGCCGCCAAGGGCGTGCACGTCGACCTTATTCGGCTCTACGGCTCGATGGAGCTTGCGCCGCTCACCGGACTCGCGGACGCGATCGTCGACCTCGTCTCGACCGGCCGTACGCTGCGAGAGAACGGCCTCGTCGAAGTGGAGGAAGTGATGCCGGTGTCGTCTCGGCTGATCGTGAATCAGGCGGCGCTGAAGACCAAGCGCGACGCGCTGCAGCCGCTCATCGACGCCTTCGCCGGGGCGGCGCGGCGATGAAGCTGCGCCGCCTGACGACTCGCGACGAGCGCTTCGATGACGAGCTCGAGGTGCTGACGCGCTACGAGGCGGCGCAGGACGCGGCGCTGCAGGCCGCGGTCGCCGAGATCCTCGACGCGGTGCGCCGGCGCGGCGACGAGGCGCTGCTCGAGTACAGCCGCCGCTTCGACGGCGCGCGCGCGGCCACGGTCGCCGCGCTGGAGGTGCCCCTCGAGCGCGCGCGGCAAGCGCTCGAAGCGCTCGCGCCGGCGCCGGCACGCGCGTTGCGCCACGCGCTCGAGCGCATCCGCGCGTTCCACGAGCGGCAGCTGCAGAAGTCGTGGGACTATGCCGAGAGCGACGGCACACGGCTCGGCCAACGCGTGACGCCACTCGCGCGCGTCGGGCTCTACGTTCCCGGCGGCAAGGCCGCGTACCCGTCGACGGTGCTCATGAACGCGGCGCCGGCGAAAGTCGCCGGCGTGCGCGACCTCGTCATGGCGAGCCCCAATCCAGGCCCCATGGTGCTCGCCGCAGCGGCGCTGGCCGGGGTGGACCGCATCGTTTCGATCGGCGGCGCGCAGGCCGTGGCCGCGCTCGCCTTCGGCACCGCCTCGCTTGCGCGCGTCGACAAGATCGTCGGTCCCGGCAACGCCTATGTCGCCGAGGCCAAGCGCCAGGTGTTCGGCCAGGTCGGCATCGACATGGTGGCCGGCCCATCGGAGATCCTCGTCATTTGCGATTCCGGGACGCCCGCCGAATGGGTGGCGATGGATCTCTTCTCCCAGGCCGAGCACGACGAGCAGGCGCAGGCCATCGTGCTCTCGCCCGAGCGCTCCCACCTCGACGCGATCGCGGCAGCGATCGAGCGTGCGCTCGGCGAGATGCCGCGCCGCGAGATCATCGAGCGTTCGCTCGCCCGGCGCGGCGCGCTCATCGAGACGCGCGACCTCGCCGAGGCCTGCGCCCTCGCCGATCGCGTCGCGCCGGAGCATCTCGAGCTCGCGGTACGCGACCCGCAGCAATGGCTGCCGCACCTGCACAATGCGGGCGCGATCTTTCTCGGCCGCTGGAGCTCGGAGGCGATCGGCGACTACTGCGCCGGGCCGAACCACGTGCTGCCGACCGCCGGCACGGCGCGCTTCTCCTCGCCGCTCGGCGTCTACGACTTCCAGAAGCGCACCAGCGTCATCGAGGTCTCGCGCGCGGGCGCGGAGCGCCTCGGGCGCGTCGCCGCGACGCTCGCCGTGGAGGAAGGCCTGGATGCGCATGCGCGCTCGGCGAAGCTGAGGTTCGAATCGTGACCCCGGAAAAGCTGGTGCGACCCGAAGTGCTCGCCATGTCGGCTTATCACGTCCCCGAGGCGACCGGCATGGTGAAGCTCGACGCGATGGAGAACCCGTATCCCTTGCCGGCGGAGCTGCGGCGGGAGCTCGGCGAGCGGCTGGCGGCGCTCGAGCTCAATCGCTATCCCGAGCCGAATCCGCGCGCTCTGCGCGAGCTGATCGCGCGGCGCATGGGCGTGCCGCCGGGCATGGACGTCCTCCTCGGCAACGGCTCGGACGACCTGATCCAGGTGCTGACCCTTGCGCTCGCGCGTCCCGGCGCGGCGATGATGTTCCCGTCGCCGACGTTCGTCATGTATGCGATGAACGCCGCTCTCGGCGGCATGCGGCCGGTGCCGGTGCCGCTGCGCGAGGATTTTTCGCTCGACCGGGACGCCTTCATCGCCGCGCTGCGCGAGGTGCGCCCGGCGCTGATCTTCCTCGCCTATCCGAACAATCCGACCGGCGTCCTCTATCCTTCCGAGGACGTTGCGGCGATCGTTCGCGCCGCGGAAGGGCTGGTCGTCGTCGACGAGGCCTATCACGTCTTCGCGCGGGCGAGCTTCCTGCCGCGACTCGGCGAGTTCCCCAACATGCTCGTGCTGCGCACGCTATCGAAGGTTGGCCTGGCCGGCATCCGCCTCGGCTACCTCGCCGGGCCGCGCGCGTGGCTCGAGCAACTGAACAAGGTGCGCCAGGTCTACAACGTGAACGTGCTCACGCAGGCGACGGCCGCCTTCGTGCTCGAGCACCTCGACGTGCTCGAGGCGCAGGCGGCGCGCATTCGCGCCGAGCGCACGGCGCTCGCCGACGCGCTCGCCGCGCTGCCGGGACTGCGCGTTTTCCCCTCTCAGGCGAACTTCCTGCTGGTGCGCGTGCGCGATGCGCTGCGCACCTTCGAGCGGTTGCGCGCGCAGGGTGTGCTCGTGAAGAACCTGCATCCCGGCCTCGCCGGCTGCCTGCGGGTCACGGTCGGTACGCCGGAGGAAAACCGTATACTGCTTTCCGCCATGAAGGAAGCGCTCGCCGATGCGTAACGCCGAAGTCGCGCGCAACACCAAGGAAACACAGATCCGCGTCGCGCTCGACCTCGACGGGCGTGGCAGTGCGCGCCTCGCGACCGGCCTGCCCTTCCTTGAGCACATGCTGGACCAGGTGGCGCGGCACGGCATGCTCGACCTCGAGATCGACGCCAAGGGCGACCTGCACATCGACGCGCACCACACCGTCGAGGACATCGGCATCACCCTCGGCCAGGCCTTCGCGCGCGCGCTCGGCGACAAGTCGGGCGTGCGGCGCTTCGGCCATGCGTATGTGCCGCTCGACGAGGCGCTGTCGCGCGTCGTCGTCGACCTGTCCGGCCGGCCTGGGCTCGAGTACCACGTCCGGTACACGCGTGCGCTAATCGGCGAGTTCGACGTCGACCTCGTGCACGAGTTCTTCCAGGGGTTCGTCAACCATGCGCAGGTGACGCTGCACATCGACAACCTGCGCGGCGACAATGCGCACCACCAGTGCGAGACGGTCTTCAAGGCGTTCGGCCGCGCGTTGCGCATGGCCGTGGAGTCCGATCCGCGTGCCCAGGGCACCGTCCCGTCGACCAAAGGGACCTTGTAACTCAAAGGCAGGCGCTCTCCAAAGTGAAGTTGAAGATTGCCGTCGTTGACTACGGCATGGGCAACCTGCGCTCGGTGTCCAAGGCACTGGAGCATGTTGCGCCCGAGGCCGAGGTGCGGGTGACCGCCGATCCGCAAGCGATCCGCGCCGCCGACCGCGTGGTGGTGCCCGGACAGGGGGCGCTCCCCGACTGCATGCGGCGGCTGGCCCAGAGCGGCGCGCGCGAGGCGGTTCTCGAGGCGCTGCGCGCCAAGCCCTACCTCGGCATCTGCCTCGGCCTGCAGATGCTGTTCGAGCGCGGCGAGGAGGGCGATACGCCGGCGCTGGCGCTGCTCGGGGGCGAAGTGCCGCGCTTTGCTGCGCGCGGCCTGAAGATTCCGCACATGGGCTGGAACGAGGTGATCCAGGAACGAGCGCACGCCCTGTGGGCCGGCATCGGCGATCGAAGCCGCTTCTATTTCGTGCACAGCTACTATCCCGCGCCGCGCGATGCGTCGGTCGTCGCCGCGCGCTGCATCTATGGCACGCCCTTTACCTGCGCCGTCGCGCGGGATAACATTTTTGCGGTACAGTTTCATCCCGAAAAGAGCCAGACCGCCGGCCTGCAACTACTCTCCAACTTCGTACGCTGGCGTCCCTGATTTTCTCCCGAGCGTGACGGCCGCTCCACTGCCGTGCTGATCATCCCCGCGATCGACCTCAAAGATGGCCGCTGCGTGCGCTTGCAGCAGGGCAAGATGGACAGCGCCACCGTTTTCTCCGACAACCCGGTGGCGATGGCCAAGCACTGGGCGGCGCAGGGCGCGAAGCGCCTGCACATCGTCGACCTGAACGGCGCCGTCGCCGGGCGGCCGAAGAACGAAAAAGTCATCCGCGACATAATCGCCGGCGTCGGCGACAACATGGCGATCCAGGTCGGCGGCGGCATTCGCGACCTCGATACGATCGAGAGCTATCTCGATGCCGGGGTCACCTACATCGTCGTGGGCACCGCCGCGGTGAAGAACCCGGGCTTCCTCTCCGACGCCTGCTATGCCTTCCCCGGCCACGTCATCGCCGGCCTCGACGCGAAGGACGGCAAGGTGGCCGTCGAGGGGTGGTCGAAGCTCACCGGGCACGACGTGGTCGATCTCGCGAAGAAGTTCGAGGACTACGGGATCGAAGCGCTCGTCTATACCGACATCGGTCGCGACGGCATGATGGGAGGCGTCAACATCGAGGCGACGCTGCGCCTCGCGAAGTCCACCAAGGCTCCGATCATCGCCTCCGGCGGCCTGAGCAGCCTCGCCGACGTGGAGGCGATCTGCCGTCAGCTCGTGCCCGAAGGCGTCATCGGTACGATCGCCGGACGCGCGCTTTACGAAGGCAAGCTCGACCTCAAAGCTGCGCAGGCCGCCGCCGACAAGGCGCTCGGCAAAGGATAGGGATGCCTCTCGCGAAGAGAGTCATTCCCTGCCTCGACGTCACCGCCGGGCGGGTAGTGAAGGGCGTGAACTTCGTCAACCTGCGCGACGCGGGCGACCCGGTGGAGATCGCTGCGCGCTATGACGGCGAGGGTGCCGACGAGCTCTGCTTCCTCGACATCACGGCGAGCTCCGACGAGCGAGATATCTTGCTGCACGTCATCGAGGCGGTGGCCGCGCGCGTGTTCATACCGCTCACCGTGGGCGGCGGCGTGCGCAAGGTCGAGGACGTACGCCGGCTGCTCAATGCCGGGGCCGACAAGGTTTCGATCAACACCGCCGCGGTGCAGTCGCCGGAGCTCGTCGCGCAGGCTTCGCAGATCGTCGGCAACCAGTGCATCGTGGTGGCGATCGACGCGAAGCGCGACGGCGAGCGCTGGCAGGTGTACACGCACGGCGGCCGCCGGGCTACCGGCCTCGACGCGGTGGCCTGGGCGCGGCGCATGGAGGATGCGGGCGCAGGCGAGATCCTGCTCACCTCGATGGACCGCGACGGCACGCGCGAGGGCTTCGACGTCGAGCTCACGCGGGCGGTCTCGCGCGCCGTAGGCATTCCGGTGATCGCATCCGGCGGCGTCGGCCGGATCGAGCATCTTGCGCAGGGCGTCCTGCAAGGCGAGGCCGACGCCGTGCTCGCCGCGAGCGTCTTCCACTTCGGCGACTTCACTGTGCGCCAGGCGAAGCAGGACATGCGCGATCGCGGCATCGAGGTGCGCCTTTGAGCGAGGATTGGCTCGATGAGGTGCCCTGGAACGAGCACGGGCTGATTGCCGCAGTGGCGCAGGACGCGGCGAGCGGCCGCGTCCTCACGCTCGCGTGGATGAACCGCGAGGCGCTCCGTGAGACGGTGGCGCGCGGCGAGGCGGTGTACTGGTCGCGCTCCCGGCAGAAGTTGTGGCACAAGGGAGAGGAGTCGGGCCATGTGCAGCGCGTTCGCGAGCTGCGCCTGGACTGCGATGCCGATGCGGTCCTGCTGAAGGTGGAGCAGACGGGCGGCATCGCCTGCCATACCGGGCGCGAAAGCTGCTTCTTCCGCCGTCTCGAGAACGGGCGCTGGGTGGCGACCGATGCGGTACTGAAGGATCCCTCGCTCATCTATCGAAGGGACAAGAAATGAAGCCAGGACTTTACGAGACGCTGGAGCGCATTGCCGCGACGATCGAGGAGCGCAAGCGCGCCGACCCGCAGAGCTCCTATGTGGCCGGGCTGATCAGCGGCCCGGAGGATGCCCTGCTTAAGAAAATCGGCGAGGAGGCGACCGAGACGGTGCTGGCCGCGAAAGGCGGCGATCGCCTCCACCTGGTGCGCGAGACGGCGGACCTGTGGTTCCACTCGATGATCGTGCTCGCCAAGCACGGCCTGGGGCCCGGGGACGTGCTCGCGGAAATGCACCGGCGCGAAGGCATCTCCGGGGTCGACGAGAAGGCGCGAAGGAAATAAATGCGCGAGGGCAGGAAATAAATGCGCAAGGGCGGAAAGTGAACGACCCGAACTGTCTCTTCTGCAAGATCGCGCTCGGGCAGATTCCGGCGAAGAAGCTTTATGAAGATGCGGAAGTGCTCGCTTTTCACGACATTCGGCCCCAGGCGCCGGTGCACTTCCTGATCATCCCCAAGGCCCACATAGCGACGCTGTACGACGCGCAGCCCGGGCACCAGGCGGCGTTCGGCCGCATGCTCGGTATCGCGGGCCGCCTGGCGCGCGAGGCGGGCGCGGGCGACGGATTTCGCGCCATCATGAACAACGGCCGAGTGGGGCATCAGGAGGTGTATCATGTCCACCTGCACGTCCTCGGCGGGCCCGATCCTCTCGGGCCGATGCTCTCGAGGCGGACTTAAGCAAGGTTCAGGAGAAGGAACATGGGCTCGCTCAGCATTTGGCATTGGCTGATCGTTCTGGTGATCGTGATGCTGATCTTCGGCACGAAGAAGCTGCGCAACATCGGCACCGACCTCGGCGGCGCGGTGCGCGGCTTCAAGGACGGCATGCGCGAGGGCACGGCCGAACGGCCGACCGAGAATCCGCAGGTCACCGGCAAGACGGTCGAGGGCGAGGTGCGCGGCAAGACCGAGCACAAGGCCTGACGCAGCCGTGCTTCCGGCAAGGCGCCCGCGGGCGCCTTTTTAGTCTCCAGCGCATGTTCGACATCGGATTCTCGGAGCTGCTGGTGATCGGCGTGGTGGCGCTGATCGTCATCGGGCCGGAGAAGCTGCCGCGCGTGGCGCGCACCGTCGGCCACCTCGCCGGCCGGCTGCAGCGCTACGTCGCCGACGTCAAGGCGGACATCAACCGGGAGATCGAGCTCGACGAGCTGCGCAAGATGCGCGACTCGATGCAGCAGGCGGCGAGCGAGATGCAGGGGGCCGTCGACACGGAGCTGCGCAAGACCGCCGACGACCTGAACAAGTCTCTGCAAGCGGAAAGGCCCGCTGAAAGGCAGGAAGCGGGCAACGCCAAGGAGGCTGAGAAGCCCGCCGAAGAGCAAAAGCCGGCATGAGCGACTCGGAAAGCTTCATCTCGCACCTCGTCGAGCTGCGCCAGCGCCTGGTGCGCGCGGTGGCCTCGGTGCTCGTGCTCTTCGTCGTGCTCTTCATCTGGCCCGGCTCGGGCACGATTTACGACATCCTCGCTGCGCCGCTGATGAGCGCGCTCCCCGAGGGCGCGCACATGATCGCCACAGGAGTGATCACGCCGTTCATGGTGCCAGTCAAGGTCACGGCCCTCGCTGCGTTCATGGTCGCGCTGCCCTACGTGCTGTACCAAGCTTGGGCGTTCGTCGCGCCCGGCCTCTACGAGCACGAGAAGCGCCTCGCGGCGCCGCTGGTGATGGCGAGCACGGTGCTGTTTCTGCTCGGCGTCGCCTTCTGCTACTTCTTGGTGTTCCGCAAGGTCTTCACCTTCATCCACAACTTCGCACCCAAGTCGATCACGCCGGCGCCGGACATCGAGGCCTACTTCAGCTTCGTCATCACCATGTTCCTTGCCTTCGGCCTCACCTTCGAGATCCCGATCGTGGTGATCGTGCTGGTGCGCATGGGACTGGTCAGCGTCGAGAAGCTGCGCGAGGCGCGCCCCTACGTGATCGTCGGCGCCTTCGTCATCGCGGCGGTGGTCACGCCGCCCGACGTGCTCTCGCAGTTCATGCTCGCGCTGCCGATGTGCGTGCTCTACGAGGCCGGGCTCTTCGTCGCGCGCTTTGTCGCGAGGCGCCCCGTCGAGGTGCCGCAGAGCGAGCCCGCCGAGAGCCCCTAGGCCTCGTCGAAAAATCGCCGCACGAGCGCGAACTGCTCCGGCACGTTCAGCGCCGGGGCGTGACCGCAGCCGGCGACCGTAACGAGCGTGGCGCGCGGGCCGCGTTGCCCCATCGCCTCGGCCACCTCGGGCAGCAGCAGGTCGGAGCTCTCGCCTCTCAGGCATAGCGTTGGGGCGGACCGCATCGTACGCCTGCCACTGGTCATAGTCGCGAGGATAGTGCTCGAACTGCAGCACCATCTTCGGGTCGTAATGCGGCGTGAGTCGGCCCTCCGCCGTGCGTCGCGCCGAGGTCTCGGCAAGGCGGCGCCACTGCGCGTCGCTCAGCTTCCCGTAGGGGCGATAGACGGTGCGAAAGTACTGCTCGAGCTCGCTCATGCGCTCGAATTGCGGCGGGTTGCCGGCATAGGTGCGGATGCGCTGCACAGCCGGCGCGGCGAGCTCGGGGCCAATGTCGTTCAGCACCAGGCGGCGGATGCGGTCCTTGAGCGCTCCGGCGGCGAGGCGGATACCGAGCGCCCCGCCCATCGACGTGCCGAGCCAGTGGAAGCTGCCGAGCCCGAGCTGGTCGGCGAGCGAGACGGCGAGCCGGCCATAGAACTCGAGGCAGTATTCGCGCTCCGGCTGCGGACTCCACTGCGAAAGGCCGCGACCGATCGTATCCGGGCAGATCACGCGGTAGCGGTCGGCCAGCGCCGCTGCGATGTCGTCCATGTCGCGTCCGGTGCGCGCGAGACCGTGCCAGGCGATCACGGCCGCGCCGTTGCCCGCGCCCCACTCGGTGAAGTGAATCTCGCGGCCTTCGCATACCAGATAGTTCGAGCTCGTCATCGTCGCAGCCGGCCGACGATGCCGGTCGGAAAGTAGTAGACGCATAGTATGAAGAGCACGCCGAGCCACAGCAGCCAGCGGTCCGGATGCAGGAGGCTCGGCAGGAGCGGCAGCCCTTGCAGGCCGCCGGCGGCGAGCTTCATCAGGTCCTGAAGGTAGTTCTGCGCGACGACGAAGAGCGCCGCACCTAGCGCCGCACCGTACATCGTCCCCATGCCGCCGATCACGACCATCAGCAGGATGTCGACCATGATGTCGAACGAGAGCGTGGTTTGCGGGCCGGTGTAGCGCAGCCAGAGCGCATAAAGGACGCCGGCGGCGGCGGCGCCGAGCGCCGCCAGGCAGTTCGCGACGGTACGGTAGTGCACGAGACGGTAGCCGAGCGCCTCGGCGCGGAACTCGTTCTCGCGGATGGCCTGCAGCACGCGTCCGAAGGGCGAATTCACCACGCGGAGCAGGCCGAGAAAGAGCAGCAGCGCGACGGCGAGCACCACGTAGTAAGCGACGAGGCGCTCGCGCAGCAGCCCGGGCGTGCGGAACGACAGTCCGTCCTCGCCGCCGGTGAACGCGGAAAGCTGCGAGGCGAGAATCTGGAAGAAGGCCGCGACCGCCAGCGTGACCATGGCGAAGAAGATGGCGCGCACACGCAGCGAGAGCAGCCCGATCGCGAGCGCCAGGGCGACGCTGAGGAGCAGCGCGAGCGCAATGCCGAGGAGCAGGCTTCCCCAGCCGGAACCGAGCGCCGTCATGGCGATGCCCACCCCGTAGCCGCCAATGCCGAAGAACATCGTGTGCGCAAAGGAGACGATGCCGGTGTAGCCGAGCAGCAGGTCGTAGCTCGCGACGAGGAGCACGAACACTGCGACCTTGGCCGCGACGTTGAGCGAGCGCGTGCCGGGGAAAACGAACGGCGCGGCGAGCAGGCCGAGGAGCAGCAGTGCGAGCAGCGCTGCGAGGACGCGGCTGCGCGGCGGGTCGCCCGAAAGGAGTCCGATCATGCGCGGGCCACCGGATAGAGCCCGCGCGGCCGCCACAGCAGCACCACCACCATGAGCAGGAGGTTCGAGCCGAGCGCAAGCTTCGGCACGAGGTAGCCGGTGTAGTTGGCGAGCAGGCCGGCGAGCATCGCACCGACGAAGCAGCCGCCGACCGAGCCGAGCCCGCCGATGATGACGACGATGAATATCAGCACCAGCACTTGCATGCCCATCTGCGGCGTGACCTGCTCCTGGTACATCGCCCACATCGCGCCGCCGAGGCCAGCCAGCCCGGAGCCGGCGACGAACACCGCGACGAAGAGCCGGCGGATGCGGTAGCCGAGCGACTCGACCATCTCGCGGTTCTCGACGCCGGCGCGCACCAGGAGGCCTATCCGGGTGCGGCTGAGCAGCCACCACAGCGCCGCGAATACCAGGGCGCCGACCACCACGGCCGCCACCCGGTAGCGCTCGATCGCCGCCTCGCCGAGGATGAACGAGCCGGTGATCGCGCCGGGACGGGGCAGGGGAATGATGTCGGGGCCCCAGACGACGTGGATCATCTGCTCGAAGACGATGAGGCCGCCCATGGTGATGAGGATCTGCCTGAGGTGATCGCCGTACACCGGGCGCACCAGCACCCGCTCGAAGAACCAGCCGAGGGCCGCGGCGAGCGCGATCGCCGCGGCCACGGCGGGCAGCATGGCCGAGAGGTCCGAGGCGAGCGAGTCGGCCTGCATGGCCTTGGTCATGCGCGTGAGCACCGTTGCCGCCCCGTAGGCGCCGAACGAGATGAAGATGCCGTGCGCGAAGTTGAGGACGTCCATCAGGCCGAACACCAGGGTCAGGCCGGAGGCCATCATGAAGATCATCATCCCCATGGCGAGGCCGGCCACGGTGAGCGTCACCCAGGTGGGCAGGCTGCCGACCAAGGGCAGCGCTAGCGCCGCGAGGGCCGGCACCAGCATGAGAGGAAGGTGGCGATTCATTGGTGCGCGGCCATCGACAGGCCGAGCAGGCGGGTCTGCAGAGCGGTGTCGGCGGCGAGCGCTGCCATGGACCCCGAATGCACGATGCGCCCGGAGTCCATGACCACGCAGGCGTCGCCGAGCACGCGCGCGAAGGCGAAGTTCTGCTCGACCACGAGCATCGTGGTCTGCGTGCGCTTCAGCTCGCGAAACGCCTCGATCATGCCGGCGACGATCGCCGGCGCGAGGCCCTTGGTGGGCTCATCGACGAGCAGCAGCTGCCTCGGCTCGACGATGGCGCGGGCGATGGCCAGCATCTGCTTCTGTCCGCCCGAGAGATTTCCCGCCGCGCTGTCCCAGAATTTCTCGAGCGCCGGGAACAACGCGAAGATCCATTGCAGCCGTTGCGTGTCGGGCGCCCCGTCGCGTGCCGCGAGCAGGAGGTTCTCGCGCACCGTGAGGCCGGCGAAGATGCCCATGTTCTCGGGCACGTAGGCGATGCCCAGCCGGGCGATGGCGGGCGTCTCGAGCTTCTGCAGCTCGGCACTGCCGTACGTTATGCGGCCCGCAGAGGCGCGCCACAGGCCCATGATGGTGCGCAGGCAGGTCGTCTTGCCCGCGCCGTTACGGCCGAGGAGCATGGTGAGCGAGCCGCGCGCGACGGAGAAGTCCACGCCCTGCAGGATGTGGTACTGGCCGATGTGCGTGTTGACGCCGGCGAGGGACAGCAGCGTCTCAGCCACGGCTGCTTACCCCGAGGTACGCCTCCTGCACGACCGGCGAGGCGATCACCTCGGCCGGATCGCCGTCGGCCACCAGCTCGCCCTGGTGCAGCACGATGATGCGGTCGGCGAGCGAGCGCACCACGTCCATCTTGTGCTCGACCAGCAGAATGGTCTTGTCTTTTCCCGCCTGCAGCTCCTGAATCAAGTCGAGGATGACGGGCACCTCATCGATGCTCATCCCGGCCGTCGGCTCGTCGAACATGAACACGTCGGGCTCGAGGGCGAGCAGGATGGCTACCTCAAGCTTGCGCTGATCGCCGTGCGGCAGCGTCGCGGCCTGCGCGTCGCGCCGCTCGGCGAGGCCGACGCGCTCGAGATAGTGCTCGGCCTTCTCGACGAGCTCCACGTGGCGGCCCCACGTCGACCAGAGGTCGCGGCCGCGCCCGGCGCGCGACTGCACCGCGAGACGCACGTTCTCGAGGACCGTGAGCCGCGGGAAAAGGCTGGTCAGCTGGAAGGCGCGGCCGATGCCCCGTCGCGCCCGCTGGGGCGCGCTAAGCGCGGTGAGGTCCTCTCCGTAGAGGGAAACGCGGCCGCTCGTCGCGCGCAGCTGTCCGGAGATCAGGTTGAAGTAGGTGGTCTTGCCGGCGCCGTTCGGGCCGACGATCGCGGTCAGTGTGCCGGCACGGAAGGCGCAGCTCACCCGGTCGACGGCCACGTGTCCGCCGAAGCGGACGGTCAGGTCGTGCGTCTCGAGGACGGGGTGCTCCACCCCGCCGTCCTACTTGTTGCGGATCGGTATGGGCAGCTGCGAGGCGGGAATCTCGCGCACCAGCTCGAGCAGATCCCACTCGCTCTTCTGGTTCTTCTTGATGCGGAAGTGGTACATCGGCTGCAGCGCCTGGTGGTCTTCCTTGCGGAAGGTCATGGTGCCCTTCGGCGTGTCGAAGGACATGCCCTCCATGGTCTTGATCAGCTTCTCCGTGTCGGTGCCGCCGGCCTTGCGGATTGCACTCACCACGGCGCTCGCCGCCGCAAAGCCGCCCGCGGTGAAGAAATCGGGCGGCTGGCCGTAGCGCTTCTCGTGCTCCTTCACCAGCCAGTCGTTCATCTTGTTCTTGGGGAAGCCGTAGTAGTAGTAGATCGCGCCCTCGGTGCCGGCGAAGTTCTTCCAGCCTTTCATCACCGGCAGGATGTTGCCGCCCGGCGCGACCTCGATGCCGAAGCGCTCGGGCTTGAGGTCCATGAGCTTGGCCATCGGATGCGCGCCCGCCCAGATCACGACGATCACCTTGCGGCCGGGCTTGTCCTTCAGCGCCTCGAAGAGCCGCTGCGCCGGCGCGGTGAAATCGGTCGTCTGCTGCGGCGCGTATTCCTCGTGCACGATCTTCGCCTTGGAGCCGACGGCCGAAAGCGCATCCTTGAACGCCTTCACGCCGTCGCGGCCGAACGCGTAGTCCTGGGCCAGCGTGGCGATCGAGGCGTTCGCGGGCAGCGCCGCCGCGCCGGCGACCGCGTCCTGCGTCGAGTTGCGCGCGGTGCGAAAGATGTAGCGGTTCCACTTGTCGCCGGTGATCGAATCCGCGACCGCCGGCTCGACGACCAGTATCTTCTTGTACTCCTCGGCCACGGGCAGCATCGCCACTGCGACGCCCGAGTTCACCGGGCCGACCGCGATGTCCACCTTGTCGTCGCCGAACGCGGCGGCGAGCTCCGCCTTGCCCACGTCCGGCTTGTTCTGCGTGTCCTTCTCGAGCACCACCAGCTTGCGGCCGTCGATCTGCATCTTGCCGCCGGTAAGGTATTCGAGGCCCATCATCAAGCCGGTATGGCTCTGCTTGGCGTACGCCTCGAGCGGGCCGGTCTTGCCGTAGACGTGCGCGATGCGGATGTCTTGCCCCTGCGCGAGCGCGCTCCCCGCCGCCAGCGCAAGCGCCACGGCCCCCTGAATGAGTTTCATCGTGTCCCCTCTGAAGATTGCTATTCGGCGCGAGCCTGCGGCTTGGGACGCCGCCCTACGGTGATGTTAGCCTCGACTGCCTTGCCCTGACGCTTGAGTCGCAGCTTCGCCGGCTGCCCCGGCGAGAGCGCGGCGATAAGGTTGAGCATGCCGGGCGGGTCCGCGACGGGCTTGCCCTGGACTTCGATCAGGATGTCGCCCGGCTTGACGCCGGCCTTGTCCGCCGGGCCGCCGCGCAGCACACCGCGGATGAGCGCACCGCGCACGCCGTCAAAGCCGAACGATTCGGCGAGCTGGGGCGTGACCTCGTCCACCTCCACGCCGATCCAGCCCCGCGTCACGCTGCCGGTCTTGACGATCTGCTCGAGCACCATCTTCGCCGTAGAAACCGGGATGGCGAAGCCGATGCCGATCGAGCCGCCCGAGCGGGAAAAGATCGCGGTGTTGATGCCGACGAGGTTGCCCGCGGCGTCGATCAGCGCGCCGCCCGAATTGCCCGGATTGATCGCCGCGTCGGTCTGGATGAAGTTCTCGAAGGTGTTGATGCCGAGGCCCGTACGTCCCAGTGCCGATACGATGCCGCTCGTCACCGTCTGGCCGACGCCGAAGGGGTTGCCGATCGCGAGCACGACATCGCCGACCCGCAGTGCATCGGAGGAGCCGAAGCTGATGGCCGGCAGCTCGCCGCCGTCGATGCGCAGCACGGCAAGGTCGGTTTCCGGATCGTTGCCCACCACGCGGGCGAGCACCTTGCGGCCGTCGGCGAGCGCGACCTCGATCTCGTCGGCCGCTTCGACGACATGGTTGTTGGTGAGCACGTAGCCGCCCGCGGTGACGATCACCCCCGAGCCGAGGCTCGCCGAGCGCTGCGCGTCGTCGGGAATCTGCTCGCCGAAGAAGCGCCGGAAGAGCGGATCGTTGAGCAGGGGATGGCGCTCGGCGTGGACTTCCTTGGAAGTGAAGATGTTGACCACCGAAGGGGTGGCGCGGCGCACCGCATCGTTGTATGAGCTCGCGGCCGGCGTGACCAAGGCGACTCGCGCGACTGTCGCCGGCGCGTGCGCAGTCGGGGCGGGCGCGCGCCGCACGGCGGCCAGCCATTCGGGATGGAAGGTCGACACGACGAACAGCGCGGCGACCGCTGCCGTTGTCGCCTGCGAGAAGATCAGCCAGAGGCGCTTCATGAGGAAGTAGCGCAGTATACAAAAAACTCCTTGAAATCTAAGCTCTTAGAGCAACAATCGTGGACAACGCGAAGGCGCGCCGCTAAAATCGCCGGCTTTTGCAGCTTTCCATAACCGCGCCATCTCCATGAACGAGCACGATAAATTCGATCCGAAGCTCAACAAGACGCGACGCAACCTGGTGATGGCGACCTCGGTCGTCGGCGGGGCGGCGGCGGTGGGAGCGGCCGTCCCATTCGTCGTGAGCTTGTGGCCTTCCGAACGGGCACGCGCCGCCGGTGCACCGGTCGAGGTCGACATCTCCAAGCTCGCGCCGGGCGAGCTCGGCATTTTCGAATGGCGCGGCAAGCCGGTGTGGGTGCTCAAGCGCACGCCGGAAATGCTGCAGGGCGTGAAGGCCGACGATCCGATCGTGTCGGATCCGAAGTCGGAGGTTCCGCAGCAGCCCGAGTACGCGAAGAACGAATATCGCTCGATCAAGCCGGACGTGCTGGTGCTGATCGGTGTGTGCACGCACCTCGGCTGCTCGCCGAAAGAGATGCCCGCCTCTGCGAAGGCGGAGATGGGCGCCGACTGGCACGGCGGCTTCTACTGCCCCTGCCACGGCTCCAAGTTCGACTTCGCCGGCCGCGTGATCAAGGGCTCGCCGGCGCCGACCAACCTCGAGGTACCGCCGTACACCTTCCTCTCGGACTCGACGGTGGTGATCGGCGAAGACGAAAAAACGAAGGGAGCGTAGGCAGATGGCTGTCGGGCTGTGGAAGTGGATCGATACGCGGATGCCGACGCTCGGCGCGGAATGGCGCAAGCATGCCGCGGAGTACTACGCGCCGAAGAACTTCAACTTCTGGTACTTCTTCGGCTCGCTCGCGCTGCTGGTGCTGGTCGTGCAGATCGTGTCCGGCATCTTTCTCACCATGAACTACAAGCCGGACGCCAACCTCGCCTTCGGCTCCGTCGAGTACATCATGCGCGACGTGCCGGGCGGCTGGATCATCCGCTACATCCATTCCACCGGCGCCTCGGCCTTCTTCATCGTCGTCTACCTGCACATGTTCCGCGCGCTGCTCTACGGCTCGCACAAGGAGCCGCGCGAGCTGGTGTGGATCTTCGGCATGCTGATCTACCTCACCCTGATGGGCGAGGCGTTCTTCGGCTACCTGCTGCCCTGGGGCCAGATGTCGTACTGGGGCGCGCAGGTGATCGTCAACCTCTTCGGCGCCGTTCCCTTCATCGGCCCCGACCTCGCGCTGTGGATCCGCGGCGACTATGTCATCTCGGACGCGACCCTGAACCGGTTCTTCGCTTTGCACGTCATCGCGCTTCCGCTGGTGCTGCTCGGCCTGGTCGTTGCGCACCTGCTCGCGCTGCACGACGTGGGCTCGAACAATCCGGACGGCGTCGACGCGAAGAAGCTGAAAGGGCCCGACGGCCACTATCTCGACGCGATCCCCTTTCACCCCTACTACACCGTGAAGGATCTGGTCGGGGCGGTGGTATTCCTCGCCATCTTCTGCTTCGTCATGTTCTTCACCCCGGAGATGGGCGGCTATTTCCTGGAGGCCAACAACTTCATCCCGGCCGACCCGCTGAAGACGCCGCCGCACATCGCCCCGGTCTGGTACTTCACGCCCTACTACTCGATCCTGCGCGCGGTGCCGCCGCTCTTCCATTCGCAGTTCCCCGGCGTGGTGGCGATGGGCGTTGCCGTGGTGATCTTCTTCTTCCTGCCGTGGCTCGATCGCTCCCCCGTGAAGTCCATCCGCTACCGGGGACCGAACTTCAAGACCGCGCTCGCGCTCTTCGTCGTCGTGTTCCTGATCCTCGGCTACCTCGGCACCGAGCCGACCACCGTGTGGGGGCAGTTCACCTTCGACGCGTTTTTCCTCGACACGCGCGACATCGCGACCTGGGTGGCGCGCCTCTGCACCATCGTCTACTTCCTCTTCTTCTTCCTCATGCCCTGGTACACGGCGCGCGACAAGGTGAAGCCGGTGCCGCAGCGGGTGACCTACCACGCATGAAACACCTTCTTCTCGCACTGCTCGTCGCGCCGCTCGTCGCTCTTGCCGCCGAGGAAGGCTATCGGCTCGATCCCTCGCCTAACGACGTGCGCGACATCGTCAGCCTCCAGGCCGGCGCCCGCACCTACGTCAACTACTGCCTAGGCTGCCACGGCATGCATTTCATGCGCTACAGCTCGCTGCGCGCGCTCGACCTGACCGACGCGCAGATCGAGGACAACCTCATGTTCACCGCCGAGAAGATCGGCGCGCCGATCGAGAACGGCTTCCCGGCGAAGGCGGCGAAGGCTTGGTTCGGCGTCGCGCCGCCGGATCTTTCGGTGGTTGCGCGCTCGCGCGGCGCGGACTGGCTCTATACCTACCTGCGCACCTTCTACCGCGACCCGAAGAGCGCGACGGGCTGGAACAACGCCGTGTTTCCCAACGTGGCGATGCCGCACGCCCTGTGGACGCTGCAGGGCCAGCGCCGGCTCGAAACGGTGCCGGTCGAGGAGGGCGGCCACCACGCGGTACAGTACCGCTGGGTCCAGCTCACCCCCGGGACGCAGAGCGCCGCGGAGTACGACGCTACGGTGCGCGACCTGGTGAACTTTCTGGTGTACGCCGGGGAGCCGGCCGCGGTGCATCGCCGGCCGATCGGCATCGTCGTGCTGTTCGTCCTCGGCGTGCTCTTCATCTTTGCCTATCTTCTGAAGAAGGAATACTGGAAGGACGTGAAGTAAGCGCGCGCTCGCGCGTCCCCGCCTCCCCGACCCCGCCATGATGCAACTCTATTCGGGCACCACCTGCCCATTCAGCCATCGCTGCCGCTTCGTGCTCTACGAAAAGGGCATGGACTTTCAGGTCATCGACGTCGATCTGTACAACAAGCCCGAGGACATCGCGGTGATGAACCCCTACAACCGCCTGCCGGTGCTCGTCGAGCGCGACCTGATCCTGTACGAGTCGAACATCATCAACGAGTACATCGACGAGCGCTTCCCGCACCCGCAGCTCATGCCGGCCGACCCCGTGATGCGCGCGCGCGCGCGGTTGATGCTCTTCAACATGGAAGTCGAGCTCTTCTCGCAGATCGACTCGCTCGAGTCGGGCAAGGAGAAGCAGGTCGAGCGTTCGCGTCAGCATGTCACCGACCGGCTGATCGAGCTCGCGCCGGTCTTCACCAAGACCAAGTACATGCTCGGCGACGAATTCACCATGCTCGACGTGGCGATCGCGCCGCTCCTCTGGCGCCTCGACCACTACGGCATCAAGCTCGGCAAGAGCGCGGCGCCGCTCATGAAGTACGCCGAGCGCATCTTCTCGCGCCCGGCCTTCATCGAGGCCCTGACGCCGTCCGAGAAGGTGATGCGCAAGTAATGAAGGAGATTCCGACCAAGCCGTACGTCCTGCGCGCGCTCTTCGAGTGGTGCGTGGACAACGGCTACACGCCGCACCTGGCGGTGAAGGTCGACTCGCGCACCCAGGTCCCGCCCGAGTACGTGAAGGGCGGCGAGATCACGCTCAACATCAGTCCGAACGCCGTGCACAAGCTGCAGATGGGCAACGA
>DASUFD010000055.1:0-3011 GCA_036274735.1 Burkholderiales bacterium
AAACCGATCGGGCCTTTGGCGCCAATCTCTTCGTCTCGCCGCAGCCCTCGCCCATTGCCGCCGAATCGCAAAGGCCGGCCATGGAAGCAGTTGCGCGCTACTACCGCGAGCTGGGATTGCCCGCGCCCGAGCCCGTGAAGGCCCCCTACGCGCCGAATCTCGAGGCGCAGTTCCGCGCCATCGAGGAAATCCGCCCGGCGGTGTTCACCGTGCACCTCGGCGGCCTCGACCGCGAGGAGGTCGGGCGGTTCAAGAGCAAGGGCATCATGGTCGGCGGCAGCGCCAACTGCGTCGCCGAAGCAAAAGCCCTGGAAGCGGCGGGCTTCGATTTCGTCATCGCGCAGGGCGGCGAGGCGGGGGGCCACCGCGGCAGCTATCTGCGCGATCCCTACCAGTCGCTCACCGGAACGCTGGCGCTCACGCGGCTCGTCGTGCGCGCGGTGAAAATTCCGGTGGTCGCGGCGGGCGGCATCATGGATGGCGCCGGCATCGCAGCGGCGCTCGCGCTCGGCGCACAGGCGGCCCAGCTCGGCACGGCGTTCCTTCCTTGCCCCGAAAGCGGCGCGCCGCAGGTGCACAAGGAGCTTCTCCTCAAGCTGAGCGAGGACGAGACGGCGCTTACCGAGAAGTTCTCGGGGAAGCCCGCACGCGGCATCGTCAACCGCTTCATCCGCGAGATGGCCGATTCACCCCAGCTCGCCTTTCCGGCGCAGAACGGCCTCACCCGCTCGCTGCGCGCCGCATCCGCGCAGGCCGGCAAGGCCGACTTCGTCGCCCTCTGGGCCGGGCAGGCGGCGCCGCTCTCGCGCGCGCTCCCGGCAGCGGAGCTCATCTCGCAACTCGAGCAGGAACTTATCCAATCGTTGAGAAACAGCGCCTCGCTGCTAAAGGAGTGACTATGCCATCCGATCCGATCGTCATCGTTTCCGCCGCACGCACGCCGATGGGCGCGTTCCAGGGCGAGCTGAAGGGCTTCAGCGCGCCCGAGCTCGGCGCAGCCGCCATTCGCGCCGCAGTAGAGCGCGCGAAGCTTCGTCCCGAAGACGTGCAGGAAGTCATCATGGGCTGCGTGCTGCCGGCGGGCCAGGGACAGGCGCCCGCGCGCCAGGCGTCCCTCGGCGCCGGGCTGCCGCTCGCCGCGGGCTGCACCACCGTGAACAAGATGTGCGGCTCCGGGATGAAGGCGGCGATGATCGCGCACGATAGCGTTCTTTCTAATAGCGCTGAAATCATCGTCGCGGGCGGCATGGAATCGATGACCAACGCGCCGTACTTGCTGCCCAAGGCGCGCGCCGGCATGCGCATGGGCCACGGGCAGGTGCTCGACCACATGTTCTACGACGGCCTGGAAGACGCGTACGACAAGGGGCGCCTGATGGGCACGTTCGCCGAGGACTGCGCGCAGAAGTACGCCTTTTCGAGGTCCGAGCAGGACAACTTCGCCATTGCCTCGCTCACCCGCGCGCAGAAGGCGAACCGCGAAGGCTGGTTCGCCTGGGAGCTCACTCCGCTCGCTATCAAGGCGGGCAAGGAAGAGAAGTTCGTCGAGAACGACGAGCAGCCCTTCAAGGCGAATCTCGAGAAGATCCCGAGCCTGAAGCCCGCCTTCCGCAAGGACGGGACGGTGACCGCGGCCAACTCGAGCTCGATCTCCGACGGTGCCGCCGCGCTCGTGATGATGCGCCGCTCGACGGCGGAAAAGCGCGGCCTCGCGCCACTCGCGACCGTCGTCGGCCAGAGCACGCACGCGCAGGAGCCCGGCTGGTTCACCACGGCGCCGGTCGGCGCGATGCGGAAGCTCTTCGAAAGGACGGGCTGGAAGGCGAGCGACGTCGACCTCTACGAGATCAACGAGGCTTTCGCGGTCGTCACGCTGGCGGCGATGAAGGAGCACGGCCTGCCCCACGACAAGGTGAACGTGCACGGCGGCGCCTGCGCGCTCGGGCATCCGATCGGCGCTTCCGGCGCGCGCATCGTGGTGACGCTCATCGGCGCGCTGCGCAAGTACGGCCTGAAGCGCGGCGTGGCGACCCTGTGCATCGGCGGCGGCGAGGCGACCGCGATGGCGATCGAGCTCGCCTAGTGAAGGAAAGGCTGCAAGAGCTGCTCGACCATTCGTCCTTCCTCCGTCCCTGGGGCTTCCGGGTCGTGACCGTGGCGAACGACGAATGCACGATCGAGCTGCCGCATCGCGCGGAGCTCGAGCGGCCGGGCGGGATCATCAACGGGCCTGCGCTGATGGCAGCGGCCGACTGCGCGATGTGGCTCGCGATCAAGGCGCGGCTCGGGATGGAAGGCGACGCGCTCACCTCGCAGCTCGACACCGCGTTCCTCGCCCCGGCGAAGGGCGAGCACGTGTACTGCACGGCGAAGATCCTGAAGTTCGGGAGGCGCAGCATCTACGGCACGGCGCAGTGCCACGGCAAGGAGGCCGGGCTCTTCACGCACCATACCCTCACCTACGTGCGCCCGAGCTGATGGTCCACGAAGAGATCCGCGACACGGTGCGCCGCTTCGCGCAGAGCGAGCTTGCGCCCAACGCCGCGCGCTGGGACCGCGAGAAGGAGTTTCCGCGCAAGGCGCTCGCGGGACTCGGCGCGATGGGTCTCTACGGTGTCGCCATCCCCGAGCAATGGAACGGCGCCGGGCTCGACTACACCGCGCTCGCAATCGCCTGCGAGGAAATTGCCGCGGGCGACTGCGCCACCGCGACCATCGTCTCGGTCAACAACCTGGTCGCCGGCATCCTCCACGGTTTCGGCAGCGATGCGCTGAAGGAACGCTTTCTTCGTCCGCTTGCCGAAGGGAGACTTCTCGCAGCGTTCGCGCTCACCGAGCCGCACGCGGGCTCGGACGCCGCCGCCATTACCACGCGCGCAGAGCGCAAGGACGGCCATTACCTCCTCAACGGCGTCAAGCAGTTCATCACCTCCGGCAAGAACGCGGCGATCGCGATCGTCTTCGCGGTCACCGACAAGGGCGCCGGCAAGCGCGGCATCAGCGCCTTCGTG
>DASUFD010000056.1:0-6637 GCA_036274735.1 Burkholderiales bacterium
CGCCGCGTCACCGACGCGTACGCGGTCATGGCCGGCCTCGACGGCATCGCCTTCCCCGCGGACGGCGCCCTCGCCGTCGCGCACGCCATCGGGCGCGAGGCCGAGCAGGAGCATGCCTGCTGCTCGGTCAAGACTGGCCGGACGATAAAACTGTTTGCGAAGAAGGAACTTACGGTCTGAAGCACTGCGCCGACATCATCGTGCTGGGCCTCGGGCCGGCCGGCGCCAGCGCCGCCGCGGCCGCGGCGCGGCTCGGCGCGCGTGTGATCGCGCTCGATCGCAAGCGCGAGCCTGGGCGGCCGGTGCAGTGCGCGGAGCTGGTGCCGGCGCTCCTCGTAGTCGACGCCACGGCGGTGCGACAGAAGATCGACGGCATGATCACGTACGTAGAGGACGACGCGCCCGACGTGAACGCGCATTTCCCCGGCCGCATGCTCGACCGCGCGGCCTTCGACTCGTCGTTGGTGCAGGGCGCTCGCGCGGCGGGAGCCGATATCCGCCTGGGATGTTTCATCGAGCGGGTGACGCGGGAGGGAGAGATCCATCTCGGCGATGGCAGCGTGCTGCGCGCGCCGGCGATCGTCGGTGCCGACGGGCCGCGCTCGCGCGCGGGGAAGGCGATCGGCGCCGTCAACCGCGAGCTCGTAGAGACGCGCCAGATCACCGTGCCGCTCCTCGCGCCGCACGCCGCCACGGACATCTTCCTCTCCGCCGACATCCCGGGCGGCTACGGCTGGCTCTTCCCCAAGGGCGAGCTCGCCAACCTCGGCGCAGGGGTCCATCCTCGCGCAAGAGCGCAACTCAAGAAGATCGTGGCCCGCCTTCACGACCGCCTGAGCAAACCGAAATCAGGGACGTACACCGTTTCCTCCGAGATCCTCGCCACCACCGGCGGCGCGATTCCGGTGGGCGGCATGCTGAAGCCGCGCGGCAGGCTGGGCGAGACGCGGGTGCTGCTCGCGGGCGATGCGGCGGGGCTCGCGAACCCGGTGAGCGGCGCGGGGATCGCCGCAGCGGTGCACTCGGGGCGGCTTGCCGGCGAGGCGGCCGTGCGCGGCGAGGACGAGGCGTACGAAGAGGAGCTCGAGGACGTCTACGGCGCGGCGCTCGAGCGCGCGCTGCGGCGGCGCCGCGAGCTGCTGGAGTCGACGATGACCCGGTCCGCGCTCAGGCGCGGCTGGATCGCTTACCCGGAGTACTGGAGCTAAAGGAAAAAGCCGTGAGCTGCTACGAACATACAGCGAAGAGCATGGAGCCGCGCGTGCCGGGCGCCATTCCGATCGAGCTCAAGAACGGCGCGCGCGTCAAGATGAACGACGTGGCGCCGCAGGGCGTGTACCGGCCGAACTACAACATCCTCACGCCGAACATGCGCTCGCCGGAGTACGTGCAGATGTCGACCGCGGCCGCGCTCACGCTCGGCATCATGCCCGGCAAGATGTACCGCTGCGGCTGCACGCGCTGCCTGAACCTGCTGCTCACCTATCCCGAGGGCTGTCGCGCGAACTGCGCCTACTGCGGTCTCGCGCGCCACCGCGAGGCCGAGCGCGACTACGCCGACCGCAACTTCATCCGCGTCGACTGGCCCGCCGTGCCGCTCGACACGACGATCGACATCGTGGCGAAGGACGGCGAGAAGAGCCCGTTCCACCGCATGTGCATCTCGATGATCACGCACCCGCGCTCGGACGAAGATACCGTCACGGTGCTGAAGAAGTGGACCGGGCGCATCGACCCGAAGACCATCCCGGTGTCGATCCTCTCCAACCCGACGACCATGACGCGCGAGGACGTAAAGCGCCTGAAGGACCTCGGCGCCGACATCTTCACCGTCGCGCTCGACGCGGCGACGCCCGAGATCTTCGATCGCACGCGCGGCAAGGGCGTGCAGTCGCCGCACTCCTGGAAGAAGTACTGGGAAATCCTCATGGACGCGCGCGACATCTTCGGGCCGCAGAAATTCGGCGCGCACATCATCGTCGGCATGGGCGAGACCGAGCACGACGTGCTCGCGCTCGTGCAGCGGCTGGTCGACCTGGGCGGCCACAGCCACATGTTCTGCTTCTTCCCGGAGAAGGGCTCGCTCATGGACCACCTGCCGGCGACCGACCGCGGCCAGTGGCGCCGCGTGCAGCTCGCGCGCTATCTCATCGACTACCGCGGCGCGCGGGTCGAGAGCATGAAGTTCGACGAGCGCGGACGCGTGACCGATTTTGGCTTGCCGGAAGAGGAACTCGAGGAGATCGTGGCGCAGGGCGTCGCGTTCCGCACTTCGGGCTGCCCCGGCAAGTTCGCCGAGGACATTTCCGCGTGCGACCGGCCCTACGGCGACTCGCCGCCGTCGAACATCGCGAGCTTCCCCTTCGCGCCGAACAAGCGCGACCTGCAGAAGATCCGCCGCCAGCTCAAGGCCTAGCCGCGCCGGTGAAGCCCTTCCGCGTCATCGACACCGGCATCCGCGAAGGGCGGCGGCAGATCGCCTTCGACCAGGCGCTGATCGACCTGCACAAGGCGGGCCGTATCCCGGACACCATCCGCTTCCTGCGCTTTCCGCCCACGGCGCTGATCGGACGCCACCAGGTGCTCGCCAAGGAAGTGAAGCTCGCGCATTGCCGCGCGCGCGGCGTCGGCGTGGTGCGCCGGATCACCGGCGGCGGCGCGATCTACTTCGACGAGGGCCAGCTCGGCTGGGAGCTCGTCTTCCACCGCTCGACGCTGGGCATCGCCTCGCTCGGCGAGCTCGCGCGCGCGATCTGCGAGGCCGCCGCCGCGGGGCTCGCGCGCCTGGGGGTCGAGGCGAAGTACCGGCCGCGCAACGACATCGAGGTGGGCGGGCGCAAGATCAGCGGCACGGGCGGCTTCTTCGACGAAGACACGCTCTTCTACCAGGGCACGGTGCTGGTCGACATGAATGCCGCCGACATGGTCGCGGCGCTGAACGTCGCGCGCGCGAAGCTCGAGAAGCGCTCGCTCGACTCGGCGGCGCAGCGCGTGGTGACGCTGAAGGAGCTGCTCGGGCGCACGCCCGACATCCCGGCCATCCAGCAGGCCCTGGTCACCGGGTTCGCCGAGCGGCTCGGCATCGCGCCCGCGTGGGGCACGATCAGCGCCGAAGAGGAGGCGCTCGCCGCGAGGCATCACGACGAGGAGATCGGCACCGACGAGTTCGTGCACGAGATCGACGACCCGGAAGCCGATGCCGCCGTGCGCTCGGGCTCGCACACCGGCCCGGGCGGCACGGTGACGGCCTACCTTCGCCTGGAAGGCGCGGGCGAGGATCGCGTTCGCGAAGCGCTCATCACCGGAGACTTCTTCGTCACGCCGCCGCGCACCGTGTTCGACCTCGAGGCGAGCCTGCGCAACGTGCCGGTTCAGGAGGCGGGCGCGGCGGTCGAGCGCTTCTTCGCGCAGGCCAAGGTCGGGCTGCTGACCGTCTCGCCGGCCGACTTCCGCGCCGCCGTCGAGGCGGCGCTGAAGTGAAGGTCGTCCACGTCCTTCAGCACACGTCCGCGGAGTACCTGGGGCTGATCGAAGACCACCTCGAGGGCCGCAACATCCGCTTCCGCTATGCGCGCCCTTTCGCCGGCAAGAACCCGTTGCCGAAAGCCGAGGAGGTGCGCGACGGGCTCATCGTCCTCGGCGGCGGTCCGTGGGGCAGCGCCGGAACGCGCAACGTGCCCACCCTCGCCGACGAGATCCTGCTCACCAAAGCCTGCTTCGAGCGCCAGGTGCCGGTCGTCGGCATCGGGCTTGGCGCGCAGATCGTGGCGATGGCGACCGGCGGAGGCTCGCAAAGCGGCGTGCTCGAGTTCTCCGTCGGAACGGCGCGCCGCGTGAAGGAGGGCGCGCTCTCGGGCTACCTGCCGGCCGAATATCCGCTCGCCCTCTACATGCGGGACCGGCCGGTCCCGCCGGCCCAGGCCGAGATCCTCGCCGTCGACGACCAGGAGCGGCCGGCGCTATGGCAGGTCGGTGAGCACGCGCTCGCCTTCACCGGGCACCCGGGGCTGAAGGTCGCGATGGTCGAGGACCTGGTCATGGAGTTCGAGGAAGCGCCGGCCGACGTGGGGCCCGCGCTCGACAGGTTGCGCGCGGCTCAGCGCCGCCTCGAGGATGCGCTGGTGCCGATCATGGCCGGGGTGATCCGCATGACCGGGTGGATGCAGGCCGGCGCATAAAGCGCGCTTTCACCTAGATCAATACGTTCCTCGGCGAAGCGGCGCAGCATCGGCCGGACGAACGCATCGCGGCGATTGCACTTTAGATATTCCTAATATAATCTGAGCATATTCCTTTCCGGCCGGTTGCCGGCCAGCGCCCGAGGAGGCCCGCAGTGTCCAAGAAGCTCGTCATCGTGATGGCGAACACCGATCCGCGTAACGGCGAGGAGCTCGGCGCGCCGATCTTCCAGGCCTCGGTCGCCGCGGCCATGGACTACGAAGTGGAAGTGATCTGCACGGCGACCTCCGGCCGCCTGATGAAGAAGGGCGTGGCCGAGAAGCTGTACGTCAAGGAAGGCTCGCCGAAGACCGTCTACGACTTCATCAAGGAGGCGCACGAGGCGGGCGTCAAGTTCTACTGCTGCTCGCCCAACCTCGACCTCTTCGACATGAAGCAGGAAGACCTGATCCCGGAGTGCGCGGGCGTGGTCGGCGGCGCGCACCTCATCGAAGAGGTGATGGAAGAAGACTGCAAGGTGATGACCTACTGATGTCCCACGCCGCGGAAAGCACGAGAGTCCAGAAGCACATCGGCGATCCGGTCGCCGAGAACGGCGAGGTTCCCCGCGCCAAGCTGGAGAAGATCTTCGCCGACCTGCAGTCGGACCTGCGCTTCGACCACGAGCTGAACGGCTGCCTGAACTGCGGCATCTGCACCGCCACCTGCCCGGCGGCGCACTACTACGACTTCTCGCCGCGCGAGATCGTGCAGCTCCTGTGGACCGAGAACCTCGAGGGCATCTACGACGCGATGCAGGAGAAGATCTGGGCCTGCGCCCAGTGCTACACCTGCGCCGCGCGCTGCCCGTTCGGCAACTCGCCGGGCGGCCTGGTGATGCTGATGCGCGAGACCGCGATCAAGCACCAGATGAAGTCGGCGAAGGACGTGCTGCGCCCCTTCTCGCGCGTGATGCTGAAGCTCATCTCCACCGGCAACCAGCTTTCGCCGGACATGATCAACAAGGATCACTTCGCCGACTGGGGGCCGAACATCTCGAAGGTCGAGGCGCCGCTCAAGATCCTGCGCAAGGCGATCCCGATGCCGACCCTCAACACCACGGCGACCGCCTGGGAAGTGAACCTGAAGACTTCGGTCGAGCTCTACACCATCTGGGAGATGACCGGCGTGCTGCAGCAGCTCGAAGGGATCGACGAGAACCTGTTCGACGTGATCACCGACATCATGGACGAGAAGCGCGAGGACTGGAAAGACTTCCAGGCCGACCAGGAAGAGGAGAAAGACGATGACTGAGCGATTCACCGGCCACGGCTCCGAGTGGCGCGACTCGAATCTCACGCCCGCGGAAGCGAAGGTCGCCACCTCGTGGGTCGAGCTCAAGGTCGACAAGCGCTCGATGCTCACGCAGAAGGACCGCGTCGAGGACGTGCGCGACGCGATGTGGCAGCTCGAGAAGGAAGGCGAGATCGTCGTGCACCGCGTGCGCGACGAGCACCAGCCGATGATGGTGAAGACGCTCTACGGCTGGGACAAGAAGATCCCCACGACGCGTCTCTGGCACCACAAGTCCTGCGGTCAGTGCGGCAACATCCCGGGCTACCCGGCGTCGCTCCTCTGGCTGATGAACCAGCTCGAGGTCGAGTACCTCGACGAGACCGACCAGACCTCTTGCACCGCGTGGAACTACCATGGCTCGGGGATCGGCAACCTGGAGAGCCTCGCCGCGGTATTCCTGCGCAACTTCCACCAGGCGTACGTCGCCGCGAAGGCGGAAGGCAAGCCGGAGTCCTATTACTACCCGCTCGTGCACTGCGGCACTTCCTTCGGCAACTACAAGGAGGTGCGCCAGTACCTGATCCACTCGGCGAAGCTGCGCGAGAGCGTGAAGAAGATCCTCGGAAGACTGGGACGCCTGGTCGACGGCAAGCTGCTCATCCCCGAGGAAGTGGTGCACTACTCGGAGTGGCTGCACGTCATGCGCCACCGCATCGCCGAGCGGCGCACCATCGACGTGAGCGGCGTGCGCGCGACGATCCATCCCGCGTGCCACGTCTACAAGATGGTGCCGGCCGACGCGATCTACGACGACAGCATCAACGGCGGAAATCGCCTCGCCAACTCGACCGGCATCATGCAGGCGCTCGGCGCCGAGGTCATCGACTACTCGACCTGGTACGACTGCTGCGGCTTCGGCTTCCGCCACATCATCTCGGAGCGCGAGTTCACGCGCTCCTTCGCCATCGACCGCAAGGTCAAGGTGGCGGTGGAGGAGGCGAAGGCGGATGTGATGATCGGCCACGACACCGGCTGCATCACCACGCTCGACAAGAACCAGTGGATCGGCAAGGCCGCCGGCAAGGGCTACGAGCTGCCGATCCTCGCCGACTGCCAGTTCGCCGCGCTCGCCTGCGGCGCGCACCCGTACAAGATCGTGCAATCGCACTGGCACGCCTCGCCC
>DASUFD010000057.1:0-4111 GCA_036274735.1 Burkholderiales bacterium
GTACTTGCCGGTGATCGAGATCGCCGAGCCGAGCGTGATCGTGTCTTCGGCTTGCGCCGGCAGCGCGAACGGCAGCGCTGCGGCGAGTGCCGCGCATAGCGTGAGTCGTTTCATGCCAATCCTCCTCGGGTTGAATGGGCCGGATTCGAAACCGCCAATGGTTAGCGAGCCGACCTTAAGGCTCGCTTAAGCGGCGCGGCACAGGCGTTGCTGCGCCGCCGCATCGTGGTCTGTTATTCGTGTCAGATGCGGATTAGCGCGAGACCGGTTTCCGGGTCGTGCCTGCGCACGAGGCGCGCGGGCGTTTCGGTGAGCACGACCTCGAGGGTGGGGCGCACGCGCGCTTCGAGCAGGTGCCCGCCGTGCGCGGCGCCGTCGCGCTTGCCGAGCACGACGTGCGCGTGCACCTTCGGCTTGCCGTTCGCCTCGGCGATGTCGCCGGTGAGGGCGAGCACCTCGACCTGCTCGTCGACGCGCGTGCGCACGTAGTCCTTCTTCTCCCAGTCGAAGTAGCCGGTCACCGCCTCGCTGAAGGCGCCGATCGCGGTGAAGCTCGCGGCGTTGAGGCCGTGCTCCTCGGCGAAGCGCGTGAGGAGCGCGACCGGCTCGTCGCCCTTGTCGAAGATGAGCGCCCAGGTGCGCTCGCCCGTTTCGCTCAGGGTTTTCGATTTCATCTCAATCTCCGGAAAATGCGACGGTGCTGAGGAGCGCGAGCGCGTCCTGGCGCGAGTCGAGCCGCGTGTGCTGCACGACGATCGGCTCGTCGGACTCGATCACGCTCGAGTAGTCGGTGTCGCGCGGCACCGGGGCGGGGTCGTTCAGGTCGTTGAAGCGGATGTGCTTCGTGCGTTTTCCCGAAACTTTTACCTGGTAGGGACCGACGGGCTCCCGATCAGCGAAGAAGAGCGTGATGCGCACGTGCGCCTCGCGGCTGCCCGCGTTGAGGATGCACGCAGTCTCGTGGCTCTCGAAGGCGCGGCCCGAGCCGGTGCTCTCGCCTGGGATGTAGCCCTCGGCGATGACCCAGCGGGTCTTACCAATAGCGTCCATTCTTTTCTCCTTACAGGGACATTTTCAGGACCTCTGCGAGATGCAGCGGCCGTCGGCCGGCGAGCTCCTCGATCTGCGCGCGGCACGAGAAGCCGTTCGTCATCACCAGGGTGTCCGCGTCGAGCTCCTTGATCGAGGGCAGGAGCACACGCTCGGCGCAGGCGACCGAGACGTCGTACTTCGCCTCCTCGAAGCCGAACGACCCGGCCATGCCGCAGCAGCCCGAATCGAGCACCTGGAAGTCGAGCCCGAGCCGGCGCAGCACCTCTTCCTCCGCCTGCATGCCGAGCACCGACTTGTGGTGGCAGTGGCCGTGCACCACCGCCTTGCGCTGCACCTGCCCGAAGGGGAACGCCGGCGCCTTGTGCACGAGGAAGTCGGAAAGCATGTGCACCTGCTGCGAGAGCCGGTGCGCCTGCTCGTCGTGCGCGAGCAGGTTGGGCAGCTCTTCCTTGAACACCGAGACGCAGGCGGGCTCGAGGCCGACGATCGGCGTTCCCGCCTGGATGTCGTCGTGCAGATTTCCGAGGATCTTCTTCAGGTAAGAGCGAGCCGAGTCGAGAAGCCCGAATTCGTAGAGCGGCCGGCCGCAGCAGAGCGGCTGCGAGGGCACGTGCACCTCGCAGCCCGCGCGCGCCAGCGCCTCGGCCGCCGCGTGCGCCACTTCCGGGTGAAAGTAGTTGTTGAAGGTGTCGGGCCAGAGGATGACGCGCCGGCCGCTCCCGGCGCCGCGGAAGGTTTTCGTGAATGGCTGAGCTGCGAAGCGCGGCAGGGTGCGCTGCTTCGGGATTTTCAGCAGCGCTTTGCTCAGGGCCGAATTGGCGGCCCAGCCGGCGATTCCAGGCAGGTGCGAAGCGACCCGCGACCACTTGTCGATGTAGCCGAAGGCGTAGGCGTTGAGCGGGCGGATCCGCCCCTTGTAGTAGTGCGCGAAGTACTCGGCCTTGTAGGTCGCCATGTCGACCTTCACCGGGCACTCGCCCTTGCAGCCCTTGCAGGAGAGGCAGAGGTCGAGCGCCTGCTTCACGTGCTCGTCCTTCCAGCCGCGGATGACGTTGCCGTTCAGCGCCTCCCACAGCAGCCGGGCGCGGCCGCGCGTCGAGTGCATCTCCTCGCGCGTCGCCATGTAGCTCGGGCACATCGTGCCGGCGTCGTGCTTGCGGCACTCGCCGACCCCGACGCAGCGGAGCGCCGCGCGCGCGGGATCGCCGCCGTCGTCCGGGTAGCGGAACCAGGTGCCGACCGCGGGCGGCGCATAGCGCGTTCCCAGGCGCAGGTTCTCGTCCACGCGGTACGCATCGACGATCTTGCCCGGGTTCATCCTGTTGTCCGGATCCCAGATTGCCTTGAACTCGCGGAAGGCGCGCATCAGCTCCTCGCCGAACATGATCGGCAGCAGCTCGGCCTTCGACTGGCCGTCGCCGTGCTCGCCGGAGATCGAGCCGCCGAGGCTCGTCACCAGCTTCGCCGCGTCGTGCAGGAAGCTCTTGAACTTGCCGATGCCCTCCGCGGTCTCGAGGTCGAAGTCGATGCGCGTGTGCACGCAGCCCTGCCCGAAATGGCCGTAGAGGTCGCATTCGTAGCCGTAGCGCTCGAAGAGGCGCCGCAGCTCGCGCAGGTACTTGCCGAGGTTCTCGGGCGGCACGGAAGAGTCTTCCCAGCCTTCCCAGGTGAGCGGCTTCTCGGGCGGATGCGCGGTGGCGCCCAGGCCCGACTCGCGCATCTTCCAGATCTTCTCCTCGAGCGGCGGATCGTCGTAGAGCCGCATCGTCGGCGGGTGCTCGGCCTTCTCGAGCGCCGCCATCGCCGCGTGCGCCCGCTCGTCGGACTCGCGCTTGTCCTTGCCGCCGAACTCGACGAGGAGCCAGCCGCGGCCCTCGGGCAGCATGTCGACGTCGCCGGGATGCAGGTGCACCGCCTTCATGTCGTCGATCAGCCGGTCGTCGATGCCTTCGAGCGCGATCGGGCCGTGCCGCATCACCTCCGGCACGTGGTCGCCGGCGCAGTAGACGTCGGGATAGCCGAGGACGAGGAGCGAGCGCGCCGGCGGATCGTCGACCAGGCGCAGCGTCGCCTCGAGCACGGTCACGCAGGTGCCTTCCGAGCCGACCAGGGCCTGCGCGACGTTGAGGCCGTTCTCCGGGAGCAGCGCCGGCAGGTTGTAGCCGGAGACGCGGCGCGGAATCGGCGGGAATTTCTGCCGGATCTGCTCCGCGTAGCGGTCCCGCAGGTCGCGCAGTTTCTCGAAGATTTCATCCTCGCCGCGTTCCCCGACGGTCATGTGCTTGCCGTCGTAGGTCAGGACCTCGAGCGCGATCACGTTGTGCGTCGTCTCTCCGCCCATCACCGAGTGCGGCCCGCATGAGTTGTTGCCGACCATGCCGCCGAGCGTGTTGTGGTTGTGGGTGGCCGGGTCCGGAGCGAAGGTGAGGCCGTAGCGCCTCGCCGCGTTGCGCAGGTCGTCGTTCACGCAGCCCGGTTCTACGCGCGCGAGCTTGCGCGCCGGGTCGATCTCGAGGATCCGGTTCAGATACTTGGAGAAGTCGATGACCACCGCGACGTTGCAGCACTGGCCGCACAGGCTGGTGCCGCCGCCGCGCGGCAGCACCGCCGCGCCGTGGCGGCGGCAGATCTCGACCGCGCGGATCACGTCCTCCTTGCTCTTCGGGATGACGACGCCGATCGGCACCTGGCGGTAGTTCGAGGCGTCGGTGGCGTAGAGCGCGCGGCTCCCGGGATCGAAGCGCACCTCGCCCTGGATGGAGCGCGCGAGCTCGCGTGCGAGCGCCTGGCGCGGCGCCGAGGGCACCGGCACGAATTTTGTTTGGCTGTCTCTCGTTCGAGACTGGTCAAGTAAGGAGATCTGCATGCCTGGACGTGACGTGTTACCGAGCACTCTCAAGCGCTCGCCGAAGAAGGCGCAGCGCACCTGGATCAAGACGCACGACAGCGCCGCCAAGGAGTACGGCGACGGCGAGCGCGCGCACCGCACCGCGTACGCGGCGCTCAAGCACTCGTTCAAGAAGGTGGGCGACCACTGGGAGCCGAAGGGCCACAAGGG
>DASUFD010000058.1:0-21412 GCA_036274735.1 Burkholderiales bacterium
GTTGCCGAAAAGGAGATTGGAATGCATCGGCTATTGTTGGTCGCCGCGGCGCTCGCCGCCGCGGCGCCGCTCGCGCAGGCCCAGCAGCCGGGGGCGAGCGGCAACGCGTTCAACCCCGCCATCTCGGCGATCCTCAACGGCGTCTACGCCAACCTGCAGCGCGATCCGGCGGCCTACCGCATCGATGGCTTCGTGCCGACGATGGGCGAGGTCGGCCCGCCGCCGCGGGGCTTCAGCCTCGGCGAGTCGGAGCTGGGAATCTCGGCGAACATCGACCCCTGGTTCCGCGGCACGCTGATCGCGGCGATCTCGCCCGACGACGACTCGATCGGCGTCGAGGAGGGCTACATCGAGACGATCGGCCTTTCCCACGGCTTCACGGCGAAGGCCGGCCGCTTCTTCTCGGCGGTCGGCTACCAGAACCAGATCCACGCGCACGCGTGGGACTTCACCGATGCGCCGCTCGTCATGGACGCCTTTCTCGGCGGCCAACTGAAAGAAGATGGCGTGCAGCTGCGCTGGCTCGCGCCCACCGAGACGTACTGGGACATGGGCGTCGAGCTCGGCCGCGGCCGCGCCTTCCCGGCGAACCTTTCCGAGGGCGGCAAGAACGGCGCGGGCTCGGTGAACCTTTTCACCCACGTCGGCGGCGACGTCGGCCAGAGCTGGGCATGGCAGGGCGGTTTGTCGTATCTGCACACCGAGCCGAGCGACCGCGCGTTCGACGATCCGGTCGCCGAAGTCACCGACAGCTTCACCGGCAAGAGCAGCACCTGGGCGTTGAGCGGCATCGCCAAGTGGGCACCGAACGGTAACGCGACCTACACCAACCTGAAGCTGCAGGGCGAGTACTTCCACCGGAGGGAAGACGGGACGCTCACGTTCGACAGCCCCGGCAGGGCGGCGCCCAATGCTTATTCGTCGGCGCAGTCCGGCTGGTATGCCCAGGCGGTCTACCAGTTCCTGCCGGCGTGGCGCGCCGGCTACCGCTACGACCGCCTCGACTCGGGTGATGTCCACGTCGACACGGCGATGTTCCCGATTCTCTCGCCTTACAACCCGAAGAAGCACACCGTGATGGTCGACTGGAGCCCGAGCGAGTTCAGCCGCATCCGCCTGCAGCTCGCGCGCGACTACTCGCGCCAAGACCAGCCCGACAACCAGGTGTTTCTCCAATACATCGTCAGCCTGGGTGCCCATGGCGCCCACACGTTCTAGCTTTGTGGAGCAAAAATGAAAATCGTCATTTCCATCGTCGGATTGCTGTTGAGCGCCGTTGCCTTGCCAGTGATGGCGGCGGTCAACGTCTTCGCCTGCGAGCCGGAATGGGCGGCGCTCGCGAAGGAGCTCGGCGGCGACAAGGTCAGCACGGTGTCCGCGACCACCGCGCTGCAGGATCCCCATCATATTCAAGCGCGCCCGAGCCTGATCGCGCGCATGCGCAACGCCGATCTCCTCGTCTGCTCGGGCTCGGAGCTGGAGATCGGCTGGCTGCCGCTGCTCCTCAGCCAATCGGGCAACGGCCGGGTGCAGCTCGGCTCGCCGGGCTATCTCGAGGCATCGCAGTACGTGCGCAGGCTCGAGGTCCCGCGCGTCGTCGACCGCTCGCTCGGAGACATTCATCCCGGCGGCAATCCGCACATCCAGACCGACCCACGCAATATCGCCAGAGTCGCGGTCGTGCTCACAGAGCGGCTCGCTCAGATCGATCCCGGCCATGGCGCGGAATATCGCTCGAAGCTGGCAGATTTTCAGAAGCGCTGGCAGGCGGCGATCGCACGCTGGGAAGCGCAGGGCGCGCGCCTGAAGGGCGTGCCGATCGTCGAGCATCACAAGGCCTTCACCTACCTCATCGCCTGGCTGGGCATGCGTGAAGCGGCCGACCTCGAGCCGCTGCCGGGCATTCCGCCGACGACGTCGCACCTCGCGGAGCTGGTCGAGCAGATGAAGCGCGCGCCGGCGAAGATGATCGTCTACTCGAGCTACGACGATCCGCGCGCTGCGCAGTTCCTCTCGGAGCGCACCGGCATTCCGGCGGTGATGCTGCCCTTCACCGTCGGCGGCAGCGACCGCGCGAACGACCTGTTCGGCTACTTCGACGACCTGATCGCGCGCCTGCTCGCGCCGCTGCAGTGATGGACAGCGCCCTTTTCGGCATCCTCTGGCCGGCGCTCCTCGCAGGGTTGCTGGTGAGCGCGACGCATGTGCCGCTCGGCATGCAGGTGCTCCGGCGCGGCATCGTCTTCATCGACCTTGCGGTGGCGCAGATCGCGGGCCTCGGCGTGATCGTCGCCGACCGCTTCGGCTACGAGCCGCAGGGCGCGGCGGTGCAGGTCGCCGCGCTCGGCGCGGCGCTCGCCGGCGCGCTCGCGCTCAACTGGACCGACAAGCGCTGGCCCGAGGTTCAGGAGGCGGTGATCGGCGTCTCGTTCGTGGTCGCCGCCAATGCCGCGATCCTGCTCCTCGCTTCCAACCCGCACGGCGCGGAGCACCTGAAGGACCTGCTGGTCGGCCAGATCCTCTGGGCGGACCCATCGCGCCTGGCGATCGTCGCCATCGTGTATGCAGCGATCCTCGCCCTGTGGTTCGGCCTCGGCAAGCGCCTCGGGCGCGTCGGCTTCTATCTCCTTTTCGCCTGCGCGGTCACCGCCTCGGTGCAGCTCGTTGGCGTCTACCTGGTGTTCGCGACGCTGATCGTCCCTGCGCTTGGCACGCTCCGCTTCGCCCGCGGTCGGCTCGCCGCTGCGTACGCGGTGGCCGGGCTCGCCTACGCAGCCGGCCTCGCGCTATCGCTCGTCTCCGACATGCCGCCCGGCCCGCTCATCGTCTGCGTGATGGCGCTCCTTGGGCTCGCGCTGTTCAGCATTCCCGGCCGCAGAATGGATAAGCTTCGGGTTTGAAGGAAGTCCTGTCGTTTCTCCTGCCGTGGGAATTCTCGCCGGCGGCGTTCGCGCTCTGCGTCGGCGCCGTGGCTTGGTATGCGCACCGCATCGCCACGTTGCCCGCTGCGCAGCGGCCCGGCTTCGGCCGCCGGGCGTCGTTCGTCGCCGGCTGGGCGGCGATCTACTTCGTCATGCAGACGCATTTCGACTACCTGTCGCAGCACATGTTCTTCATCCACCGCATCCAGCACCTAGCGCTGCACCACCTCGGCCCGTTCCTGGTGGCGCTCGCGCTGCCGCTGCCAATGCCCGCGCCGCTCCGGGGCCTGGCGCGAATGAAAATCGCGAGGCTCGCGTGGCGCGCGCTACAGAACTGGGCGGTGGCGCCGATCCTTTTCGTCGGCCTGATCTATCTCTGGCTCACGCCGTCCATCCACTTCGATGCGATGCTGAGCGCGCCGCTCTATCGGCTCATGAACTGGAGCATGCTGCTCGATGGGCTGCTCTTCTGGGGTCTGATGCTCGATCCGCGGCCGCGGCGCGACGGCGCGCTGATCGGCTTCGGCCTGCGCATCTGGCTGGTGCTGCTCGCGATTCCGCCGCAGATCGCGATCGGCTCCTATATCGCGCTCAGCCAGCACGACCTCTTCGACGTCTACGCGGTGTGCGGGCGCGCCTGGGGCATCGCTGCCATGGATGACCAGGCGATCGGCGGCATCGTCACCTGGATTCCCGCGGCGATGATGCACGTCGTCGCCGCGCTTATCCTCATTTCGCGCTGGATGCGCTTCGATCAGGGCTCCACGCCGCGCCGCGCATGGTCCGCTTCCTGAGACTGGTCCTCATCTTCTTTCTCGCCGCGTGCACGCACGCCGACGGCGGCTGGAAGGCGAAGGACATCAGCGGCCTGATGCCCGACCTCGAGCTCTCCATGACCGAGGCGCCGGCGCGCCCGGTGACTGCGGCCGACTACCGCGGCAAGATCGCGCTCGTCTTCTTCGGCTACACGAGCTGCCCGGATGTGTGCCCGACCACGCTCGTGCGCCTCGCGCAGGCGCTGCGCGCAATGCCGGATCATGGCGCGGGAGCGCGCGTGCTCTTCGTCACCGTCGACCCCTCGCGCGATACCCCCGAGCGCCTCGCGCGCTACGTGTCCGCTTTCGGCGACGGCGTGGTCGGCCTGCGCGGCACGCCGGAGGCGATCGATCGCCTCACGCGCCGTTACCGAGTGAGCTACTCCCTGGGACAGCCCGACGCGAAAGGCGATTACGAGGTGAGCCACAGCAGCGGCGTGTTCGTGTTCGACGCCCAGGGCCGTGCCCGGCTGCTCGTGCGCCCGGACGACCGGCCCGCGGACATCGCCGCCGACCTCGAGCGCCTGGAGCGCGGTTGACCCAGCTCAGTTGACCTAGAATTGGCGTGCGGCTTGCAGGTTGAAGTTGCCTCGGGCCGCCTCCACATCAGCCGTCTCCAATGGAAACTTTCCACGGCACAACCATTCTTTCCGTGCGCCGCGGTGCCTCCGTGGCGCTGGGCGGCGACGGGCAGGTGACCCTCGGCAACGTGGTGGTGAAGGGGGGCGCGAAGAAGGTGCGGCGCCTGCATCACGACAAGATCCTCGCCGGGTTCGCCGGCGGCACCGCCGACGCCTTCACTCTCTTCGAGCGCTTCGAGTCGAAGCTCGAGAAGCACCAGGGCAACCTGATGCGCTCGGCGGTCGAGCTCGCCAAGGACTGGCGGACCGATCGCATCCTGCGCCGGCTCGAGGCCATGCTCGCGGTCGCGGACCGCGAGCATTCGCTCATCATCACCGGCGCGGGCGACGTGCTCGAGCCCGAGTACGGCATCGTCGCCATCGGCTCGGGCGGCCCCTATGCGCAATCGGCCGCGCGTGCGCTCCTCGACCATACGTCCCTCGGGCCCCGGGACATCGTCGACAAAGCGCTGGCCATCGCGGCCGATCTTTGCATCTACACGAATCACCAACGGACCATCGAAGTCCTCGAATAAAGGGGTCAGAGCAATTTTCCGGTTACAAAAGGCGCACGGCAGCGCAGCGATTTGTTTCAGGAAAATTGCTCTGACCCCTTTTCCGGAGGTTGAGCTGTGAGCAGTATGACCCCGCAGGAGATCGTCCACGAGCTCGACAAGTACATCGTCGGGCAGGGGAAGGCGAAGCGCGCGGTGGCGATCGCGCTGAGGAACCGGTGGCGCCGGCAGCAGGTCGCCGAGCCGCTGCGCCAGGAGATCACGCCGAAGAACATCCTCATGATCGGCCCGACCGGCGTCGGCAAGACCGAGATCGCGCGCCGCCTGGCGCGCCTCGCCGATGCGCCGTTCATCAAGGTCGAGGCGACCAAGTTCACCGAGGTGGGCTACGTCGGGCGCGATGTCGACACGATCGTGCGCGACCTGGTGGAGATCAGCGTCAAGCAGACGCGCGAACAGGCGATGCGCCGCGTGCGCACGCGCGCGCAGGACGCCGCCGAGGAACGGGTGCTCGACGTGCTGGTGGGGAGGGAAACGGATCCGGAAAGTCCCACGCGGCAGAGATTCCGCAAGATGCTGCGCGAGGGCGCGCTCGACGACAAGGAGATCGACGCCGAGGTGGCGGCGGTGCAGCCGCAGATGGAGATCCTCGCTCCGCCGGGCATGGAGGAGCTCACCTCGCAAATCCAGGGCATGCTCTCCGGCATGGGCGGCGGCCGCAAGCGCCTGCGCCGCATGAAGGTTCGGGAGGCGATGCAGGTGATGACCGACGAGGAGGCGGCGCGCCTGGTGAACGACGACGAGCTGAAGACTCGCGCCGTGGCGAACGCCGAGCAGAACGGTATCGTCTTCCTCGACGAGATCGACAAGATCACCAGCCGCTCCGAGATGCAGGGCGCCGACGTCTCGCGCCAGGGCGTGCAGCGCGACCTGCTGCCGCTCGTCGAAGGAACGACCGTGACCACGAAATACGGCATGGTGCGGACCGACCACATCCTCTTCATCGCCTCGGGCGCGTTCCATCTCGCCAAGCCCTCGGACCTCATCCCCGAGCTGCAGGGTCGCTTTCCGATCCGCGTCGAGCTCGACTCCCTCAGCATCGACGACTTCGAGCGCATCCTGGTCGGCACCGACGCGAGCCAGGTCAAGCAGTATGCGGCGCTCCTCGCCACCGAGGGCCTCGAGCTCGTCTTCGCGCCGCAGGCGATCCGGCGCCTTGCCGAGATCGCCTGGCAGGTCAACGAGAAGACCGAGAACATCGGCGCGCGCCGGCTCTCGACGGTGCTCGAGCGGCTGCTCGAGGACATCTCCTTCGACGCCGGCAAGCGCGGCGCGGGCCGGGTAGACATCGATGCCGCGTACGTCGACCGGCGCCTCGGCGAGCTGGCTAAGGACGAGGATCTCGCTCGCTACGTGCTTTGAGCTCCGCTTCCAGGCACGCCGGGCACAGGCAGCCGCGGCCGGGCACGGGCTTGAGGGCGGGGAGGTCCGCGCACCAGCAATCGCCGCTCGCCGCGCCGCACTCGAAACTGCGGCCGCAGAGCGGGCATTGCGTCTCCGACCGGGGGTCTTGAAACATTTCGGGCTGACCCTACCTAGCGGACAACGGGGCTGGAGCCCCTGAATTCGTAAAGGAGAGCCACATGGCCAATGTAACCCGCTTCGACCCGCTGAACGAGCTGGTCGACGATCTGTTCAAGGGCTTCTTCGTGCGCCCCGTGGCGTTCGACGGCCGCGGTGAAGCGCCGCGCATGAAGGTCGACGTCGCCGAGAAGAACGGCGCCTACGCCATCACGGCGGAGCTGCCCGGCGTGAAGAAGGAAGACATCCAGGTCACCATCGACGGCAACCAGGTCAGCCTGAGCGCCGAGCTGAAGCGCGAGAAGGAAGTCCAGCAGGACGAGCGCGTGCTGCACAGCGAGCGCACCTACGGCAAGGTAACGCGCAGCTTCTCGCTGCCCCAGGAAGTCGACGAGGCCAAGGCGGAAGCGAAGTTCCGCGACGGCGTGCTCGAGCTGACGCTGCCGAAGAAGGCCGCGGCGGCGCGCAAGCAGATCAGCATCCAGTAAGGTTTTCGCAACGTCTGTAGAAGTCGCCCCCCGCGAAGCTTGTCCCCGCGAAGGCGGGGAGCGGGGGCCCAATTTCCTTCTAGAATGCGGCGCTAATGAACGCGCCGCTCAACCACAGCCCGCAGGCCGCCGACAAGGCGCGCGTGCTCGCCGAGGCGCTGCCCTACATCCAGCGCTTCCACGGCAAGACCATCGTCATCAAGTTCGGCGGCAACGCCATGACCGAGGCGGAGCTGAAGGCCGGCTTCGCGCACGACGTGGTGCTGCTCAAGCTGGTCGGCATGAACCCGGTGGTGGTGCACGGCGGCGGGCCGCAGATCGAGGAGCTGCTCGCGCGCCTGGGCAAGAAGGGCGAGTTCGTGCAGGGCATGCGCGTCACCGACCCGGAGACCATGGACGTGGTCGAGATGGTGCTCGGCGGCCAGGTGAACAAGGAAGTCGTCGAGCTCATCAACCAGGCGGGTGGGAGCGCGGTCGGCCTCACCGGCCAGGACGGCGCTTTCATCCGGGCGCGCAAGATGCTGCTCGCCTCGAAGGAGAACGGCAAGATCGACCTCGGCCAGGTAGGCGAGATCGAGTCGATCAACCCGGCGGTGATCGAGGCGCTGGAATCGGGCGGCTTCATCCCGGTGGTTGCGCCGATCGCCACGGGCGCCGACGGCACGACCTACAACATCAACGCCGATCTCGTGGCCGGCAAGCTCGCCGAGGTGCTGCACGCCGAGAAGCTGATCGTCATGACGAACACGCCGGGCGTGCTCGACAAGGACGGACGGCTGCTCACCGGCCTGACGCCGAAGAAGATCGACGACCTCGTCGCGAAGGGTGTGATCTCGGGCGGCATGCTGCCGAAGATCGGCTCCGCGCTCGACGCGGCGAGAAGCGGCGTGAAGAGCGTGCACATCATCGACGGCCGGGTGCCGCACGCGCTGCTGCTCGAAGTGCTGACGGATCAAGGCGTCGGCACCCTCATCCGCTCCAAGTAGCGTGAAGATCGCGAGTCTGCCGCCGTCGCGGCGGGTCTGGATTTTCGATCTCGACAACACCCTGCACGACGCGCGTGCCCGGATCTTTCCGGACATGCACCGGCAGATCAACGAGTACCTGCAGCGCTATTTCGGCGTCGACGAGGACGGCGCGGACCGGATGCGCGAGATGTTCTGGCGCACCTACGGCACGACGCTCAACGGCCTGATGCGTCACCACGGCGCCGACCCGCGGCACTTCCTGCGCGAGACGCACGTCTTTCCCGAGCTCGCCGACATGGTCGTGCACGAGAACGCCCTCAAGCACGCGCTCGCCCGGCTCGCCGGCACCAAGCTCGTGTTCTCCAACGCGCCGCGCCATTACGTCGAGGAGGTCCTGCGCGCGATCGGCCTCGCGCGCTACTTCGCCGACGTCTACACCATCGAGGACACCCGCTACCGCGGCAAGCCGGCCTTGCACGGCTTCCGCGCGCTGCTGCGCGGGCACCATCTCGATCCTGCGCGGTGCTGCTTCATCGACGACATGCTGGAGAACCTGCGCACCGCGCACCGCCTCGGCATGTCCACCGTCTGGGTGAGCGCGGAGCGCCGCCGGCTGCCCTTTGTCGATCTGCGCGTAGCATCGGTGGTCGCTTTGCCCCGCCTAGTGTTCCGCAACGGCTGAGACTAGAATCTTCCGAAGTTAAGAATCACTTTCCCGACAAAGACTCTCTCTCCTACTCCTCCCTTGCCCCGCGCCAAAGGCGAACGCAGGCTCGAGATCCTGAAGGCCCTCGCGCAGATGCTCGAGGCGCCCAAATGGGAGAAGATCACCACCGCAGCGCTCGCCGAAAACCTCGCCGTTTCCGAGGCGGCGCTCTACCGGCACTTCGCTTCCAAGGCGCAGATGTACGAAGGCCTGATCGAGTTCATCGAGAGCTCGGTCTTCACCCTCGCCAACCGCATTACCAGCGACGAGCCCGACGGGCGGCGCCAGGCCGAGCAGCTCACCGAGATGCTGCTCGCCTTCGCCGAGAAGAATCCGGGAATGGTGCGCGTGATGACCGGCGATGCGCTGGTCGGCGAGCACGAGCGGCTGCAGGCGCGCATGAACCAGTTCTTCGACCGCTTCGAGGCGACGCTCAAGCAGGCGCTGCGCCAGGCCGAGGACGGCGACGCCGCCGCCCGTGCCGGCGCCATGGTGCGCTACGTGATCGGCTGCATGCACCAGTTCGGCAAGAGCGGCTTCACCCGCAAACCCACCGAAAGCTTCTCCGCGCAGCGCAAATACCTGCTGTCCTGATTAGCGGTTGCTGCAGACCGCACAGGAAGGATCCTTGGCGACCTTCATCGTGCGCCACTCGCCGCCCTTCGCGTCGATGACGACGAGGCGGCCGGAGGCGGAGTCGCCGATGCCGGTGAGGAGCTTGATCGCTTCCATCGCCTGCATCGCCCCGACGACCCCGGTGAGCGGCGCGAGCACGCCCATCGTCGCGCACTGGACTTCCTCGACCTCGGCGTCCTCGGGAAAGAGGCACGCGTAGCAGGGCGCGTCGGGCTTGGCGAGATCGAAAACCATGACCTGCGCGTCGAAGCGGATCGCCGCGCCGGAGACCAGCGGTTTGCGATTGAGAACGCAAGCCCTGTTGACGGCGTGGCGCGTGGCGAAGTTGTCGGAGCAATCGAGGACGATGTCGACCTCGCGCACGGCGCGCGAAAGATCTTCCGCGCCCATTCGCTTCTGCAGGGCCACGACGCCGACCTCGGGGTTGACGCCGGCAAGCGTGCCGCGCGCCGCCTCGACCTTCGCCGCGCCGACGGATTCGGCGCGATACAGGATCTGCCGCTGCAGGTTGGTGAGGTCGACCTTGTCGTTGTCGGCGAGCGCGAGGCGGCCGAGCCCGGAGGCGGCAAGATAGAGCGCCGCCGGGCAGCCGAGGCCGCCCGCGCCGACGATCAGCGCCGAGGCGGCGCGCAGCTTCTCCTGCCCCTCCACGCCGAACTCCGGGAGGAGGATGTGCCGGCTGTAGCGGAGAAGCTGCTCGTCGTTCAGTAGCGCGCTTAGTTCGGCTTCGCGGCCGTCGTCGCCGGCTGCTGCTGGGCGATCGTCGGCGAGCTCTGCTGCACCGGCTCGCCCTTCAGGAAGGCGATCGCCTGCTGCAGCTGGAAGTCGTCCTTGGAGCCGAGCTCGGTGGGCTTCTGCTCGGCGGCCGTGACCGGCGGCTTGGCGCGCGCCGACGCGGAGTCCTTGTTCGGGTTGTTCTCCACTTGCGCGCGCGTGTTCTCCAGGTGGTGCTGCAGGTCGGCCTCGCGCACGCGGATCGCCGTGTCGGTCGGGTCCTCGACCATGATGTCGGGCGTGATGCCGAGCGCCTGGATCGAGCGGCCGCTCGGCGTGTAGTAGCGCGCCGTGGTCAGCTTGATCGCGGTGTTGTTGCCGAGCGGCATGATGGTCTGCACCGAGCCCTTGCCGAACGTCTGCGTGCCGATCACCTTGGCGCGCTTGGAATCCTGCAGCGCGCCCGCGACGATCTCGGAGGCCGACGCCGAGCCGCCGTTCACCAGCACCACCATCGGCACCGTCTTGATCGCGGCCGGCAGGCCCTTCAGCACGTCGTCGCCGCGGCGCGCGTAGTCGTCGGGCACCGCGTAGAACTTCTTGCGCGAGTCCTCGGTGCGCCCGTCGGTGGACACCACCAGCGACTTCGCCGGGAGGAAGGCGGCGCTCACCGCCACGGCGCCGTGCAGCAGGCCGCCGGGGTCGTTGCGCAGGTCGAGGACGAGGCCCTTGATCTGGCCCTGCTTGTAGAGCTTCTCGGCCGCGCTCACCAGGCTCTCGGGCGTCTGCTCCTGGAACTGCGAGATGCGGATCCAGGCGTAGCCCGGCTCGTACATCTTCGACTTCACGCTCTGCACGTGGATCACCGCGCGCGTCAGCGTGACCACGATCGGCGCGCTCTCGCCCTTGCGCGAGATGGTGAGGGTGATCTGCGTGTTCGGCTTGCCGCGCATCCTCTTCACCGCGTCGTTGAGCGACATGCCCTTCACCGGCGTCTCGTCGAGCTTGACGATGAGGTCGTTCGGCTTGATCCCGGCCTTGAACGCCGGCGTGTCTTCGATCGGCGAGATCACCTTGACGAAGCCGTCCTCCATGCCGACCTCGATGCCGAGGCCGCCGAACTGGCCCTGCGTGCCGACCTGCAGCTCCTTGAAGGCCTCCTGGTCGAGGTAGGCGGAGTGCGGGTCGAGGTCCGTGAGCATGCCGTTGATCGCTCCGGTGATGAGCTTCTTGTCCTCCACCGGCTCGACGTAGTTGGCCTTGATCGCGCCGAACACTTCGGTGAAGGCGCGCAGCTCGTCGATCGGCAGCGCCGAGCGCGTGGCGCGGTCGGCGATCGCCTGAAAGTTCAGGCTGACGAGGATGCCGGCGACGGCGCCGATGAGGATGAATCCCAGACTGCGGAGCTTTTGCATAAGGGGGGTCTTGCCTGTGGGGAACGCTATTTCAACTGGACCCACTTCCGGGGGTCGAAAGGACGGCCCAAGTGCCGCATTTCGAAGTATAAGCCCGTTTCCTCGTTGCCACCGCTCGAGCCCGTCACTGCGAGCGGCTCGCCGGCTTCGACGATGTCGCCGACCTGCTTGAGCAACGCTTCGTTGTTGGCATAGATGGAAAGGTAGTTCTCGCCGTGGTCGAGGATCAGCAGGTTGCCGAAGCCGCGCATCCAGTCCGCGTACACGACGCGGCCCCGCGCGACGGCGCGCACCGGCTGACCCTGCGGGGCACGGATGAAAAGACCGCCGAACCGGCCGATCGGTTCCCCGCGCACCGGCAACGGCAGGTGTCCGCGCAGGCGCGAGAACTTTTTCTCGCCCGGCGCCGGGGGCAGCACGCGCGCGAGCTCCTCGATGAGGCGCGCAAGGCGCGCTTCGTCGGCCTTCAGGATCTTCATCTCGCGTCGCCCGCGACTGAGCTCGGCGCCGAGGCTCGCCAGTACCCGCTGCCGGGCGGCGCGCTCTTCGGCGAGGTGCGCGCGCTCGCGGCGGCGCTCCTGCTCGAGGCCGTCGAGCCGCGCCTGCCGCGCCGCCGCCTGCTCGGCCAGCTCGCCGAGCCGGCGCACCCCGGCGCGGTAGCCGGCGATCAGCGCGGCGGCGGCGCGCGAAAGCTCGGCGGCGTAGTGCAGCCGCCGGCCGAGGCCGGCGGGATCGTCCCCGGAGAGCGCCACGCGCAGCACGTCGGACGCGCCGCCGGCGTAGCGGGCGACGAGCATGCGCTCGACCGCCCGCCGGTCGTGGGCGAGGCGACGCTCGAGGCTCGCGCGGTCGGCGGCAAGGCGCGCCGCCTCGGCGCGCAGCGTCGCGGCTTCGCCTTCCAGCTTTCGCAGACTGAAATTCACCCGGGAGATCGCGCGCTCGGAGTCGCGCAGAGCATCGCGCGCCTCGCGCCGGTTCGCCTCCTTCTTCTCGAGCTCGGCGGTGAGCGCATCGATGCGCTTCCTGAGCGCCGCCAGATCTTCTTCCTTGGGCGCCGCCTGCGCCGCGCCCGCCACGAGCAACAAGTCGAGCAGCAGCGCGAGGAGCAGCGCGCGCGTCAGACCTTGACCTTGCCCTGCGCCGAGACGGCGGCCACGCGCCGCGCCACTTCCTGCGGGTCGCCGAGGTAGTAGTGCTTCTGCGGCTTGAGCGCCTCGTCGAGCTCGTAGACGAGCGGGATGCCGGTGGGAATGTTCAGCCCGACGACCGCCTGCTCGCTCATGTCGTCCAGATACTTGACCAGCGCGCGCAGGGAGTTGCCGTGCGCGGCGACGAGCACGCGCCGCCCGGCACGGACCGCCGGCGCGATTGCCTGCGTCCAGTAGGGAATCACGCGCGCCACCGTGTCCTTGAGGCATTCGGTGCGCGGCACGGTCACGCCCTGATAGCGCGCGTCCGCGCCTTCGTAGCGCGGATCGCCGGGATCGAGCGCCGGCGGCGGCGTGTCGTAGCTGCGCCGCCAGGCGAGGACCTGCGCCTCGCCGAACTTCGCCGCGGTCTCGGCCTTGTTCAGCCCGGTCAGCGCGCCGTAGTGGCGCTCGTTCAGCCGCCAGCTCTTCTCGACCGGCAGCCACATCTGGTCGATCTCCTCGAGCGCGATCCACAGGGTGCGGATGGCGCGCTTGAGCACCGAGGTGAAGGCGAGGTCGAAGCGGAAGCCGTCCTGCTTAAGCTGCCGGCCGCCGGCGCGCGCTTCCTCGACGCCGCGCGGCGAGAGATCGACGTCGGTCCAGCCGGTGAAGCGGTTCTCGCTGTTCCACACGGACTCGCCGTGGCGCAGCAGCACGAGGCGATGCATGCGCCGATTATAATTGCCGGCTTCCCGAGATCCGCGAGCTCCCCGGCTTGAGCCTCCTGCAGTTCATCGAGCACAACCTGCTGCTCGTCGCCGTGGCGGTCGCCTCCGGCGCGATGCTCGTCTGGCCGTACTTTCGCCGCGCGAGCGGCGGGCCGTGGGTGACGCCGGCGCAGGCGACGCACCTCATCAATCGCGAGGACGCGACGATCGTCGACGTGCGCGAGGCGAGCGAGTTCGGCGCGGGCCACGTGCTCGGCGCGAGGAACCTGCCGCTCGCTCGCATCGAGGCGGCCGGCGCGGATCTTGCGAAGCGCAAGGCGAAGCCGCTCATCGTCTATTGCGAGACCGGCGATCGCTCCGCCAAGGCGGCCGCGGTGCTGCGCAAGCAGGGCTTCGAGCGCGTCGTCAACATGGCCGGCGGGATCAAGGCCTGGCGCGAGGCCGGGCTGCCGGTGGAGAAATGAGTGCGAAAGTGCTCATGTACTGCACCGCCGCCTGCCCGTTCTGCCAGGCGGCGGAGCGGCTGCTCGTCGAGAAGGGCGCGGCGATCGAGAAGGTGCGCGTCGACCTCCAGCCCGGCCGGCGCGCGGAGATGACGCAGAAGGCGGGCGGGCGGCGCACCGTGCCCCAGATCTGGATCGACGGCCGCCATGTCGGCGGCTGCGACGACCTCTATGAGCTCGAGCGCCGGGGCGAGCTCGATCCTTTACTTAAGGCTTCCGCATGAGCGACGCGCAAGGCAACCCGCAGCAGCAGCCGCAGCAGGCACAGCAGCAGCAGGCCACGTTTCAGATCGAGAAGGTCTACGTCAAGGACCTCTCGCTCGAGATCCCGAACGCCCCCAAGGTGTTCCTCGAGCAGGTGCAGCCGCAGCTCGAGGTGCGCATCGACAGCGCGGCGCAGACGTTCGCCGAGGGCTATTACGAGGTGGTGGTCACGGCGACGGTGACGGCGAAGATCGGCGAGCGCACGCTCTTCCTCGTCGAGGCGGCGCAGGCGGCGATCTTCGCGGTGCGCAACGTGCCGGCCGAGGAGCTCGACCCGCTGCTTGGCATCGCCTGCCCGAACGTGATCTTCCCGTACCTGCGCGAGACCATCTCCGACGTGGTGGTGCGCGGCGGCTTCCCGCCGGTGCTGCTCGCGCCGCTGTCGTTCGAGGCGCTCTACATGCAGCGCATGCAGCAACAGCAGCAGGGCCAAGCAAGCGGCGCGCAAGGTCCCGGCGGCCCGAACATCCAGATCGCGCGTTCCTAGAGTGAAGGTCGCGGTCCTCGGCGCCGGCGCCTGGGGAACCGCCATCGCCTGCGTGCTCGCGCAGCGGCTCGACGTGTGCCTCTGGGCCCGCGATCCCGCGCAGGCGCGCGCCATCGCCGCGACGCGGCGCAACGCGCGCTACCTGCCCGACATCGCGCTTCCCGCCTCGCTTGGCGTCTCGCAGGACCTCGCGGCTGCCACCGCGGATGCGGAGCTCGTGCTTGCCGCGACGCCGGTGGCCGGCTTGCGCGGGCTTCTGAAGACAATCCGCCCGACCGGCGTCGTATGGCTGTGCAAGGGATTCGAGGAAGGCTCGGGCCAGTTGCCGCACCAGATCGCCGAAGCGTCCTTGCCGGCCGGCGTCCCCTTCGGCGCGCTCTCCGGGCCGTCCTTCGCCGAGGAGGTGGCGCGCGGGCTGCCGTGCGCGCTCACCGTGGCGGCGTTCGACGGGCGCTTCGCGCGCGAGTGTGCGGAGCTGCTGCACGGCGGGCGGATGCGCATCTACTACAGCACCGACCTTGTCGGCGTGGAGATCTGCGGCGCGGTGAAGAACGTCATGGCGATCGCCGCCGGCATCTCCGACGGCCTCGGCCTCGGCCTGAACGCGCGCGCCGCGCTCATCACCCGCGGCCTCGCCGAGATCGCGCGGCTCGCGGCGGCGCTCGGCGCGCAGCCGGAGACCGTCATGGGGCTCGCCGGCGTCGGCGACCTGATCCTCACCGCGACCGGCGACCTGTCGCGCAACCGGCGCGTCGGGCGCGAGCTCGGGCGCGGCCGCTCCCTCGACACCATACTGAAGGAGCTGGGACACATCGCCGAGGGCGTGCGCTCGGCGAAGGAAGTCGCGCGCCTTGCCGCCGAGCGCCGGGTCGACATGCCGGTGAGCGAGGCGGTGAACGCGGTGCTCGACGGCAGGCTCTCGCCGGCCGAAGCGGTGGAGCGCCTGCTCTCGCGCGAGCTGAAGATGGAGCGCTAGGCGCCGGGAAAGCCGAGCTGGCGCCAGGCCTCGAATACGGCGACCGCGACCGCGTTCGACAGGTTGACGCTGCGGATGCCGGGGCGCATCGGCAGGCGGATTTTCTGTTCCGTGGAAAACTCTTCCAGGATCGCCTGCGGAAGGCCGGCCGTCTCGGCGCCGAAGACGAGGACGTCGTCCAGCGCGTAGGCCACGTCGGTGTAGAGCCGCGACGCGCGCGCGGTGAACGCGAACCAGCGGCCTGCGGGCAGCGCTGCGCGCAGCGCCTCCCACGAGCGATGCACCTGCACACGCGCGTACTCGTGATAATCGAGGCCGGCGCGCCGCAGCTGCCGGTCGTCCATGGAGAAGCCGAGCGGCTCCACGAGGTGCAGGCGCGCGCCGGTATTGGCGGCGAGCCGGATCACGTTCCCGGTATTGGGCGGGATCTCGGGGTGAACGAGGACCACGTCAATCATGCGGCGGGGTACGCGCCAGCACCCAGTTCACCACGCGCGCCGCGCCGGCGGCCTTCAGCGTGCGCGCGATCTCCTCGAGGGTCGCGCCGGTCGTCATCACGTCGTCGACCACCGCGACGCTCGCGCCGTCCAGGGGCCGTGTCACCCGGAACGCGCCGCGCACGTTGCGTCGGCGCTCGGCGAAGGGCAGCTCGACCTGCGGCCGAACCTCGCGCGTGCGCTCGCAAAGATCGAGCGCGAAAGGGCCTCTGCCGAGATGGCGCGCGATCTCCGCCGCCTGGTTGTATCCGCGGGCGCGAAGCCGCGCCGCGGAAAGAGGTACCGGAACCAGATAGTCGACTTCCTCCTCCAGGGTCTTCTTCCTTAACAGGGATGCGAGGGCGGGCGCGAGCGCGAGCTCGCCCCGGAACTTGAGCGCCTGCACCAGCTCGTCGGCCGGGAAGCGATACCAGAGCGCGGCGCTGGTCGAATCGAACTGCGGCGGCTCGGCAAGGCAGCGCCCGCAGAGCGCGCCCTGCGGCGAGGCGAGCGCGCACCGCGGGCAGACCGCGGCGGGTAGCCAGGGGAGCTCGGCCTCGCACTCGACGCATAGCACGCCGTGCGCCGCACCGCGGCACAGGAAACAGCTTCCGCCGAAAAGTATGCTTGCGAGCTTTTCTCGCATACCATCTCCCGCCCCATGTGGACTGTAGCCCAGCTCAATGCCGATCTGGCCGCCGGCCGCACGACGAGCCGCGCGCTCGTCGAGCAGGCCCTCGCGAAGATCGCCGAACCCGGCGGGGAAGGCGCGCGCGCCTTTCTCAAGGTGTACGCCGACAGCGCGCGCGCCGAGGCGGATCACTGCGATCGTTTGCGGAAGGCCGGCGTAAGGCGCTCGGCGATCGACGGGCTGCCGGTGTCGCTCAAGGATCTTTTCGACGTGGCGGGCGACGTCACGCGGGCCGGCTCGAAGGTGTACGAGCAGCGAGCGGCGGAGGACGCCAGCGCCGTCGCACGGCTGCGCGCCGCCGGCGCCATCTTCATCGGACGCACCAACATGGTCGAGTTCGCCTTCGGCGGCGTCGGCCTCAATCCGCATTACGGCACGCCGAAGAATCCCTGGGATCGCCAGGCGGGGCGCGTACCCGGCGGGTCCTCCTCGGGCGCGGCCGTCGCGCAGGCGGATGGGATGTGCGTGATGGCGCTGGGCTCCGACACGCGCGGCTCGATCCGCATGCCGGCCGCGCTCTGCGGCATCGCGGGCTTCAAGCCGACCGCACGACGCGTGCCGCGCGAGGGCGCTTTCCCGCTCTCCTTCACCCTCGACTCGGTCGGGCCGCTCGCGAGCAGCATCGTCTGCTGCGGCGCCTACGATGCAGTGCTGGCAGGAGAGCCCGACGCTTCCCTGACGACATTCGGTGTGCCCGGGCTGCGCCTGCTCCTGCCGAAGTCTTCCGCGCTCGAGGACCTCGACCCCCAGGTGGCGAAGGCCTTTTTCGGATCGGTCGAGAAGCTGCGCGCCGCCGGCGCCGTCGTGAGCGAGGTGGCGGTGCCCGCCTTCGATCGCCAAAGCGAGTACTTCAAGGGCGGCGGGCTCGCCGGCGCCGAGGTGGTGGCGATCCACAAGCCGCTCGCTTCGCGCCTCGCCGAGTACGACCCGCGCGTCGGCAAGAGGATCGCGCTCGGCACAAGCCTCTCGGGCGCGGACTACGTCGCGCTCCTCGAGTTGCGCGCCGCGTTCATGCGCGAAGTCGGCGCGCTCGCCGCGCCCTACGATGCGATCGTCATGCCGACCACGCCCTGCGTCGCGCCGACGATCGCCGAGGCGAGCGCGAGCGACGACGACTACTTTCGCTGGAACCTGCGCATCATGCGCAACACCGGGCTCGCCAACTTCCTCGACGGCTGCGCGGCGACGCTACCCTGCCACGCGCCCGGCTCGGCGCCCGTCGGCTTCATGGTGTGCGGCACCGCGGGGCGCGATCGGCATGTGCTCGCCGTCGCCGCCGCCATTGAGCGAGCCTTCGCCGCCGCTCGATAGCGGGCTCGCCCGGCGGCGCTTCGCCGCGGCCGCGCGCAGCTATGCCGCGGCCTCCCGCCTGGAGGCCGAGGTGGCGGCGCGCATGCTCGAGCGCCTCGACTACATCAAGCTCGCGCCGCGGCGCATCCTCGACGCGGGCAGCGGCCCTGGGCGCGACCTCGCAGCGCTGCGCCGCCGCTATCCGCGCGCCGAGATCGTCGCGCTCGATGCCGCTTTCGCCTTGCTTCCCAAAACGACTCTCCTCCAGAAGCTCTTTTCGCGTCCCCTGCTTCCGGTATGCGGCGCGATCGAGCGCCTGCCTTTCGCCGAGGCGAGCTTCGAGCTCGCCTGGTCGAACATGGCGCTGCACTGGGTGAACGAGCCGGCCGCGGCGCTCGGCGAGCTCGAGCGCGCCCTCGCGCCCGAAGGGCTTCTCATGTTCAGCACGCTCGGCCCCGACACGCTGAAGGAGCTGCGCGCGGCCGCGGGCGCGCGGCGCGTGCACGAGTTCGTCGACATGCACGACCTGGGCGACATGCTGGTCGCCGCGGGCTTCCAGGCGCCGGTGATGGACATGGAGATGCTGCGCGTCGACTACGCGAGCGGGCTGGGCCTGCTCGAGGACCTGCGCGCGAGCGGGCAGGTCAACGCGCGGCGCGACCGGCCGCGCGGGCTCGCGGGACGCGGCTTCCGCGCGCGGCTCGAGCGCGCGCTCGGCGCTCGCATGCATTCGACTTATGAGGTCATCTACGGCCATGCCTGGAAGCGCGCCGTTTCCGCAGCCGCGCCGACAGCGAAAACCATTCGTGTTTTCAAGCGCATTCCTTGAGAGCGCGATCTCAACTGTGGTAATTTACGCGCCTTCCGTGAGCAAGCCACACTGCTCGATTTCTCCCGCGGCCCTCGCCTGCGTGTTCGGATCGCTCGCCTGCGTGGCGCTCGCCATCGGCACGGGCTTCGCAGCGGTGGGCGCGTGGCCGGTGCTGCCGTTCGCCGGGCTGGAGGTGGCGATTCTCGGAGCCGCGTTCCTGGTGCACGCGCGCGATATCTCAATCAGGGGCAGAACAACATGAGGGGATGGAAGTTGAAGAAGATCATCGCCGCGCTGGCCGGCCTCGCCGGGCTTGCCGCGTCGAGCGGAGCGCATGCGCTGGCGTGGTACTTCCAGACGCCGGGCTCGGAGCTCGCGCGCGACATCGACAACCTGCACCAGTACGTGATGTGGCTGATCATCGTGATTTTCGTCGGCGTGTTCGGCTTCATGTTCTACGCCTGCTGGGCGCACCGCCGCTCGCGCGGCCATGCGGCGGCGCAGTTCCACGAGAACACCACGGTGGAGATCCTCTGGACGGTGATCCCGGCCATCATCCTCGTGGTGATCGCCTGGCCGGCGACCAAGGTCGTGATCGCGCAGAAGGATACTTCGGCGCCCGACCTCACGATCAAGGTGACGGGCTACCAGTGGAAATGGGGCTACGACTACCTGAAGGGCGAGGGCGAGGGCATTCACTTCGTGTCGATGCTCGCCACGCCGCGCGAGCAGATTACCGGCGAAGCGCCGAAGGGCCCGAACTACCTGCTGGAAGTCGACCACGAGCTCGTGGTCCCGGTGAACAGGAAAATCCGCGTCATCACTACCGCGGCCGACGTGATCCACTCCTGGTGGGTGCCGGCGTTCGGCGCGAAGCAGGACGCGATCCCCGGCTTCGTGCGCGACCTGTGGTTCCGACCCGAGGTCACCGGCACCTTCCGCAGCCAGTGCGTCGAGCTCTGCGGCAAGGAGCACGGCTTCATGCCGATCGTGGTGCGCGTGGTCTCGCAGGAGGACTATACGCAGTGGGTCAACGAGCAGAAGAAGCAGATGCTCGCGCAGGCCGAGGACATCAACAAGCAGTGGCAGCCGCAGGAGCTGGTCGCGCGCGGCGAGAAGGTCTACACCGCGAACTGCGTGGCATGCCACCAGCCGAACGGCAAGGGCGCGCCCCCCGCCTTCCCGCCGCTCGTCGGCTCGAAGACGGTCAACGGGCCGAAGGAAGCGCACATCGACACCGTGCTGAACGGACGGCCGGGCACGGCGATGGCGGCCTTCGGCAAGCAGCTCTCCGATACCGACATCGCGGCGGTCATCAGCTACGAACGCAATTCCTGGGGCAACAAGGCGGGCATCGTCCAGCCGGCCGAAGTCAGAGCACGCCACAAGTAGAAAAGGAACGACCATGAGCGCAATCGTCGATACCCACGGGCACGAGCACCACGATCATCACGGCGGCTACAGCGGCCTCATGCGCTGGGTCACCACCACCAACCACAAGGACATCGGCACCCTGTACCTTTGGTTCGCCGGCACGATGTTCCTGGTCGGCGGCATCATGGCGCTGCTCATCCGCCTGGAGCTCTTCCACCCCGGGCTGCAGTACCTGAATCCCGACTTCTACAATCAGCTCGTCACCTCGCACGGGCTGATCATGATCTTCGGCGCGATCATGCCGGCCTTCGTCGGCTTCGCGAACTGGCAGATCCCGATGATGATCGGCGCGCCCGACATGGCGTTCGCGCGGCTGAACAACTGGTCGTTCTGGCTGCTGCCCTTCGCCGGCACGCTGCTCATCCTCGCCTACTTCATGCCCGGCGGCGCGCCCGGCACCGGCTGGACGCTCTATTCGCCGCTCACGGTGCAGCAGGGCATCGGCATGGACTTCACGATCTTCGCCGTGCACATCCTCGGCATGAGCTCGATCCTCGGCTCGATCAACATCATCACCACCATCCTCAACCTGCGCGCGCCCGGGATGACGCTCATGCGGATGCCGCTTTTCTGCTGGACGTGGCTCATCACCGCCTACCTGCTGGTCGCCGCCATGCCGGTGCTCGCGGGCGCGGTAACCATGACGCTTACCGACCGGCACTTCGGCACGACCTTCTTCAACGCCGCGGGCGGCGGCGACCCGGTGCTCTACCAGCACATCTTCTGGTTCTTCGGCCACCCCGAGGTGTACATCATCGCGCTGCCCGCCTTCGGCGTAGTCTCGCAGGTGATCCCGGCGTTCTCGAGGAAGCCGCTCTTCGGCTACGCCTCGATGGTCTACGCCACCTCGGCGATCGCGATTCTCTCGTTCATCGTCTGGGCGCACCACATGTACACGGTGGGCATGCCCGTGACCGGCCAGCTCTTCTTCATGTACGCGACGACGCTCATCGCGGTGCCGACCGGGGTGAAGGTGTTCAACTGGGTGGCGACCATGTGGAAGGGCTCGCTCTCCTTCGAGACGCCGATGCTGTGGGCGTGCGGCTTCCTCTTCATGTTCACCCTCGGCGGCTTCACCGGCCTGGTGCTGGCGCTCGTGCCGATCGACATCCAGCTGCACGACACCTATTACGTGGTGGCGCATTTCCACTACGTCATGGTGGCGGGGGCGATGTTCGCGGCGTTCGCCGGCATCTACTTCTGGCTGCCGAAGTGGACCGGCCGGATGTACAACGAGACGCTC
>DASUFD010000059.1:0-12478 GCA_036274735.1 Burkholderiales bacterium
TCCTCCATGAGGTTGAACACCGGCACGCAGCCGTTGCCGGCGAGCCACGCGCCGAGATACTGGATGCCGACCGAGACGTTGTTGCGCAACCCCGCCTCGGTGATCGGCTTCTCCGGCCGGAAGTCGAGCAGGTCCTTCGCCGTCACCTGCACGTCGGGCCGCTGGCGGCCGTACTGGTTGGGCGTCGGCATGTGCTCGTCGAATACCTGCTTCGCCACCGGTACGAGGCCGGGATGCGCCACCCAGGTGCCGTCGCAGCCGTCGGTCACTTCGCGCAGCTTGTCCTGGCGCACCTTCTCGAGCGCCGCCTCGTTGGCCGCCGGATCGTTCTTGATCGGGATCTGCGCCGCCATTCCGCCCATCGCCGGCGCGCCGCGCCGATGGCAGGTCTTCACGAGCAGGAGCGCGTAGGCGCGCATGAACGGCGCGAGCATCGTCACCTGGCTGCGGTCGGCGAGGCAGAAGTCGCGGTTGGCGCGGAACTTCTTGATGCAGGAGAAGATGTAGTCCCAGCGGCCGATGTTGAGCCCGCCCGAGTGGCCGCGCAGCTCGTAGAGGATCTCGTCCATCTCGAAGGCCGCGACGACCGTCTCGATGAGCACCGTGGCCTTGATGCTGCCCTGCGGGATGCCGAGGTCGTTCTGTGCGAAGACGAAGATGTCGTTCCACAGCCGCGCCTCGAGATGCGACTCCATCTTCGGCAGGTAGAAGTAGGGCCCCGAGCCGCGCGCGAGCAGCTCCCTCGCGTTGTGGAAGAAGAAGAGCGCGAAATCGAAGATGGCGCCGGCGACGGGCCGGCCGTCGACGCTCACATGCTTCTCGTCGAGGTGCCAGCCGCGCGGGCGCGGGATGAGGACGGCGGTCTTGTCGTTCAGCCGGTATTGCTTGCCGCCCTGCTCCAGGCTGATCGTGCGCCGCACCGCGTCGCGCAGGTTGACCTGCCCGTCCACCATGTTGTGCCAGGTCGGACAGTTCGCGTCCTCGAAGTCGGCCATGAACGTCGAGGCGCCGCAGTTGAGCGCATTGATCACCATCTTGCGGTCCGTGGGACCGGTGATCTCGACGCGCCGGTCGAGCAGATCCTGCGGCTGCCGCGCGACCGTCCAGTCGTCTTCGCGGATCTTCTTCGTCTCGGGCAGGAAATCGGGCAGCTTGCCGGCGTCGAATTCCCGCTGCCGCTCGGCGCGGCGCGCGAGCAGCTGCTGGCGCCGGGACTCGAACTTGCGGTGCAGACGAGCGACGAAGTCGAGCGCGTCTTCGGTGAGGATCTCGCGGAAAGCGGGCGTCAGGTGCCCGCTCACGGCGACGTCTTTGGCATCCAGGACGGAGTTCTGCATCAGGCCATTCTAGGAACGCGGCTTGTGGCGCCGCAACATGAAATGCCGGCCCGATCGGAGTAGGCTGGCCGCTTCCCGCCCCGTAATGCGAGATTTCACGATGCAAAATGCCCACAGGATTCTCATTCTCGGCGCCTCCTACGGCTCGCTGCTCGCAACGAAGCTGCTCCTCGCCGGCCACTCGGCAAAGCTGGTGTGCCTGCCGCATGAGGCGGAGCTCATCAACAAGGAGGGCACGCGCGTGCGCCTCCCGGTGAAGGGCCGCGAGGGCTTGGTCGAGGTCGACTCCCGCAAGCTCCCCGGCAAGCTTTCGGCCGACGTTCCGTCGGCGATCAAGCCCGCCGACTACGAGCTCGTGGCGCTCGCCATGCAGGAGCCGCAGTACCGCTCGCCCGGCGTGCGCGAGCTCATGCAGGCGATCGCCAAGGCGAAGGTGCCCTGCATGTCGATCATGAACATGCCGCCGCTCACTTACCTCGCGCGCATCCCGGGGCTCGACCTCGCCAAATGCCGCGCCGCTTATACCGACCCGGCGGTCTGGGACGGCTTCGATCCGGCGCTCGTCACCCTGTGCAGCCCGGACCCGCAGGCCTTCCGCCCGCCCGAGGAAAAAGTGAACGTGCTGCAGGTGCGGCTGCCGACCAACTTCAAGTCGGCGCGCTTTCCCTCGGAGGCGCACACCGCGCTCCTCCGGCAGCTGGAAAAAGACATCGAAGGCGCGCGGTTCGAGGGCCTCGAGCTGCCGGTGAAGCTCAAGGTGCATGAGTCTGTGTTCGTGCCGCTCGCCAAGTGGGCGATGCTGATCGCCGGCAACTATCGCTGCATCACTGCCAAGGGCATGCGCCCCATCAAGGAGGCCGTGCACGGCGATATCGAGACTTCGCGCGCGGTCTACGAATGGGTGGTGAAGCTCTGCGTCTCGCTCGGCGCGAACGAGAAGGACCTCGTGCCCTTCGAGAAGTACGCGGCGGCGGCGAACGGCCTCGCCAGCCCGTCCTCGGCGGCGCGCGCGCTATTCGGCGGCGCGCCCTACATCGAGCGCGTCGACCGCCTGGTGCAGATCGTCGCCGCGCAGAAGGGCATGCGCCTCGACGCGCTCGACGAGGTGGTGCGGCTGGTGGATGCGAAGCTCGAGGAGAACCGCCGCGCCCAGCCTGCCGCCGCGGCGGCGCCGCAGCCGAGGGCGAAGACCGCCTAGAAGCCCTTTTCCGGCTCGGCCTTCTCGCCGTCGATGCCGAGCTCCTGGATCTTGCGCGTGATGGTGTTGCGGCCCATGCCGAGCAGGCTCGCCGCCTCGATGCGCCGCCCGCCGGTGCGCTCCAGGGCCTTCCTGATCACCGCGCGTTCGAACTCGCGCGTGAGCGAGTCGAGGATCGCCGTATCGCCGCGCGCGACGCGGCGCTCGGCCTCCGCCTCGAGCGCCGAGACCCAGTCCATGCTCGCCGGTGGCGCGCCTTCGCGAAGCTCCACCGGCAGGTCCGCCACGTCGATGACTTGCCCGGGCGCCATCACGGTGAGCCAGTGGCAAAGATTCTCGAGCTGGCGCACGTTGCCCGGGAAAGCGACCCGCGCCACGTGCGCGAGCGCCTCCTCGGACAGGCGCTTGGGCTCGACGCCGAGCTGCCTGGCGCTCGCGGCGAGGAAGTGCTTCGCCAGCAAGGGAATGTCTTCGGGCCGCTCGCGCAGGCTCGGCAGGCGCAGCCGGATGACATTGAGCCGGTGATAGAGGTCCTCGCGAAACGCGCCCTCGCGCACACGCGCCTCCAGGTTCTGATGCGTCGCGGCGATGACCCGCACGTTCGCCTTGACCTGCTGGTGACCGCCGACGCGGTAGAACGTGCCGTCGGAGAGCACGCGCAGCAGGCGCGTCTGCAACTCGGCCGGCATGTCGCCGATCTCGTCGAGAAAGAGCGTGCCGCCTTCGGCCTGCTCGAAGCGCCCGCGCCTTTGCTGCTGCGCGCCGGTGAAGGAGCCGCGCTCGTGGCCGAAAAGCTCGGACTCGAGGAGATCCTTCGGCATGGCGGCGGTATTGATCGCGATGAACGGCTTGCCGGCGCGCGCACTGTGCCGGTGCAGCGCCCGCGCGACGAGCTCCTTGCCGGTGCCCGACTCGCCGGTGATCAGCACCGTGGCGCTCGACTGCGAGAGCCTGCCGATGGCGCGGAAGACCTCCTGCATCGCGGCCGCCTGGCCGAGGATCTCGGGAGCGGCGCCGAGCGGCTCGACCGCCTGCGCCTCGCGCCGGCTCTCCTCGAGCGCGCGCCGGATGAGCTCGACCGCCTGGTCGACGTCGAACGGCTTGGGGAGGTATTCGTAGGCGCCGCCCTGGAACGCCGCGACCGCCGAGTCGAGGTCCGAGTAGGCCGTCATGACGATGACCGGCACCGCGGGATGGCGCTGCTTCACCGCATTCAGCAGCTCGAGGCCGGAGAGTCCCGGCATGCGAATGTCGGAGACCAGCACTTCCGGCGCGCCGTGCGAAAGCGCGCACAGGGCGTCCTGCGCAGTGGAGAAGGAGTCGAAGCCGATGCCCTCGCGCGAGAGCGCCTTCTCGATCACCCAGCGGATGGAGCGATCATCGTCGACGATCCAGACCGGTTTCATAGGAGCGGCAGCAGGATCCTGAATATTGTGTGACCGGGCCGGGACTCGAACTCGATCACGCCGCGGTGATACTGAACGAACGCTTGCGCGAGCGAGAGCCCGAGGCCGGTCCCGCCTTCCCTCCCGGACACCAGCGGGCTGAAGATCCGGTCCTGGATCTCCTTCGGTACGCCGGGGCCGTCGTCGATGATTTGCAATTCTAATGCCAGCCGGTAGCGCTGCCGCAGCAGCGTCACCTGCCGCACGGCGCGGCTCTTGAACTCGATCGTCCTCGCGCCCGACTGCGCCGCGTTGCGCGCGATGTTGAGCAGCGCCTGGATCAGCTGCTCCCGGTCGGCGACGATCTCGGGAAGGCTCGGGTCGTAGTCGCGCTTCACTTCCACGCCGAACTCGGCTTCGACCAGGCTGCGCACGCGCTCGAGCACCTCGTGGATGCTCACCGGCTCGAGCTGCGGCGCACGGTGCGGCGTCAGCATCCGGTCCATCAGCTTCTGCAGCCGGTCGGCCTCCTGGATGATGACCTGCGTGTACTCCTTCAGCTCGGGCTTCTCGAGCTCGCGCTCGAGGAGCTGCGCCGAGCCGCGCAGGCCGCCGAGCGGATTCTTGATCTCGTGCGCGAGATTGCGCACGAGCTCCCGGTTCGCCTGCTGCTCGGCGGCGATGCGCTCCTCGCGCGCCATGCGCAGCTGCTGCTCGATCGGCCGCAGCTCGACGAGCAGCGCCATGCCGGGCAGATCGACGCGCGTGATGACGCAGGAGAGCTCGAGACGAGCACGCGAATATGTCGCGCTCTGCGCGGAGTAGTCCCAATGGCTGACGCGCGCTTCGGCGAGCGCGCGCTCCAGCTCCTCGCGCTCGTCGAACAGCGCGAGGAAAGGCTGGCCGACCAGGCTCTTCGCCCCCGCGGAGAGCAGGTTCTCGGCCGCCGGATTGGCATAGCGCACGACGAAACGCTCGTCGAGCGCGACGACGGCGGTAGCGAGAAGGTCCAGACCGGAGAAGGGCCCGGGAGCGGCCACTAGCGCAGCTTGTTCAGCTCACGCTTGAGCGCTTCGATGTTCTTTTCGTGCGTCTCGACCTTGTCCTTGTACGGCTGCAGGCGCTCGAGCACGCGCGCGTAGTTGCGCTCGTTGCCGTAGCGCACCTCCTCCTGCGCCGCGAGCTCCTGGCGCGCCTTGGCGAGCGACGCCTCCTCGGTCGCCAGCTCCTTCTCCAGGATTTCGCGCGAGCTGTCGGCGCGCTTGGCGCGCTCGGTGGCGGTCTCGCGCGGAAATCCGTTCGGTCTCGCCGCAGCGGCGGCCGGCGGCGGCGCCGCGGGCGCGGCGCGCGGCGGCGCGGGCGCGATGTTGATCTGGCGCGTCACCACCTCGCACTTCTTGCGCTCGGCCTCGTGCTTGTCGTTGGTGTAGGTCCATCGGCCTTCCGCGTCGCGGCACTTCCAGATCTCCGTGACGCCGTTCTGCGCGAGCGCCGGCGCGGCGACCAGCGCGCCGGCCAGAAGCCATGCCCAACGTCGGTGCATACGCCGGAGTCTAGCAACGAAAAAGGGGCGGCGCAGCGCCACCCCTCTTGCACGCATCGGCACGAATCGCAGCTTAAGCGGCGTAGTACATCTCGAATTCCAGCGGGTGCGTGGTCATGCGGAAGCGCGTCAGCTCTTCCTCCTTGAGCGCGATGTACGACTCGAGGAAATCCTCCGAGAACACGCCGCCGCGCGTGAGGAACGCGTGGTCGTCGCGCAGGCTGGCGAGCGCCTGCTCGAGCGAGGCGCAGACGTTCGGCACCTTCTTCGCCTCCTCTGGCGGCAGGTGGTAGAGGTCCTTGTCGATCGGCTCTCCCGGATGGATCTTGTTCTGCACGCCGTCGAGGCCCGCCATCAGCATCGCCGAGAAGGCGAGGTAGGCGTTCGCCGTCGGGTCGGGGAAGCGCACCTCCACGCGGCGCCCATTGGCGCTCGAGACGTACGGAATGCGGCAAGCCGCCGAACGGTTGCGCGCCGAGTAGGCGAGGTTGATCGGCGCCTCGAACCCCGGCACCAGCCGCTTGTAGGAATTGGTGCCCGGGTTGGTGATCGCGTTCAGCGCCTTGGCGTGCTTGATGATGCCGCCGATGTAGTGCAAAGCGAAGTCGGAAAGGCCGCCGTAGCCGTTGCCGGCGAAGAGGTTCTTGCCGCCTTTCCACACCGACTGGTGGACATGCATGCCCGAGCCGTTGTCGCCGACCACCGGCTTCGGCATGAAGGTCGCGGTCTTGCCGTAGGAGTGCGCGACGTTCCACACCGTGTACTTGAGGATCTGCATCCAGTCGGCGCGCTGCACGAGCGGCGCGAACTTGGTGCCGACCTCGCACTGGCCGGCGGCCGCCACCTCGTGGTGGTGCACCTCCACTTCCACGCCCTGCTGCTCGAGCGCGAGCGAGATCGCGTTGCGGATGTCGGCGAGCGTATCGACCGGCGGCACCGGGAAGTAGCCGCCCTTCACCGGCGCGCGGTGGCCCATGTTGCCCGACTCGTAGTCGATCCCCGAGGACCACGGCGCCTCTTCGGACTTGATCTTCACCGAGCAGCCCGACATGTCGACCGTCCAGGTCACGCCGTCGAAGATGAAGAACTCGGGCTCGGGACCGAAGTAGGCGACATCGCCCAGTCCGGTCGACTTGAGATAGGTTTCCGCGCGCTTGGCGATCGAGCGCGGGTCGCGGTCGTAGGGCTTGCCGTCCATCGGCTCGTAGACGTCGCAGCTGATGTTGAGCACCGGCTCGTCGGTGAACGGGTCCATGCGCGCGGAGGAGGCATCCGGCATGAGCAGCATGTCGGAGGCTTGAATTCCCTTCCAGCCGGCGATCGACGAGCCGTCGAAGGCGTGGCCGGACTCGAACTTGTCCTTGCCGAAGTACCGGACCGGCACCGTGACGTGCTGCTCCTTGCCGCGCGTGTCGGTGAAGCGCAGGTCGACGAACTTCACCTCCTTGTCCTTGATGAGCTTCAATACGTCGTCAGGCGTCATCGCCATTGCGCTCTCTCCTCGCTGGTGTGGTTGTGTCGCTGGTTTCGGTATGCGGTGTAGTGCGGCGTGTGAGCATCTTCCATGCCACGCTCGTCCCTCGGGCTGCGCGAAATTCTACCCGGCCCGATTGCACCGGATCGGGGCATTTGCGCCCCGCGCGCACAAGGCAAGTGCACGACCACGCACGCTTAAAATGCGGCCATCATGCTCGATGAGATTCGCAAGGCTGCGGCGGAGCGGGGCCGCCAGATGGGACTGCGATACGCCGGAGCGCTCCTCCCGGACGAGGCTCACCGCCTGATGCAGGCCGGCGTACGGCTGGTCGACGTGCGTACGCGGCCCGAGATCGTCTACGTCGGCCGCATCCCCGGGGCGGCGGCCCTGGAGTGGCAGACCTGGCCCGGCAACCGGCCGAACCCGGAGTTCCTCGCCGAGCTCGCGGCGATCACCGACAAGGCCGACCCGGTGATGTTCATCTGCCGCTCGGGCTCGCGCTCCCACCAGGCCGCCGATGCGGCGGCGCAGGCCGGCTGGCGGGAGACCTACAACGTCCTCGAAGGCTTCGAGGGCGACAAGGACGAGGCGCAGCACCGCAACACCCGCAACGGCTGGCGCAAGGCCGGCCTGCCCTGGACCCAGAGCTAGACGCGCCAGTCCACCCAGCCGAAATACGCCGTCGCGAGCACGACCAGCCCGAAGGCGATCCGGTACCAGGCGAAGGGCCGGAAGTCATGGCTCGCCACGTAGCGGATGAGCCAGCGGATGACGAAGAACGCGGAGACGAAGGCGGCGATCGAGCCGACGGCGAAGAGGTCCACATCGTCGGCGGACAGCAGCGCGCGGCTTTTCCACAAGTCGTAGAGCCCGGCGGCGACCAGGGTCGGGACGGCGAGGAAGAAGGAGAACTCCGTGGCTGCCCGCCGCGAAAGTCCGAAGAGCATGCCGCCGATGATCGTGGCGCCCGAGCGCGACGTGCCCGGAATGAGCGCGAAGCACTGGGCGAAGCCGACCTTGAGCGCGTCGCGCCAGGTCATATGCGCCGAGCTGTCGACCCTGGGCACGAAGGTCCTGCGCTCGACCCAGAGGATGATCACGCCGCCGACGATGAAGGCGGCCGCGACCGGCACCGGCTTGAAGAGATAGTCCTTGATGTACCTGGCAAACGCGAGGCCGACGAGCGCCGCCGGGAGGAAGGCGACGATAAGGTTGCGATAGAGCCTCGGGTCGATGCGGAAGAAACGCGCGCGGTACTCCCAGAGCACCGCGAGCATCGCGCCGGTCTGGATGACGACCTCGAACACCTTGCCGCGCTCGTCGTTGAAGCCGAGCAGGCTGCCGGCGAGGATCAGATGCCCGGTGCTCGAGATCGGCAGGAACTCGGTCAGGCCTTCCACCACCCCGAGGATCAGCGCATTCAGGAAGTCGTGCATTGCCATTCGGGGCCCGCCGTCCTTGCACCTTTTGACAGTTATGAGTGAAACCGCGCGCCTCGGAAGATATCCGAGTGTCCGAGTGCGTATCCGCGGCCGCCGTTGCCGGCGTAATGTTAGTGCAGTGAAGAAGCAGATCCCCGTGAACGACCTGCGGTTCGGCATGTATATCGCCGAGCTCGACCGGCCCTGGACCGACACGCCGTTCATGTTCCAGGGCTTCGTCCTCACCACCGAGCAGCAGCTCGCCACGCTGAAGCAGTACTGCAAGAGCGTTTTCATCGACGTCGAGCGCAGCCGGGTCCCCGCGGCGCCCGCGCCGCAGCTTCGTCCTGCGTATCCCGAGCGCGCGAGCGTCGAGCAGGAGTACCGCCCGGCGCGCAAGGCGTACGACACGACGCTTACGCTGCTGCACGACGTGATGTCGGGAATTCGCATCGGTCGCACGCTCGATGCTCGGCAGGTGGTGGCGGCGGTGACCCGCATGGCGGAGAGCGTGCTGCGCAACCCGGATGCGCTGCTGCTCTTCGCGCAGCTGCGCGCCAAGGGCGAGTACACCGAGTCGCACGCGCTGGACGTGTGCATCTACATGATCACGTTCGGGCGCTTCCTGCAGCTCGCCCCGCCGGAGATCGAGTTCCTCGGCTACCTCGGCCTGCTGCAGGACGTCGGCAAGGTGCGGCTCGCGCGCGAGCTGCTCGACAAGCGCGCCCGGCTCTCGCTCGAGGAGTTCGAGCAGGCCAAGCTGCACGTGCGCTACTCCGAGGAGATCCTGCGCGCGACGCCGGGGCTGCCGGCCGACCTCGCGCGCGTGGCCGGCCTGCACCACGAGCGCGTCGACGGCAGCGGCTATCCCAAGGGACTGCGCGGGCCCGAGATCGGCCAGTACGGCCTGATCGCGGCGATCGCCGACACCTTCGATGCGCTCACCGTGAAGCGCCCCTACGCCGACCCGGTGTCGCCCTCCGCGGCGATCAGCATGCTCTACAAGTGGCGCGGCGTGTACTTCGATGCGCACCTCGTAGAGCAGTTCATCCGCTGCATCGGCATCTTCCCCGTGGGAAGCCTGGTCGAGCTCAATACCGGCGAGGTCGGCGTGGTGATCGCGCAGAATGCCGCGAAGCGGCTGCTACCGCGCGTCATGGTGATCCGCGACGCGCAGAAGAACCCGATGATCCCGCACAAGCTCCTCGACCTCGCGCGCTCGCCGATGGCCTCGAAGGACGGGCCCTACCGCATCCGCGGTACGCTCGAGCAGGGCGCCGTCGCGTTCGACGCCGAGCAGCTCTTCATGCAGTAGCAGAAATCGGCAGAAATCGGGGTCAGGCACCGATTTCGGCTTTCCCGGACTTGCGAACCGCACGAGAAATCGGTGCCTGACCCCGATTTCTATGCAATAGCGCGGCGAGTGGCCTGGTCGACCACTTCGAGAATCCGCGCCCTCGAGTCGCTCTTCGACAGCCAGTCGCAGATGCCGTGCTGCGCGGCGTTGTCGAAGCCGGCTTCGTCGTTCGCGAGCCCGGCCAGCATGATGATGCGCGTTCCGCCCAGGTGCGGCCGCATCTCGGTGATGAGCGCAAGAGGGTCGAAGACGTCTGCGAGGCGTCGGCTAAGGAGCCACGCCGCGTACTTCCATCGCGAAAGAAGCGCCTTCGTGGCGCCCGCGTCGGCCGCCATGTCGACCCGGTAGCCGCCCTTCGCCAGCACCATCGCCAGGTACTCGGCGGAAACCCGGTCGTGCTCGCTGACCAGGATGCGCACCGCGTCGTTCGCCGCGACCTCTTCCGCCTTGAGGATCGGAAGCTCGAAAAAGAACGTCGTACCGCCGCCGGCGCGGCCCTCGTAGCCGATATGGCCCTGCATCATCTCCACCAGCCGCTTCGAGATGGCGAGGCCGAGGCCCGCGCCGCCCTTGATCTGGGCGTCGGCAAGGTCGGCTTGCGCAAAGCGGCCGAAGATCCGGTCGCGGAACTTTTCCGGGATGCCCGGGCCGCGGTCGCTCACCGATACCCGAACCGCACCGCCCTCGCCTTCCACGCCGACATCGACGATGGCCCCCGGGGGCGAGAATTTCGCGGCGTTCGACAGCAGATTGGTCATGACTTGCATGAGGCGCTTGCGATCGGCGCGGACATCGAGCCGTGGCGGCTCGGCCTGCAGCGCGAGCCGAACATCGAAGCGGTCGGCATAGCCCTGATTGAGCTGCAGGGCCTCGCGCACGAGATCGTCGAGCGCGATGGTTTCCGGCACGAGCGACAGCCGTCCCGATTCCAGCTTCTCGATGTCCAGCACCTCGTTGACGAGGTCGAGCAGGCGCTGCCCGTTGCGCTCCGCCAGGTCGACCAGCTCCTCCTGATCCTTCTCCAGCTCGCCCACGGCGCCGGTCTTCAGGAGCTGCAGCGAGCCGAGGATCGAAGTGAGCGGCGTGCGCAGCTCGTGGCTCAGCGTCGAGGTGAATTCGCTGCGCACCCGCTCAGCGGTGCGCTGCTGCGTGATGTCGCGGCCCTGCATCACCATCGACGTCACGCGGCCGTCGTCGTCGACGAGGGGGGTCACCGTCCACTCGCAGGCGAGCTCGAAGCCGTCCCGGCGCACGCAGCGCTCGATGACCTTGCTCGCGGGCCGCCCGGCCGCGACGATCTCGTCCCACCACTGCTGCGCGGCTTCGCGCTCTTCGGCCACGAGCAGCATGGTGAAGCAGTTGCGTCCGGCGAGCTCGGGAGCGGCATAGCCGAAAAGGTTTTCGGCGGCCGGATTGACGTCCAGGATGCTGCCGTTCGCATCGACCTCCAGCACGGCGATCGGCGCGCGCTCGGAGAAAAGGTTGAGCTTGCGCGCCACCGCCTGCACCTGGCGATGCGCATCGAGCAGGCTGTCGAGCTGCTCGCCGAGCTGGACCTGCGTGTCCGCGTTGTCCTCGGAGAGCTTCTGATAGGCGCTGCGTAAACCGTACGCGGTGGTGAAGGCTTGCCCGAGCTGTACGGCGCTCGCCACGTTGGCGGCGTAGAGAAGCGGAACGGCTGCGCCCAGCCAGCGCAGAAAATCCGAGCCGTAGGCGAAAAGCACGATGCCGAACGGCAGCAGCGCCGTCGCGCCATAGAGCGCGTAGATCCACCAGAATGTCGAAAGAACGGGAACCGCCGCCGACACGATGAGGGCAATCGCAAAGGCGATCAGGACGCGCTCGCCGTCGGCGCCCGGAAAGAACACGGCGGCGGCAAAGCCCCAGGCGGCACCGAGGCCGGCCGCTGCAAGGGCGAGGCGCCTTACCCAGCGCGCCGGATCGCGCGACGGCGACGGCGTACGCCGATACGCCCAGCAAAGGAGGCTCGCCGCAACGATGAGCACCGCCATGAGCGCAACCCAGAATACGATCATTTGCCGCGGCCCGGACTGCCACAATGCGGCCGCGAGCAGCACGACAAGGGCTGCGCTCGCCGCCAGAGCTGGCGGAAGCCGGTGGTAGACGAACTCGCAACGCGATGCGAGGACGCTGGCCTGTTCGGGCATCGGGTAATCTTAAGGCAAGGGGGCGGCAGTGAAGAAAAGAGTGCGGGTAGAGGATCTGCAGTTCGGCATGTATGTCGCCGAGCTCGATCGCCCGTGGACCGACACTCCCTTCATGTTCCAGGGCTTCGTCCTCGAGCGGGAACAGCAGCTCGAGACGCTGCGGAAATATTGCCGCACCGTGTTCGTGGACGTCGAGCGCAGCAGATCCCCGGAGAGCCGACCGCCCCTTCGCCCCCTCGGCACCCGCTACGCCGAGCGGGTTCCGGTCGAGCAAGAGATCGAGCAGGCGCAGGCCATCCATGCCGATACAGAAGCGGTCATCAACCGCGCCCTCGGCGCGGTTCGCGCCGCGCGCACCCTCGATGCGGGGAGCGTCGAGGAGGCGGTTGCCGGCATGACGCAGAGCGTGCTGCGCAACCCCGACGCGCTGCTCCTCTTCACCCGGCTACGCGAAAAGGACGATTACACGGTTTCGCACGCCCTCGACGTAGCGGTCTACATGGTCTCCTTCGGCCGCTTTCTCGAGCTTTCCCTGGAGGACATCACCACCCTCGGCTACCTCGGCCTCATGCAGGATGTGGGCAAGATCCGC
>DASUFD010000060.1:0-27913 GCA_036274735.1 Burkholderiales bacterium
TGGTACGCCGTGCTCGGCGTGCTGCTCGGCACGCTGGTGGTTTTCATGGGGCTCGGGGTGCCGGTCGTGTTCGCCTTCTTCGCCACCAACCTGCTCGGCGCCTACATCTTCATGGGCGGGGATAACGGCATCCTGCAGCTCATGCGCAACGCCGTCGACTCGGTGCAAAGCTTCGCCCTGCTGCCCATCCCGCTCTTCATCCTGATGGGCGAGATCATGTTCCATACCGGGGTTGCCGCGCGCGCGATCGACGCGGTCGACAAGCTGATCGCCCGCGTCCCAGGCCGGCTGTCGCTGGTCGCGATCGTCGGCGGCACCATCTTCTCGTCGCTCTCAGGGTCGACCATCGCCAACACGGCGATGCTCGGCTCCACGCTGCTCCCGGAGATGTACCGGCGCGGCTACAAGCCCTCGATCGCCATCGGCCCGATCGTCGCCGTGGGCGGGCTGGCGATGCTGATTCCACCCTCCGCGCTCGCGGTGCTGCTCGGCTCGGTGGCGCAGATCGCGATCGGCGCGCTGCTCATCGCAGCGATCATTCCCGCTCTCATCATGGCGGTGCTCTTCTTCGGCTACGTGATCTTGCGCTGCCGGCTCGATCCTTCGCTCGCGCCGACCTACGACGTGAAGGCGCTCGGCTGGCGCGAGCGTCTCATGCCGTCGGTGAAGTACGTGCTGCCGCTCACCGGCATCTTCATCGTCGTGGTGGGATCGATCATCGGCGGCATCGCCACGCCCACCGAGTCCGCGGCGCTCGGCGCCGCAGCCTGCCTGATCGCCGCGGCCGGCTATCGGCGGCTCACCTGGAAGAGCTTTCGCGTCTCGGTCCGCGAGACGCTGCGCTTCACCGTCATGACGCTCTTCATCATCTGCGGCTCGATCACCTTCTCGCAGATCATGGCGTTCTCGCAGGCTTCCGCCGGCATGTCGTCGGCCGTGCTCGCCACCGGCCTCGGCCCGACCGGGCTTCTGCTCGCCATGCTCGCCATCCTGCTCTTCCTCGGCTGCTTCATGGACCAGGTGAGCATGATGATGATCACGGTGCCGCTCTTCATGCCGCTCGTGCAGAGCCTCGGCTTCGAGCCGGTCTGGTTCGGCGTACTGATGCTGATGTGCCTGGAGATCAGCCTCGCCACGCCGCCGTTCGGGCTGCTGCTTTTCGTCGCCAAGGGCGCCTCGCCGCAGACCTCCATGCGGGAGATCATCGTCTCGGTCGGCCCTTTCATCATCCTCGCGCTCGCCGTCGTCGGGCTGCTGATTGCGGTGCCGGAGCTCACGCTGCTCTTGCCGCGGCTCATGGCCGCTCCCTAGCCGACCGCCCACACCTCGCGCGCCACCTCGAGCACCAGCTCCAGCTTGCGGCGCGTATCGTCCTGCGTCAGCACTTGCCCCGAGCCTCCGCCGCTCGAGAAGCCGCACTGCGGCGAGATGCCGAGGCTCTCGAGCGGCGCATGCTTCGCCGCCTCGTCGATGCGCCGCTTGAGCGCGTCTTTCGTCTCCAGCCGAGGTGATTTCGTGGATACGAGACCGAGGATCACGCGCTTGCCACGGGGCAGGTAGCGCAGCGGCGAGAAGTCGCCGGCGCGCGGCGTGTCGTACTCCAGGCAGTAGATGTCCGCGTTCAGGCGCTGGAAAAGCGCCTCGGCGATCGGCTCGTAGCCGCCCTCTGCCATCCAGGCGCCCTTCAGGTTGCCACGGCAGAGATGAACCGCGACGGTCATGTCGCCCGGCTTTCGCGAAAGGCATTCGTTGAAGAGCCGGGCATAGCGCTCCGTCAGCTCGTCCGGGTCCTCGCCGCGCGCGAGCACGTCCTTGCGCGCGCTCGCATCGCAGTTGCAAGGCAGCGCAGTGTCATCGAGCTGCAGGTACGTGCAGCCTTCCTTCGCGAGCTCCGCGATCTCCTCTCGGTAGACGCGCGCGAGGTCGGAGAAATACGCCTCCCGGTCCGGATAGACCGAGGTGTCGAAGGCTTTGGCGCCCAGGAACCAGTGCATGACGTCGGGCGCGGCGATCGTCACTTTCGGTACGCCTCGCTTCACCACACGCTTCAGGAAGCGATAGTCGTCGGCGACGATGCGCCGCCGGCGATGCAGCTTCGCCTTCGCGTACGGCGAGGCGGCGACGCCCAGCACGCCGCTCTCGTCGCGAAAGCCGAGCGTGCCGTCGCGCAGGCCGAAGCCGTCGACGGCGTCGATAAAGCCCGCCGACCAGCTGCGCCGGCGGAACTCGCCGTCGGTCACGCTCGGCACGCCGAGCGCCTCCTGGAAGGCGACGACCTCTCGAATGCAATCGTCCTGGACCTCGCGCAACGCCGACGCGGTGATTTCGCCCGACTTCATCCGACGCACCGCCTGCAGCAAGCGCGGCGGGCGGACGAAGCTGCCGATGTGCTCTGCGTGAAAGTGAGGGGCCATCACGCGATCATAAGGACTCGGCGTTGCCACCGCCGCCGAGATAGGCCTCGACGACGCGCGGGTCGCGCAACACCGCTTCCGGTGGGCCTTCCGCGAGCCGCATTCCGTAGTTCAGCACGAATACGTGGTCGGCGAGGTCCGCCACCATCTGCATGTCGTGCTCCACCCAGATCATCGTCTTGCCGAGCTCATGCCGGATACGCAGGATGTACCTTGCCAGGTCCTCACGCTCCTCGCGATTGAGGCCTGCCGAAGGCTCGTCGAGCAGGAGCACCTCCGGCTCCATCGCCAAGGCGCGAGCGAAGCCGACCACTTTCTGGATCCCGAACGGCAGCGCGTCGACCGGCGCATGGCGGTAGCGCTCGAGCTCCACGAATTCCAGCACTTCCTCGATCCGGCGCCGATGGCGCGCCTCCTCGTCGCGCACTCGCGAAAGAAAGAGCGATTCGCCGAGCAGCGTGGTGCGCAACCAGGCATGGCGCGCCACCAGCAGGTTCTCGAGCACCGTCAAGTGTGAGAACAGCTCGCCATGCTGAAAGGTGCGCGCGATTCCCATGCGGGCGATGCGGTGCGGACGCTGCCCGGAGATCAACTTGCCGTCGAGGCGGATCGCGCCGCTCCCGGCACGGTACAGGCCGCAGATGCAGTTCAGCACCGAGGTCTTGCCGGCGCCGTTGGGGCCGACCAGCGCGAACAGCTCGCCCGGCCGCGGCGCAAACGAGACGTCGTGCAGAACCTGCAGGCCGCCGAAGGCGAGCGTGACGTGTTCGAGCGCGAGCTCAGCCATACCAGCGGCGGCTACGGCGGTACTGCTTGACCTCGCGGTAGTTGCGGCGCCCGGACGCGCCCTGGCCGAGATAGAACTCGCGGATGTCGCCGTGCGCGCGCAGCCGCTCGGCGCCGCCTTCCAGCACCACGCGGCCGTTCTCGAGGATGTAGGCGTGGTCGGCGATGGCGAGCGCCACCTGCGCGTTCTGCTCCACCAGCAAGAGCGTGATGCCGAGGTGCTCGCGCACCGCGCGCAGCCGGTGCATCAGCTCCTCCACGAGCAGCGGCGAAAGACCGAGCGAGAGCTCGTCGACGAGCAGGAGCTCGGGCCCGCAGGCGAGGCCCGCGCCGATGGCGAGCATCTGGCGCTCGCCGCCGGAGAGGTAGCCTGCCTCGCGGCCGCGCAGTGCTTTCAGCGCCGGGAAGAATTCGTAGATCGCTGCCTCGAGGCCGCGCCGATCGGTCCCCGGGCGCGGCACGTTGGCGCGGAGATTCTCGGCCACGGTGAGGTTGGGGAAGACCTTATCGCGCTCGGGCACGAGCACGATGCCGAGCCCGGTGATGCGATACGGCGGCCGGTTCTCGATGCGTGCGCCGGCGAGCTCGATGGCGCCCTCCGTGACGCGCGCGTCGTCGAGGCCGATGAAGCCCGAGATGGCGCGCAAGACGGTCGTCTTGCCCGCGCCGTTCGTGCCGAGGAGGGCGACGATCGCGCCGCGGGGTACGGCGAGCGAGACGCCCTGCACCGCGGTGATCACGCGATGGTAGGTCACTTCCACCTGGTCGAGCTTGAGGAGGGCCGGGTTCATTGCGAGGCGCGGAGCGGGCGCTGCTTGAACGGCCAGAGCAGGAAATACTGCTTCGCTCGCCGCCAGAGGCCCACCAGCCCCTGGGGCTCGAGCACGAGAAAAAGAATCATCACCAGCCCGAAGGCCGCGTAATTGACGGCGTAGATGGAATCCACCCAGCTCTGCGGCACGGGCAGCGTGGCGACGAGATACTCGATGAAGTAGGGGAAGAGGGTCACGAAGATGGTGCCGAGCACGGCGCCGAGGATCGAGCCCATCCCGCCGATGATGATCATCGCCGCATACTGGATGGTGACGTAGAGCGTGAAGGCTTCGCTCGAGACGAAGCCGCGGTAGTAGGCAAACAGGCAGCCCGCGACTGCCGTCATTACGGAGCTCACCAGGAAGGCCAGCAGCTTCGCCGCGGGCACGTGGATGCCGAGCGCCTCGGCGACGGCTTCGCGCCCGCGGATCGCGCGCCAGGCGCGGCCGGTGCGCGAGCGCAGCAGATTGAGCGCCACGAGCACCGCGGCCGCGGCGAAGCCGAGCAGCACAAAGTACCAGGCGAGCGGACTCGCGAGCGTCCAGCCGCCGATCGCGGGCGGATCAATCACCACTCCGGTCGAGTAGCTGCGGCGCGCCTCGTACTCCATGCCGGCGTAGATCACGATGAAGTGCAGCGCGAGCGTGGATACGGCGAGGTACAGGCCGCGAAGCCGCAGGCTGGGCAGGCCGAAGACCAGGCCGAGCGCCGCGCCCACCAACGCCGAAGCGGGAAGCGTCGCCCAGATCGGCGCGTCCAGTTCCTTGTACAGGATGCCGGTGGTGAATGCGCCGGCGGCGAGCAGCCCCGCGTGGCCGAGCGAGACCTGGCCGGCGTAGCCGGTGAGCAGCATGAACGCCACCGCGCCGATCGACGCGAGCAGCACCTGGTTGGCGAGATCCAGCTGGAACGCCGAGGCGAGGAAGGGGAACGCGGCGAGCGCGGCGGCGAGCGCGGCGAAGGCGACCCGGCGCGAGCGGCGGTCGAGAAGGGCCAGCTCCGCCTGGTAGCTCGTGCGAAGGCGGTCGCCGAGCGCCGCGCTGCGGTGACGGCTCATACCCGGTCGAGCTCCTCGCGCGTGCCGAGCAGCCCCCAGGGCCGGACCATCAGCATCGCGGTGAGCACGAGGAACGGCACCGCGTCGGCGAGCAGTGGGTTCACGTAGTAGATCAGCAGCACTTCGGCGGTGGCGATGATGAGCGAGCCGAGAAGCGCGCCGGCGAGGCTGTCGAGCCCGCCCACCAGCGCCGCCGGGAAGGCCTTCAGGCCGATCAGCACCAGCGTCTGCTCGAGCGCGGTGTCGATGGAAATCAGCATTCCGGCGAGCCCCCCGGTCAGCGTGGCGAGTCCCCAGGCGAGGGCGTAGACGCCGTGCAGGCGGATCCCGCGCTGCGCGGCGAGCAGCGGATTCTGCCCGGTGGCGCGCATGCGGATGCCCCAGGCCGTATAGCGCAGGAAGACGTAGAGCCCGAGGTAGACCGCCGCGGTGACGGCGAGCAGCAGTATGCCGACGAGCGAGATGCGCGCATCGCCGGGCACCGGGAAGGAGGTGTTCTCGATGCCGAGCAGCCGCGCCGGGTGCTGCTCCTGCGCCGTCCATACCAGCACCACGAAGCCGCGCACGAAGATGCCGAGCGCGATGGTGGCGAGCACGGCGGTGAGCACCGCCTCTCCCGTCATGTGGCGCATGAGCGCCGCGTAGACCGCCAGCCCGATGGTGAACGCGAGCGCGACCGAGACGAGCACGGCGATCACGGGCTCCCCGGAGAAGAGCGACGCCGTCATGTACAGGCCGTAGGCGCCGAGCATCATCAGCTCGCCGTGCGCAAGCGAGAGCACCCGCGACACGCGGTAGATGAGCACGTAGCCGCAGCTGATCAGCGCATAAATCGCTGCCAGCACCAGCACGTTGACGGCGAGCTGCATGCCGTCAGCGCGCCGTCACTTCACCTGGATCGGGATCCAGTCCTCGACCCGCACGATCCTGCCCTGCTTCTCGTCCCAGTGCCAGACGCGGTAGTACTGCGTGGTGCGGAAGTGGTTGTCCTTGGTCCACGCGAGCGGACCGCCGCGCAGGCCCTTGAGATCGACCTGCACGCGGTTCATCGCCGCCAGCACCTTGGCCGGCGAGGGAGGCCAGGGCGTGTTCTTGAGGATCTGCTCGAGCACCAGGCCGCCGATGAAGCCCTCGGTCAGATAGGTCGTCGGGTAATTCACATTGCCGCGATGCGCCACGGCGCGGATCTCGGCGTGGATCGGCAGGTCGTCCTGGAAGAATGCGTTGCTGCCGATCACGTAGAAGCCGTCGTCCTTGATGCGCGCGAGCTCCTCCTCGGCATTGAGGTGCGCCCAGGTGAGGTAGCGGCCGCCCCAGCCGAGGCGGCGCAGCGCCTCGAAGGTGCGCACCTGCGACACCCAGGGCGACCAGGAGAACACCCAGTTCGGGTCGGCGTCCTTGAGCCGGGTGGCGAAAGGCGTGTAGTCCGGAGTGGGCGGCGGCGTGATCTCCTTGTCGACGACCTTGAAGCCCTGCGCGCTCGCCACCTTCTCGGCGAAGTCGATGCCCATGCGCGCCACTGGAATCGCCATGGCGGCGAGGCCGAGCTTGACCGGACCCTGGGCGTGCGACTTGATGAAGCCGATCGCGGCCTGCGAGTCGTACGTCACGCCGAAGGCCGTGGAGCAGAACTGCAGCGGGTCGGCCGGCGGAAAAGTCTCTTTCGGGCATACCGCGCCGACGTAGTAGAGCGGCACCTTGGCACGCTTCGCTTCCGCCACGCTCGGCGCGTACGTCGAAGAGAGGCTGGAGTTGATGAGCAGGATCACCTTGTCCTGATTGATGAGCCGCTTGACGTTGGCCGCGGCCTTGGAGGGCTCGGCGGAGTCGTCGAGTACGATCAGCCGAACCGGCTTGCCGTGGATGCCGCCGCGCGTGTTCAGGTGCTCGACGTAGGCGCGCAGCGGCTCGATTACCGGCACGAAGTTGCCGGAGGCCGGGCCGGTCATGCCGGCGGTGACGCCGATCACGTACGCATCCTCGCCGAGCGCCGTGCCGGCAAACGCGCCGGCGAGCATTGCTGCCGCGAAAAGCCTCTTCATCTCCTCCTCCTTTCGTTCATGACAATACCCCTCCGACCGCCTGCGACTGCAGCCGCTCTTCGCGGTTGTCGTACATCGCTTCGACCAGCTCGCGATAGCGCTCGTACATCAGCTTGCGCTTGATCTTGCGCGTGGGCGTGACGGGCTCGCCCTCGTCCTCCGGGTCGAGCGCCTTGGGCAGGATGCGAAAGGCCTTGATCTGCTCGACGCGCGCGAGCGCCTCGTTCAGGCGCTCGAGCTCGCCGTCGATCAGCCGCGTGACGGCCGGATGCGCCGCCAGGCTGGTGAATCCGGAATACGCGACGTCGTGCGCGCGCGCCCAGTCCGACACCGTATCGAAGTCGATCTCGATCAGCGCGCTCACGTACTTGCGTCCATGACCGAACACCGCGATGTCGCCGACATAGGGGCTCGAGCGCATCAGGCTCTCGATGTAGGAAGGCGAGAGCGTCTTGCCGCCGCTCGTGACCATGAAATCGCGCGCGCGGTCGACGATGCGCAGCTCGCCGTCGCGCCACTCGCCGACGTCCCCGGTGTGGAGCCAGCCTTCGCCGTCGAGCACCTCGCGCGTAGCTTCTTCCTTGCCCCAGTAACCGTCGAAGAGATCGGGGCTGCGCACCAGGATCTCGCCGCCGCGCGCGAGCCGTACCTCCCAGCCCGCCGGCACGGTTCCCACGGCGCCGGGGCGGGGAAAGGGCCCGCGCTGCCCGGCGATGAAAGCGCCGGAGGCCTCGGTCTGGCCGTAGGCTTCCACGAGGTTCATGCCCCAGATCTGCCACAACGCGGCCGTCTCGGGCGGCAGCGCGGCGCCGCCGGAGATGGCGAGCTCGACCCGGTCGAGGCCGAGCTTGAGAAGGATCGGCCGGAAGGCCGCGAGCCGCGCAAGACCGTAGACGAGGCGATCGAGGGCGCTCGGTGCGCCTTCCCAGCGCTTGCGCGCATGGCGCCGCCCGATCCTCATCGCAGCGTCGTAGACGAGGCGCTTCAGCGGCGAAGTGCTCGAAACCGCCACCAGTACGGTGGAGGCGATCTTCTGCAGGTAACGCGGCACCGAGAAGAGCACGGTGGGCTCGACTTCGGCGAGCGTCTGCGGCAGCTCCGCGACGTCCTCGCCGAAGTGCGGCACGAGCCGCGAGAGGAGCGGCAGGGTGATGCCCACGTCCCGTCCGAAGATGTGGCACAGGGGCAGGTACACGACGGTGCGGTGCGTCGTTTCGCCGAGGGTCGGATACTGCTCGACGATGTTCCAGGCGGCGGCGAGGTGCCGGCCGTGGCTCACCAGCGCGCCTTTGGGCGGCCCGGTAGTGCCCGAGGTATAGACGATGAATGCGCCGGCGAGGGGGTCGAGGCGGGCGGCGAGCGCTTCCAGGTGCGCAAGCGAAGCCGCCTCGTCGAGCGCGACGGCGCCGAGCGCCCTGCGCCATGAATGCAGCTTGGCATGCCGGTAGGCGAACATTGCCGAGTCGTCGATGACCACGATCGCGCGCAGGCCGGGCAGCCGCTCGGCGAGCGGCAGCACTTTGTCGACGTACTCCTGGTTCTCGGCGATGAACAGCGACGCGCCGCCGTCGGCGAGCTGGTACTCCACCTCGGCGGCGGAGGCAGTGGGATAAATACCGTAGGTGATGGCGCCGGCCGCCTGGGCGCCGAGATCGGCGATGACCCACTCTTCGCAGGCATCGCCCATGATGGCCACTCGCTCGCCGCGTTGCAGGCCCAGGCGCTCGAGGGCAAGCGCGCAGCGGCCCGCGAGCGCAGCGTATTGCTTCCAGTGCCTTTCTTCGTATACGCCGAGGCGCTTCGCGCGATAGGCGACCTCGTGCGGCGTGGCGCGCGCGCGCTCGGCGAGCAGCCCCGGCAGCGTGCGTGCGCGCAGCTCGGCGGCGCGGTGCCTCATCGACGGCGCGCCTTGCGTTTCCCCGAAGGCTTCTTCCACAGGCGCCGGCTCGCGAGACGCGCGCCCTCCTTCAGCGCCTCGAACTTCGCCCAGACCACCGTCGGGTGTACCTCGGTCCGGTAGCTCGCCTGCGACGAAAACCCGCAGTCTGCGCCCGCAACAACGTTGTCGCGGCCGACCAGGTTGGCGAAGCGGCCGAGGCGCTCGGCGATGAGCTCGGGATGCTCGACGATGTTGCTCGCGTGCAGGATCAATCCCGGAATGAGCTGCTTCCCGTCGGGCAGGTCGATCTCCTCCCAGATGTGGTATTCGTGCTCATGGCGCACGTTGGCGTTCTCGAAGCTGTAGCCGCCGGCGTTGATTTTGAGCATGTAGCGCGCCACGACGTCCATGGGCGCCTCGTTCAGACGTGGCCCCTCGTTGATGCCATAGCACGTGTGGAAGCGCACGCGCTCGACCGGAAGCCCCTTGAGGCTTTCGTTGATCGCCTCGACGTACATCGACGCGGTGCGGCGCTTCTGCTTCTCGTCCAATGCCGGATCGACGAAGATGTCGGTGAGAAAAGGATCGTCGACCTGCAGGATCAGTCCGGCGTCGACGATGGCCTGGTACTCCGTGTGCATCGCCTGGCCGACGGCGTGGAAGTATTCCTCCTGCGTGCGGTAATGCTCGTTGAGGCCGATGCCGCTCGGCGCGATCGACGGCATGAAGGCCGCGTTGGCGCCTGCCGCCTTCGCCGCCGACTTGAGATTCTCGATGTCGCGCCTGAGCGGATCCAGGTTCACGTACCGGACCGGACCCTCGCAGACCAGCGGCACGAACGGCATCAGCATGCCGCCCAGCATCGCTTCCTTGAAATACTGCGCGTAGTACTCGGGGAACTGCTTCATCTCGGCGGCGAACAGGTTCAGCTTCCTGTCGGGGCGCGGCCGGAAACCCTCGAGACGCTCGCGGACGTAGGTGAAGAACCCGGGCTTCGACTGCTCTCCGTCGGATACCACGTCGATGCCGCACTGCACCTGCTTCTGGACGATCTCGTCGACCGCGCGGCGCAGGCGCGCATCGAGCGCGGCGCGATCGTAGGCCTGCCCGGAGAGCTTTGCCTTCAGCATGTCGAGCAGGTCGTGCGGGCGTGCGAGGCTGCCCACGTGCGTGGTCGGGATGCGATTGCGGTTTGCCATGTGCCCTCCGGCGGCCTTCATCTGCTCAAGCCGCGCACCAGCTCCGCGGCGATTCTATAGCACGATAGAATCGCGAAAGACACCCGCGATGCTCGCTTTCCGCGCCGACCACATCGGCAGCCTGCTGCGCCCGCAGAAGCTGCGCGAAGCGTTTCGCCGTCACTCGCGGATGGAAATCGGCGACGCCGAGCTGCGTGCCGCGCAGGACGAGGCGATCCGCGACGCGGTGCGGCTGCAGCGCGATTGCGGCCTGCAGGTGATCACCGACGGCGAGTTCCGCCGCATCTCCTACTGGGAGAAGTTCGTGCGTCTCACGCGCGGGCTCGAGGTGAAGGATGCCTTTCTCACCTTTCACGACGCCGCGGGCCACGAGAGAAGCTTCACCGCGCCGTACGTGGGCGGCAAGGTGGCGCGCGCGGCGCCGATCACGCTCGATGAATGGGGGATGGGAAACACCAAGATGACCCTGCCGGCGCCCTCGACCATGCATTTCTACCGCTTCACGGACTGGGGGAGCGCCTACGAGACCGCCGAACCCTTCTTCAACGACCTGGGAAGGGTCTATCGGCAGGAAATCGCCGACCTCGCCAAGGCCGGCTGCCGCTATGTTCAGCTCGACGAGGTGGCGGTCGCGATCCTCTGCGATCCGGCTGCGCGAGAGAAGGTGAAGGCGGCCGGCGGGGATCCGGATCGGCTGGTCGACCTCTACATCGACGCGATCAACGAGGCGGTGAAGGACCGTCCGGCCGGCGTGCAGATCGGCGTGCACGTCTGCCGCGGCAACTACAAGGGCATGTACCTTTCCGAGGGCGGCTACGATTCCGTGGCCGAGCGCTTCTTCTGCCGCACGAGCGTGGACCATTTTCTCCTCGAGTTCGATACGCCGCGCGCCGGCGGATTCGCGCCGCTGCGCTTCATCCCCAAGGACAAGAGCGTCGTGCTCGGCCTCGTCAGCTCGAAGACGCCGGTGCTGGAAAAGATGGACGACTTGCGGCGTCGGGCCGATGAGGCCGCGCAATACATGGATGCATCGCGCCTGGGCATCAGCCCGCAGTGCGGCTTCGCGAGCACCATGGGCGGCAACCCGGTGAGCGAAGGCGACGAGCGCGCGAAGCTCAGGCTTTGCGTCGAGGCCGCGCGCTCCATTTGGGGGTGAATTGAACGTCCTCGTGGTCGGCGCCGGCCCCGCCGGGCTCTACTTCGCCTACCTGGCCCGGCGACACGCGCCGGACTGGAAGATCCGCGTTGTCGAGCAGAACCCGCCCGATGCCACCTTCGGCTTCGGCGTGGTGTTCTCCGATCGCGCGCTCGAATTCCTGCGCGCCGACGATCCGACCACCTACAACCTGATCACCCCCGAGCTTGAGGCCTGGGTCGACCTCGTCGTGGTGCACCGTGGCGAGCGCGTCGTCATCGACGGGATCGGCTTCAATGCGATCGGCCGGCTGCACTTCCTGCACTTCATGCAGCAGCAGGCGGCGAGCGTCGGCGTGCAGCCCGAGTTCAACACGCCGGCAGGCGACGTTTCCGGATACGACCTCGTGGTCGCCGCCGACGGTGCCAACTCCACGGTGCGCCGAGGCGCCGATTTCGGCACGCGCGTCACGTATTGCAGCAACAAGTTCGCCTGGTACGGTACCCCGCGGCGCTTCGAGAAGCTGACACAGACCTTCCTCGAGAACGAGCACGGCACGTTCAATGTGCACCACTACCCGCACTCGGCGTCGATGAGCACCTTCGTCGTGGAGTGCGACGCCGCCACCTGGGAGCGCGCCCGGTTCGCGACCATGCGGGAGGCCGAGACGCGGGCCTATCTCGAGCGCGTGTACGCGCCGGTGCTGCAGGGCGCGCCGCTCGTGTCGAACAAGTCCATCTGGCGCAATTTCCCGAACGTGCGCAACGAGCGCTGGCACGTCGGGAACACGGTGCTGATCGGCGATGCGCTGCGCACCGCGCATTTCTCGATAGGCTCGGGGACGCGCCTCGCCATGGAGGACGCGATCGCCCTCGCGAAAGCCCTTCGTGAAAACGGGGATGTCGCGGGCGCGCTGACGGCTTTCGAGGCGGCGAGGCGGCCGATCGTCGATAAGCTCGTCGCCGCCGCCGACGCGAGCGGTGCCTGGTACGACCGCTTCCCCGAGCACATGAAACTCTCGCCGCGCGACTTCGCCTGGAGCTACATTCAAAGGAGCGGGCGCGTCGACCCGGCACGCCTCGCCCGGACATCGCCGGAATTCGCGAGAACCTAGCCATGCTCTTTCCCACCACGCTCGTCGGCAGCTATCCGCAGCCCGAGTGGCTGATCGACCGGGCGAAGCTCGCCGGACGCTTCCCGCCTCGGGTGCGCGCGCGCGAGCTGTGGCGTATCCCCGAGCCTTATCTCGCCGAGGCGCAGGACGACGCGACGCGGCTCGCCATCCGCGACCAGGAACGCGCCGGGCTCGACATCGTCACCGACGGCGAGATCCGGCGCGAAAGCTATTCCAACCGCTTCGCCACGGCGCTCGATGGCGTGGACATCGACCACCCGGGGAGCGCGCTCGACCGCTCGGGCCATCCCAATCCCGTGCCGCGCATCGTCGGGCCGATTCGGCGCAAGCGACCGGTGGAAGTCGATGATCTTCTATTCTTGAAAAGGAACACGGACAGGAAGACCAAAATAACGGTTCCCGGCCCTTTCACCATGTCGCAGCAGGCGCAGAACGACCACTACCCGTCGGCGGCCGAAGCCGCGATGGACTATGCGGTCGCGGTGAACGAAGAAATCCGCGACCTGTTCGCGGCGGGCGCCGACATCGTGCAGATCGACGAGCCCTACATGCAGGCGCGGCCGGAGAAGGCGCGCGAGTACGGCCTCGCCGCCTTGAACAAGGCTCTGGAGGGAATCTCCGGGGAAACGGCGGTGCACATCTGCTTCGGCTATGCCGCGATCATCCACGAGCGGCCGTCGGGCTATTCTTTCCTCCCCGAGCTCGCCGGCTCGCCGGTCAAGCAGGTGTCGATCGAGACGGCGCAAGCGAATCTCGATTGCGCCGTCCTGACGTCGTTGAAAGGCAAGAAAATCCTGGTCGGCGCGATCGACCTCTCGGACATGCGCGTCGAGACGCCGCAGCAGGTGGCGGGGCGCGTCAAGCGCGCGCTGCAGCATGTGCGGCCCGAGGACGTGATCGTCGCCCCCGATTGCGGGATGAAATACCTGCCGCGCGACGTGGCCTTCGCGAAGCTGTGCGCGATGGCCGAAGGTGCGCGGCTTTTGCGCAGCGAGTACCCAAGGAGATAGGAAGAATGCGAAAAGTGCTTGTCGCGGTGGTCGCCGGCAGCGTGGCGCTGGGCGGTTGTGTGATGGGCGAGCGGGGCGCGCCGCTCACCGACAGCGAGAAGGGCGCGCTGATCGGCGCCGCGGGCGGCGCCGTGCTCGGCGCGGTGGCGTACAAGAAGGACCGCACCAAGGGGGCGGTCATCGGCGTGATCGGCGGCGGCATCGCCGGCTCGGCCGTCGGCGCCTACATGGACAACCAGCGGCGCGACCTGGAGAAGAACCTGGCGCCCGAGATCCGCGCCGGCGAGGCGCGCGTGGAAAAGCTCGCGAACGACGTGGTGAAGATCACCATGACCAGCCAGAGCGCCTTCGACACCAACTCCTCCAGCATCAAGCCGTCGTTCAACAGCACCATGAACAAGCTCTCCGAGGTGGTGGTGCGCTACGGCAAGACCATGCTGACGATCTCGGGCCACACCGACAACGTCGGCACGGCGCGGTACAACCAGGCGCTCTCGGAGCGGCGCGCGCTCGCCGTCGCGGGCTACCTCGAGTCGCACGGCGTCAAGCCGGAGCGGCTCGCGACCGTCGGCAAGGGCGAGTCGATGCCGCTCGAGAGCAACGCCACGGAGAGCGGCCGACAGGCCAATCGCCGCGTGGAAATCTACGTCCAGCCGGTGGTGGACAATTCCTGAGATGAAGAAAGCGGCGCCCAAGCACGGCCTTGCGCGCGGGCTCACCAACTACGGCGACCCCGCCTTCTCGCTCTATTTGCGCCGCTCCTTCGCGAAGAGCATGGGCTACTCGGGCGAGATGCTCGCGCGGCCGGTGGTCGGGATCGCCGATTCGAAGAGCGGCTTCAACAACTGCCATCGCCATTTCCCGGAGCTCGTCGAGGCGGTGAAGCGCGGGGTGCTCGCCGCCGGCGGCCTGCCGATCGATTTTCCGACGGTCTCGCTCGGTGAGGTTTTCCTCAGCCCGACCTCGATGATGTTCCGCAACCTGATGTCGATCGACGTCGAGGAGATGATCCGCGCCCAGCCGATGGACGCGGTGGTGCTGATCGGCGGTTGCGACAAGACGGTGCCGGCGCAGCTCATGGGCGCCGCTTCCGCGGACGTGCCGGCAGTGCAGCTTCTCGCCGGGCCGATGATGCCGACCTCCTTTCGCGGCGAGCGCCTCGGCGCCTGCACCGATTGCCGCCGCTTCTGGGCGATGCATCGGGCCGGCAAGGTAGATTCTGCGGAAATAGAAACCATAGAAGGAAATCTCGCGACCACCGCCGGCACCTGCGCCGTGATGGGCACGGCATCGACCATGGCCTCGATCGCCGAAGCGCTCGGCATGGCGCTTCCCGGCAGCGCGGCGATCCCCGCCGTGCACGCCGACCGGCTGCGCGTCGCGGAGGCGAGCGGACGGCGCGCTGTCGAGCTCGCGCGCTCTCCGATCCGCCCCTCGCACGTGATCACCGAGAAAGCGGTCGAGAACGCCCTGCGCGTGCTGCTCGCCATCGGCGGCTCGACCAACGCCATCATCCATCTGACGGCGATCGCCGGGCGAGCCGGGATTCCCGTTTCCCTGAGAAGGCTGAACGAGCTGTCGGACTCGACGCCGGTGCTCGTCGACCTGAAGCCTACCGGCCAGCACTACATGTCGGATCTGTACGGGGCGGGCGGCGTCGGCGCACTGCTGCGCGAGCTGAAGCCGCTGCTGCACCTCGACTGCCTGACGGTCGCCGGCATCACGCTCGCCGAGCGGCTGGAGAAGGAGCCGCAATGGGTCGATCGCTCGGTGGTGCGCAGCTTCCGTGAGCCGATCTCTCCCGTCGGGGGCCTGGTGGCGCTCTTCGGCTCGCTCGCGCCGAACGGCGCGATCCTCAAGCGCTCGGCGGCGGACGAGACGCTGTTCGAGAAGGAAGGGCGCGCGGTCGTCTTCTCCTCGCTCGACGACCTCGCCGCGCGCATCGACGATCCCGCCCTCGACGTGAGCGCGGACGATTTTCTCGTCCTGCAGAACGCCGGCCCCACCTCCGGCTATGCCATGCCGGAGGCCGGCTACCTGCCGATTCCCGCCAAGCTCGCGCGCGCTGGCGTGAAGGACATGGTGCGCATTTCGGACGCGCGCATGAGCGGAACGGCGTACGGCACGATCGTGCTGCACGTATCGCCGGAGTCGGCGGCCGGCGGGCCGCTCGCGCTGGCGAAGAACGGCGACCGCATTCGCCTCTCGGTGCGCGAAAGGCGCATCGATCTGCTGATCGACGAGAATGAACTCCGCAAGCGAAAGGCCGCGTGGCGGCCGCCGGTAGAGGTGCCCAAGCGCGGCTACGCGAAGCTCTACATGCAGCACGTGCTGCAGGCCGAGCACGGCTGCGACTTCGATTTTCTGCGCCAAGCCTGAGACAGGCCGTCGTCCTCACGCCGGCATGGCTGCTCGTCGGCTGCAGCGCCCTCGCCAGCAAGGAGGCGCTGGTCGGCTGCCAGGTGGCCGATACGGCGACGACGCTCGAAGGAATCCACCGCGGGGCGAAGGAGGTGAATCCGATGGTCGACTCTCTGCTCGCCGCCGTCGGGCCCGCGGGCTTCGTCGCTATCAAGGCCGGCGTCACGCTCGTCGTGCTCGAGCACTATGCCGAGGTCTCCCAGGCGCTGCTCGCCACGCTGAACGGCGCGACCTGCGCGGTCGCCGCGCACAACGCCTACGTGATCGGCCAGCTGCCGCGGCAGTCGCCTTAAGGAAGCGAAGCCGGTGGCCGCGGGGGGGGCGGCAGCTAGTACGGCGTGCGGCTTGCTTCTCGCAAGCCGTGTCGCAATCCCCGGTTTTTCCGCAGCAGACGCCGGCGGTCGCCTCCTCGGCGAGAAGACCTTTGCGCGCCGCCCTCGATGCCTGCCGGCAGCATCTGTTGTCTTTGCAGCGCGCCGACGGACATTGGTGCGGCGACCTCGAGGGCGGCTCGATCCTCGAGTCTGAATATTTTCTGACGCTTTACTTTCTCGAGCGGCAAGTGACGCCGCGCATGCTTAAGGCGGCGGCGCGCCTGCGGGCAAGCGAGCTGCGCGAGGGCGGCTGGCCGCTGTACCCCGGAGGGCCGGCGGAGGTCTCGAGCTCGGTGAAGGCCTATTTCGTCCTCAAGCTCGCCGGCGACGACCCGGCAGCGGCGCACATGCGAGCCGCGCGCGAGACGATCCTCCAATCGGGTGGCATCGACGCGTGCAACTCGTTCACCAAGATCTACCTCGCCATCTTCGGCCAGGTCCCATGGTCGCAGTGTCCGGTAATCCCGCCCGAGATCGCGCTGCTCCCGCGCGGCGCGCGCTTCAGCCTCTACCGCATGTCGAGCTGGACCCGCTCCATCGTAGTGCCGCTCGCGATCATCCGCTCGAGCGAGCCGCATTGCCCGGTGCCGCCGGCCGCGGAGCTCGCCGAGCTGCGCGCCGGCGACGCGTCGGCACGGCGTGCGCAGAGCGCGGCGGAGACGAGCAGCTATGCCGCGCTTTTCGTGGGGCTCGACCGGTTGCTCGGCGCTCTGGGCCGGCTGCGGCTCACGCCCCTGCGCCGCGCGCTCGAGCGCTGCGAGCAGTGGATTCTCGAGCGGCTCGAGGACAGCGACGGCCTGGGTGCGATCTTTCCGCCGATCATCAACACGCTGATCGCGTTGCGCTGCCTGGGCTATCCGCTCGAGCATCCGGTGCTCAGGGCGCAGCGCGCCGAGCTCGAGCGCCTCACCGTCGAGCGCGAGGACGGCCTCATCGTCCAGCCGTGTCACTCGCCGGTCTGGGACACCGCGCTCGCCGTACATACGCTCGCCGCCTGCGGCCTTGGGGCGGGTCACCCGGCGCTGCTCGCCGGCGTGCGCTGGCTGCTCGCTCACGAGGCGCGGCGCGTCGCTGACGTGCGCGAGCCCGAGCAGCTTCCGCTCGGTGGCTGGTACTTCCAGTACGCCAACGCGTTCAACCCCGACACGGACGACACCTCGCAAGTGCTGCTTGCGCTCGCGCGGGTGCGCTTTCCGGACGCCGCCGAGGAGACGCAGCGCCAGGCCGCGATGATGCGCGGGATCACCTGGCAGCTCGCCATGCAGAGCCGCGACGGCGGGTGGGGGGCGTTCGACCGCGACTGCGACGACGAGATCCTCACGCACGTGCCTTTCGCCGACCACAATGCGATGCTCGACCCGAGCTGCGAGAACATCACCGGGCGAACGCTCGAAGTCCTTTGCGCGCTCGGCCGGCGCGACACGCACGCCGTGCAGCGCGCCATCGCGTTTCTCGATGCACGGCAGCGGCCCGACGGAACCTGGTACGGGCGCTGGGGCTGCAACTATCTGTACGGCACCTTTCTCGCGCTGCGCGGCCTCGCCGCGGCCGGCATCGACCTGCGTGCGCCGCGCTGGCTGCGGGTGCGCGACTGGCTGCTCGAGCGCCAGAACGACGATGGCGGCTGGGGCGAGCTGCCCGCCTCCTACGACGACCCGGAACTCGCCGGGCGCGGGCCGAGCACGGCGGCGCAGACCGCGTGGGGCCTGCTCTCTCTCGGCGCGCTCGGCGAGCTCGACTCGCCGCATACCCGGCGCGCCGTCGACTATTTGCTGCTGACGCAGCATGGCAACGGCGCCTGGCGCGATGCCTTCTGGACCGGCACCGGCTTCCCGCGCGTTTTCTACCTCAACTATCACCTGTACTCGGTGTACTTCCCGCTCTGGGCGCTTTCCGAGGTGGAGCGTGCGCAAGCGCCACACCGGAAAGCTCGCCGACCGGCTCCCGCTCGAGCGCTGCCTGCAAGCGGCAGACGAACGCGCTGCACCGGTGGTATCGATCTGCGGCTGCTCTTTCATTAAGGCTGTACGGGAGGGGGCCGGCGGCCGCCCGGCGCCACGCTATCGGGCCGCGGTTGACAGCGGGTGGCTTGATGCTTCAAGCTTCATCTATTCAGGCTTGGACTACCACGGAGCCGCACGTGCCCGCCCCCGTCCCGCTGCCCGTCGTTCAGGACCGTGAAACCATCGCGCGCGCCGGCGATCACCGCGCGCTGCGCGTCTGGCTGCGGCTGCTCACCTGTGCGCAGATGATCGAGCGCGTGGTGCGCTCCCGGCTGCGCAGTCGCTTCGCCACCACGCTACCGCGCTTTGACCTGATGGCACAGCTCGACCGGCATCCCGAGGGGCTGAAGATGAACGAGCTGTCGCGGCTGCTGATGGTGACGGGCGGCAATGTCACGGCGATCGTCGACCAGCTTGAGAAGGAGGGCCTGGTCGAGCGCCTCGACGAGCCGGCCGACCGGCGCGCCTTCCGCATCCGCCTCACCAGGGGCGGCGAAAGGAGCTTCGCCGAAATGGCGCGCGCGCACGAGGAGTGGGTCATCGAGCTCTTCGCCGGCGTGAGCCGCAGGGAGCAGGACGAGCTGCTGCGGCTCCTCGCCAAGCTGAAAAGCCATGCCGTGGAGGTGTCCGAATGATGCAGCCGAAGCATTTCCTCTGGCGCACCGAGGGCAAGGTCGGCGTCGTCACGCTGAATCGCCCGGAGCGCAAGAACCCGCTCACCTTCGAGTCGTACGCCGAGCTCAGGGACTTCTTCAGGCAGGTTTCCCTGGAAAGGAGCGTCCGGGCCATCGTCCTGCGCGGCGAGGGAGGCAACTTCTGCTCCGGCGGCGACGTGCACGAGATCATCGGCCCGCTCACCAAGATGAGCATGCCCGAGCTCCTCGATTTCACGCGCATGACCGGCGACGTGGTGAAGGCGATGCGCCACTGTCCGCAGCCGCTCGTCGCCGCGGTGGACGGCGTGTGCGCGGGTGCCGGCGCCATCCTCGCCATGGCGTGCGATCTGCGGGTGGGCGCGCCGGACGCCAAGACGGCGTTCCTCTTCGTGCGCGTCGGCCTTGCGGGCTGCGACATGGGCGCGTGCGCCATGCTGCCGCGCATCATCGGCCAGGGGCGCGCCGCGGAGCTGCTCTACACCGGCCGCTCGATGAGCGCGGAGGAGGGCTTCGCCTGGGGCTTCTTCAATCGCCTGTCCGCGCCTTCGCTGCCGGCGGCGATGGAGCTTGCGCGCTCCCTCGCCGAGGGCCCGACTGCGGCGCACGCCATGACGAAGACCATGCTGCACCAGGAATGGAATGCCGGCGTCGACGAGGCGATCGAGATGGAAGCGCAGGCGCAGGCCATCCTGATGCAGAACCGCGATTTCCGGCGCGCCTACGAAGCATTCGTCGCCAAGCGCAAGCCGGTGTTCGAAGGAGACTAGGAGACCGGGGATGGATCGTTTCGCGCACTACGGCTGGCCGTTTTTCGAAGCGCGTCACGAGAAGCTCGCGCGCGAGGCCGACGCCTGGGCGCGGGAGAACCTCGGCCACGCGCACGGCGACGATGCAGATGCGATATGCCAGCGGCTCGTCCAGGACCTCGGCTGCGCGGGCTACCTGAGCCACGCGGCTACCGAGAATCCCGACGTGCGCGCGATCGCGCTGCTGCGCGAGGTGCTCGCCTACCACGCCGGCCTCGCCGACTTCGCGTTCGTCATGCAGGGCCTCGGCAGCGGCCCGGTGGCGCTCGCCGGCAGCGACGAGCAGAAGGCGCGCTATCTCGCGCCGGCGGCGCGCGGCGAAAAGATCGCGGCGTTCGCGCTCTCCGAGCCGGACGCAGGCTCGGACGTGCAGGCCCTGACGACCCGGGCGAGAAAAGAAGGGCCGGGGTGGCGCCTCGACGGGTGCAAGACCTGGATATCGAACGGCGGCATCGCCCACTTCTACGTGGTGTTCGCGAGAGCGGACGAAGGCATCAGCGCCTTCGTGGTCGATGCTGCCGACGTGGACGCCGGCGAGCGCATCGACATCGTCGCGCCGCATCCCATGGCAACGCTCAAGCTTCGCAATTCGCGAGGCGATCTCCTCGGCAAGGAAGGGGAGGGATTCAAGCTGGCGATGCGCAACCTCGACGTTTTCCGCACTACGGTCGCCGGCGCGGCGCTCGGCTTCGCGCGGCGCGCGCTGCAGGAGGCGATCGACCGCGCGCGCGAGCGCCGCATGTTCGGCCATGCCCTCGCCGAGTTCCAGATGACGCAGGCGAAGCTTGCCGACATGGCCACCGCGGTCGACGCGGCGGCGCTCCTCACTTATCGTTCGGCGTGGAAGCGCGACGCGCGCAAGGAGCGCGTCACCTGCGAGGCGGCGATGGCCAAGATGTTCGCGACCGAGTCGGCGCAGCAGGTCGTCGACGCCGCGGTGCAGATCCTCGGCGGGCTGGGCGTGACGCGCGGCCATCCGGTGGAGCGCCTCTACCGGGAGGTGCGCGCGCTGCGCATCTACGAGGGGGCGACCGAAGTGCAGAAGCTCATCATCGCGAGAGACGTCATGAAACCATGAGCGGCATTCATGTCCTATAGCGCCCATACCGACACCTTCGCGCTCGACAACCTGCCGCCGCGGCGGCTCTGGCCGGAGTTCCGCTTCGAGCTCTCCGAGCTCAAGTATCCGGCGCGCATGAACTGCGCCACCGAGCTCCTCGACAAGCCGGTGACGCGCGGGCACGGGCACCGCATCGCGCTGCGCTCGCCCGACGGCGAATGCACCTATACGCAGCTCTTCACCCAGGCGAACCGCCTCGCCAACGTGCTCGTGCGCGAGATGGGCCTGAAGCCGGGAAATCGGGTGCTGCTGCGCGGGCCGAACAACCCGATGATGGCCGCCTGCTGGCTCGCGGTGATGAAGGCAGGCGGCATCTGCGTCGCGACGATGCCGCTGCTGCGCGCCCGCGAGCTCACCGAGATCATCCAGAAGGCGGAGATCACGCACGCGCTGTGCGACAAGCGGCTGCAGGAAGAGCTCGAGCTGGCATTGCCGCTTTGCGCCTCTCTGAAAACCATCAAGTATTGGTACGACGGCAGCCCCGACTCGCTCGACGAGCTGTCGCGGCGCCAGCCGCTCACCTTCGGCAACGTGCCGACCGCGGCCGACGACGTCGCGCTGATCGCCTTCACCTCGGGCACCACCGGCAAGCCGAAGGGCACGATGCACTTTCATCGCGACGTGATCGCGATGTGCGACTGCTTTCCGCGCTCGATCCTCAAGGTGCACAAGGACGAGATCTTCTGCGGCACGCCGCCGCTCGCCTTTACCTTCGGATTGGGCGGCATGCTGTGCTTCCCGATGCGCTTCGGCGCCTCCACCGTGCTCGTCGAGAAGCACACGCCGGACACGCTGCTCGAGACCATCGCGCGCTTCCGCGCGACGACCTGCTTCACCTCGCCGATCATGTACCGGCAGATGGCCGCACTCGCCGGCAAGTCGGATCTCAGCTCGCTGAAGAAGTGCGTCTCGGCCGGCGAGGCGCTGCCCGACGCGACGCGCCAGGCGTTCAAGGCGGCGACCGGCATCGAGATCATCGACGGCATCGGCTCGACCGAGATGATCCACATCTTCATCTCGCACACGCCCGAGCGCGTGCGCCGCGGCGCGACCGGCTATGCGATCCCCGGGTACTTCGCCACCGTGCTCGACGACGAGGGCAAGCCCTGCAAGCCGGGCGTGGTCGGCCGCCTCGCCGTGAAGGGGCCGACCGGCTGCCGCTACCTCGCCGACGAGCGGCAGAGGAACTACGTGCACGAAGGCTGGAACGTCACCGGCGACGCGTATCTCAAGGACGAGGACGGCTACTTCTTCTACCAGGCGCGCACCGACGACATGATCATCTCGGCGGGCTACAACATCGCCGGACCCGAGGTCGAGTCGGCGCTGCTCACGCACCCGGCCGTCGCCGAATGCGGCGTGGTCGGCTGGCCCGACGAGGAGCGCGGCACGATCGTCAAGGCGTTCGTGGTGCTCAAGCCCGGCCACGAGAAAAGCGACGACATGAAGCGCACGCTCCAGGAGCATGCGAAGAAGACGATCGCGCCGTACAAGTACCCGCGCGCGGTGGAATTCGTGGAGGCGCTGCCGCGCACCGAGACGGGCAAGCTGCAGCGCTTCAAGCTGAAGAAGGAGGCATGATGCAGGCACTGCAGCCGCCCGGCTGGGCGCGCCCCAAGGGCTTCGCCAACGGCATCGCCGCGCGCGGCACGCTGGTGTTCGTCGCCGGTCAGGTCGGCTGGACCGGGCAGGGCGAATGGCGCAGCCGCAGCTTCGCCGGGCAGTTCCGGCAAGCGCTGCAAAACATCCTTTCCGTCCTGCAAGAGGCGAACGGCAAGCCCGAGCACATCGTGCGGCTCACCTGGTACGTGCTCGACAAGCAGGAATACCTCGCCTCGCTGCGCGAGGTCGGGGCGGCCTACCGTGAGCTGATGGGCCGGCACTATCCGACCATGGCGGTGGTGCAGGTGAGCGGCCTGGTGGAGAACGAGGCGCGCCTGGAAATCGAAGCTACCGCGGTAATACCGGAGGCCACATGAAAGTGACCATCATCGGCGGCGGGCCCGGCGGCTTGTACTTCGCGCTGCTCGCGAAGAAGGCCTGGCCGCGCTGGAACATTACCGTGTACGAGAGGAACCGCCCCGACGATACTTTCGGCTTCGGCGTGGTGTTTTCCGACCAGACGCTCGACACCTTCAAGGCCTACGACCTCGTCACCTACGAGCGGATCCGCCGCCGCTTCGCCTACTGGGGCGACGTCGACGTGGTCTACAAGGGCCGCGTCATGCGCTCCGGGGGCAACGGCTTTTGCGGCTGCTCTCGCGTGGCGCTGCTCAACATCCTGCAGGACCGAGGGCGCGAGCTCGGCGTGCAGATGCGCTTCCAGCGCGAGGTGGAGGGCCTGGAGGAGTTCGCGGATTCCGACCTGATCGTGGTCGCCGACGGCATCAACTCGAAGATCCGCGAGCAGCACCGCAGCCACTTCCAGCCGAGCGTCGACCTGCGCTCCAACAAGTTCACCTGGCTCGGCTCGACGCGCTCGCTCGATGCGTTCAAGTACTTCTTCCGCGAGACCCCGCAGGGCATCGTGCTCGCGCACTGCTACCAGTACGAGCCGCAGCGCTCGACCTGGGTGATCGAGATGAGCGAGGAGACCTGGACGAACTTCCGTTTCGGCGCGCTCTCGGAGCAGGAGATGCTGCCGGTGCTCGAGCGCGTCTTCGCCGAGGAGCTCGACGGCCATCCGCTGATCGCCAACCGCTCGCTGTGGCGCAACTTCCCGAACATCACCAACCGGACCTGGGTGAAGGACAACGCCGTGCTGGTCGGCGATGCGAAGGCGACGGCGCACTTCTCGATCGGCTCCGGCACCAAGCTGGCGATGGAGGACGCCATTGCGCTTTTCGAAGCATTCAGGAAACACCAGGATGTGAAAAGAGCTTTGAAGATGTACGACACCGCGCGGCGCGAGGAAGTGGAGAAGACCCAGCACGCCGCCAACGTATCGCTCGCCTGGTTCGAGCACATGAAGCGCTACTGGGACATGGCGCCCGAGCAGTTCGCCTTCGGCGTCATGTCGCGCTCCAAGCAGATCACCTGGGAGAATCTCGAGCTGCGCGACGAGGCGTTCGTGCGCAGGGTGCACAAGTGGTTTGCGCAGAGCGTGAAGAACCAGGGCTTCGCCATCGACCTGGAGAACCCGCCGGTGCCGATGTTCACCCCGTTCCGACTGCGCGACATGGTGGTGGAGAACCGCGTCGTGGTCTCGCCCATGGACCAGTACTCGGCGGTGGAGGGCGTGCCGACCGACTGGCACTTCGTGCACCTCGGCAGCCGCGCGGTCGGCGGCGCCGGGCTCGTCTACGTCGAGATGACCTGCGTGTCGCCGGAGGGGCGCATCTCGCCCGGGGACACCGGCCTGTGGAACGAGGCGCAGCGCGATGCCTTCAAGCGGATCGCCGATTTTTGCCACGCCAACTCGAAGGCGAAGCTGTGCATGCAGATCGGCCATGCCGGGCGCAAGGCCTCGACGCAGCTCGGCTGGGAGCGCATGGACCATCCGCTGGAGAGCGGCAACTGGCCGATCGTCTCGGCCTCGCCGCTTCCCTACTACGAGGGTATCTCGCAGGTGCCGGGCGAGCTTTCGCGTGCGGGAATGGACACGGTGGTCGAAGATTTCGTCCGCTCGGCGCGCTACGCCGAGCAGGCGGGCTTCGACATGCTCGAGATCCACCTGGCGCACGGCTACCTGCTCGCCAGCTTCATCTCCCCGCTCACGAATCGGCGGAAAGACGCTTACGGCGGAAGCATCGAGAACCGGATGCGCTTCCCGCTGGAGGTTTTCAGCGCTTGCAGAAAGGCGTGGCCCGAGCGCAAGCCGATGTCGGTGCGCATCTCGGCGACCGACTGGGCGCCGGGCGGGCTCTCCGGCGAGGACCTGATCGCGCTCACCCGCATGCTGAAGGATGTCGGCTGCGACATGATCGACTGCTCGACCGGCCAGACCGTGCCGACGCAGAAGCCGGTCTATGGCCGGATGTACCAGGCCCCCTTCTCGGACTGGGTGCGGAACGAGGTCGGGATCGCGACGATGACGGTGGGCGCGGTGACGACGCCTGACCAGGTGAACACCCTGCTCGCCTCCGGCAAGGCCGACCTCGTCGCGCTCGCGCGTCCGCATCTCGCCAATCCCTATTTCACGCTTCAGGCATCCGCCTGGTATCAGCACATGGGCCAATACTGGCCGCCGCAATACCTCTCGGGACGCGACCAGGCGTTCCGCAACGCGGTGCGCGAGCGTGCCGAGCTGAAGGACCTGCGCCTCAAGGCGCGCCCGGCGAGCCACGAGGTGAGCGAATCCGGAGCGAAGAAGGCGGCGTGATCATCCTGCGCAAGCGCTGCTCGCCCGGCGCGGCGCGCTTGCTCGCCGTCGCCGCGCTGGCGCTCGCGGTGCCCGCGCAGGCGCAGTTCGAGGCGAACGGCGTGAAGCTGGGCGACTCCGAACGGGTCGTCAGCGAGCGCTTCCCGAGCGCGCACTGCCAGCCGCTGCAGTGGGAAAGCCGCGCCGCGGACCGGCGCTGCGACGACTCGCGCGCGAAGATCGCCGGCCTCGAGCTGCGCATCACCGTCTACCTGAAGGACGACGCGGTGCAGGCACTCGACTTGCGCTTCCGCAGCGCCGACGCGCCGCGCTTCGCCGAGCTGCTCACGCGGCAGTTCGGCCGGGCCGCCACCGAGAAGCACGGCGAGAAGACGCGCACGCTGCAGTGGAGGAACGCCGACGAGCGGGCGCTCCTCACCACCGAGGCGGGCGAGCGCCGCGCCACGCTGCTCGTGTGGCGCGGCGACTTCAACGACGAGATCTACAAGGTGCGCTGAGCCTCAGAGCCTGCGCACGATTTTCACCGCTTTCGCCGCATCCTCCGCCGAGTCGAGGGCGATGAACGAGGTGAAGTTGCGCCCGATCGCGGTGGCCTGCATGCCGCGAAAGCTGATCCCCGCCTCGGCGAGCGAGCGCGCGATGCGCGCGCCGAGCCCCGGCTTGTCGTTGCCCTCGACGCGGATGCCGTGAATCGTCTCCGACCTCTTGAAGCCGGCTTCCTCGGCCGCGCGGCGCACCTTGGCGCCCTCGATCGGGCCGGCGAAGAGGATCCCCTGGCCGGGGTGCTCGGGCGTGCGGCGCGCGAAGACCGTCTCGAGGCTCGCGCCGGCGCGCGCCAGCGCTTCGAGCTTGTCGGCGGCGCCTCCCGGGCGATCGTCGATGACGGCCATCCAAACGTCGTTGCGGCTCGCTTTGATCGTCATGGTCCACACCTCCTCAGGTTGGACCCGATAATCTACTCCCATGAAAGCCATCGACGTCGGTTCCCTGCGTGAAAAGCTCGCCGGCGAGGGCGAGCTCGCCCTGCTCGACGCGCGCGAGCAGGGGGTCCACTATCGCGGCCACCCGTTCTTCGCCAGCTCGGCGCCGCTGTCGCGCCTCGAGCTCCTCATCGACGACCTGGTGCCGCGCCGCGGTGCGCCGATCGTCTTCTTCGACGGCGGCGACGAGGGCCTCGCGCAGAGGGCGGCGGCGCGGCTGCAGGCGCTCGGCTACAGCGATGTCTCGGTGCTCGAGGGCGGCTGCGCCGCCTGGCAGGCGGCTGGCGGCGAGCTCTTCAGCGGGGTCAACGTCCCGTCGAAGGCCTTCGGTGAGTTCGTGGAGCACCAGTACGACACGCCGCGCATCGCCCCCGAGGACCTGAAGAAAATGCTCGATGCGAAGGCGAGGCTGGTGATCCTCGATTCCCGGCCGCTCGAGGAGTACCGCCGCATGTGCATCCCGGGCGGCATCGACGTGCCCGGCGCCGAGCTCGTCTGGCGCGCGCGCGAGCTCGCTGCCGATCCGCAGACCCTGGTCGTCGTCAACTGCGCCGGCCGCACGCGCAGCATCATCGGCTGCCAGTCGCTGCGCAACGCCGGCATTCCGAATCGCGTGGTGGCGCTCAAGGACGGCACGATGGGCTGGGAGCTCGCGGGCTACACCGCCGAGCGCGGCGCCGCGCGCTTCGCGCCGGCGCCGTCCGAGAGCACCCGCTCGTGGGCACGGCAGGCGGCGGACGGAATCGCAAGCCGTTTCGGAGTCAGGACGGTGGAGCCCGCCACCGTGCGCGAGTGGCAGCGGGACGAATCGCGGACCCTCTACCTGCTCGACGTGCGAACGCGCGAGGAGTTCGAAGCGGGCCACCTCGCCGGCTCGCGGCACGCACCCGGCGGCCAGCTCGTGCAGGCGGGCGACGAGTATGTCGGTGTGCGCAACGCGCGCGTGGTCCTCATCGATCCGGAGCGCGTGCGCGCGGTGATGACGGCGTCGTGGCTCAACCAGATGGGCTGGAACGACGTGCACGTGCTCGATCGCCTCGACGGCTTCGCCCTCGAGCACGGGCCGCGTGCGCGGCGAGTGCTCGGCTTGCAGGAGTGGCAGACCGTGCGCGAGCCCGAGGGCGCGGTGCTCGACTTCTCGACCAGCTTGGGCTTTCGCGAGCGCCATATCCCGGGGGCGTGGTGGGTCGTGCGCTCGCGGCTGGAGGAGGCCGAGGCGAGAATTCCGGGCGACGCCCTGACGCTCACGTCGGAAAACGCCGTCCTTGCCCATCTCGCCGCGCCGGAGGTTGCGAAAATCTGGAAAAACGCCAAGGTGCGCGTGCTCGAAGGCGGCAACGCGGCGTGGTTCTCGCGCGGCGGTGCGCAGGAGTCAGGCGTGGAGCGCGCGACCACCACCATGGACGACGTCTCGTATAAGCCGTACGACCACGCGGCGGACTACGAAAAGCACGCGCGCGACTATCTCTCCTGGGAAGTCGCGCTCGTAGAGCAGATCAAGCGCGAGCCCGCGGTCCGCTTCAGGACCTATCAGCGCGGGTAGGAGCCGTTGTTGACGTCGATCGTCGCGCCCGAGAGGTAGGCCGGGCTCGCGGTGCCGAGCCAGAAGATCGCCTGCGCCACCTCCTCGGGCTTGCAGGCGCGCCCGGAATAGACGGCGCGCATCACCGCGTCCTTGCGCGATTGCGGCAGGCGCTCGTACATGTCGGTGAGCGTGGGTCCGGGGGCCACCGCGTTGACGAGGATGCCGTCCCGGCCGAGG
>DASUFD010000061.1:0-5933 GCA_036274735.1 Burkholderiales bacterium
CCTCGCCGGCGTGGCGCAGCTCGCGGGGCAGGCGGCCGGGCACGACCTGCTGGTGTTCGGCATCGTGTTCGTGGTCTCCGGCATCGCCTTCAAGATCGGCGTCGTGCCGTTCCACATGTGGATCCCCGACGTCTACCAAGGCGCGACCACGCCCGTCACGCTGGTGGTGGCCTCCGGGCCCAAGCTCGCCGCCTTCGCCATGGCGGTGCGGCTGCTCGTCAACGGCCTGCATCCGCTCGCCGCCGACTGGCAGCAGATGCTCGCGCTGCTCGCGATACTCTCGATCGCGCTCGGCAACATCACCGCCATCGCGCAGTCGAACCTGAAGCGCATGCTGGCGTACTCGGCGATCGCGCACATGGGCTTCATGCTGCTCGGCCTGCTCTCCGGGCAGATCGGCGGCAACTGGCGCAGCGGCGCGGACGCGTACGGCGCCGCGCTGTTCTACATGATCGTCTACGCGATCATGACGGTCGGCGCGTTCGGCATGCTCATCTACCTCTCGCGCGCCGGCGTGGAGTGCGAGAACCTGGAGGACGTGCGCGGGCTGAACCGGCGCAACCCCTGGTATGCCTTCCTGATGCTGCTCATGATGTTTTCGCTCGCCGGTATCCCGCCCACGGCCGGCTTCTACGCCAAGCTCGCGGTATTCCAGGCCGCCGTAGCGGCGGGACATGTCTGGCTCGCGATCGTCGCAGTGCTGCTCTCGCTGATCGGCGCCTTCTACTACCTGCGGGTGGTGAAGCTGATGTACTTCGACGAGCCGAAGGAGGCGGAGCGCGTGCCGCTGCGGCCCATCATGGGCAGCGTGCTCTCGGTGAATGGCCTGGCGCTGCTGTGGTTCGGCATCCTCCCCGGCGGGCTGATGGCGCTCTGCCTCACTGCGGTGGCGAGCCTGATTCCGCAGTGAGCGGCCCGGCGAAGGACCTGACCGAGCACTTCATCTCCGGCGAGCAGGTCTTCGACGGCAAGCTGCTCAAGGTGCATTGCGACGTCGTGCGCCTGCCCGACGGCAGCCAGGCGACGCGCGAGTACATCCGCCATCCGGGCGCCGTGGCCATCGTCGCGCTGTTCGACGACGGCCAGGTGCTGCTCGAACGGCAGTTTCGCTACCCGCAGCGCCGCGAGTTCATCGAGGTGCCCGCGGGCAAGCTCGAGCCCGACGAGCCGCATCTCGAGACCGCGAGGCGCGAGTTGATGGAAGAGACCGGTTATAGCGCGAGCGAATGGACGCGCCTCGGCGTGGTGCACACGGCGATCGCCTATACCGACGAGGCGATCGAGCTCTATCTGGCGAAGCAGCTTTCCCGCGGCACGGCGAAGCTCGACGCCGGCGAATTTCTCGAAATCCTTACCGTGCCCTTCGCCGAGGCCATCGCCATGGTGCGCGACGGCCGCATCACCGACGTGAAGACCGTGGCAGCGCTCCTCTGGGTCGAGCGATTCGGGGACGGAGCCCGAATTCCCTAGGCGGCGGCGCGCATCGGCTGCTTCGCAGCCCGCGCCTTCGCTACCAGATTCTGGAGCAGCTGGGCGATCAGCTTTTTCGACGTCTCGTCGATCAGATTGCCCTGCGCGTCGAAGCGCTGCGGCGCCTGCGCGATCGCGACCTCCGGCTGCTGGACGTCCTCCATGTTGAGGAAAACGAAGCACTGTCGAAGGTGGTATTGCGCGCGCACGCCGCCGAACAGGCTGATCGAGGCGCTCATCAGCGCCACAGGCTTGCCGGCCCAGGCGTTGTCGCCATAGGGGCGAGAGGCGACGTCGATCGCGTTCTTCAGGACGCCGGGGATCGAGTAGTTGTACTCGGGCGTCGCGAAGAGGATCGCGTCGGCACCGCGGATCTTCTGCTTGAAGTCCGCGATCCTGGGATTGGGATTGCGCTCCTCGTCCTGGTTGAAGAACGGCAGGCCGGCGATGTCGTAGAGCTCGAGCCGGGCCCCTTGCGGGACGAGCTTCTGCGCCGCGCGCAGCGCGGCCTTGTTGAACGAGTCCTTCCTCAGGCTGCCGGCGATGCCGAGAATCCTGACCTGATCTGCCATGTGTCCCTCCGCGGAATGGAGAAACTCATGCCAGAAACATGCCGCGCGAAAAAAGGGTCCTGACCCCTTTTCCTACCCGCAGACTCCCACGTAGCCGCAGGCCGTGCAGTAGTCGCAGCCGTCCTTGCGGATGAGCGTGGCGTTGCCGCACTCCGGGCAAGGCGAGCCCGCCATGACGCGCGGCGCAGCGTCGCTCCCGGGGGCTTCGAGGATGCCCATCTGCGTGCGCGGCAGGCCAGCCTCGCCGAGGATGCCGAGCATCGCGTAGCGGTGCAGGATAAGCTGCGCGACGTACGCGACGGTCGACGGGTAGGTCTGCTGCTTGCGGCTGCCGGGCACGAAGGCCATGAAGTCGCCGAGCGGCTCGGGGAAGTCGAGGAGCTTCCTCAGCTTCATGCCGATCCACGCCGGGTCGAGCACGCGCATGTCGAGCGACAGCATCTTGCACAGGCCGTCGAGCGCACGCGGGTACTCTCCGGAGAGCCACACCGAATAGGGTCGCGTCACGCCGTCGGGGAGGGTGATTTCCTTCAGGCCGAGCACGAAATCGTCGCCGGTGCGCGGGTTCAGCACGTCGACCGTCCACGAGATCGTGCCGTCGGTGCCGGTCTTCGGCTCCTTCAGCGCGAACATGGCGTCGAGCACCGGCGAGGATCCTTCCTCGGGTCGCAAGGAGAAATTTCCTTCAAGACCCGCCTGAAGCTGCTCAACGCGCCAGCGCACGATCTGCGCGAACGCGGAGACCAGCGAGGGCATGCGCCGCTTCTCGCCGCGCGGCGGGAACGGCATGTCGAAGGCGTCGTCGCCCCGCGTCTTGGCGAGCACATCGAGCTTGAGCTTGAGCCACTCCCGGTCGTTCGCGCGCATGTCCATGGAGAGCGACTTGGCGAGCGCACCCAGGCCCCGCGGCTGCTCGCTGCCGTTCACCCAGACCTCGAAAGGATGCGGCATTCCGTTCTCGACGTGCCCGACGAAGACCGCGAAGCGGTACTGCGGATGCTCGATCATGTACGTCCAGGCCGGGTTGCCGCCAGCGAGGTCGGGCCGCCCGGGCCAGCGCAGCGAGGCGAGCACCGGCGCCGGGACGCTCTTCACCGAGATGCGCCGGTTGACGTCGTCCTGGACGAAGTCCTGCGGCTGCTTCTCCACCGAGAGCACGGAGCCGAGCACCTTGTTCGGCCGGTAGGTGGCGAGGCCCTTCAGGTCCGCTTTCCAGGCGAGAAAGTAGAGGTCCTGGAACTCGCCGTAGGGATAGTCCTCGGGGACGTTGACCGTCTTCGAGATGCTGGTGTCGATGAACGGCGCGACCGCCGCCACCATCTCCTGGTGCGCGCGCGCGGAAATTTCCAGCGCCGTCACGAAGTAGGGCGGCAGGGCCTCGACCTCGCCGGCCATCGCCCGGTACTTGCGCCACGCGTGGTCCTCGACGGGGAATTCCTGCAGCGTACCGTCGGGCATGCGCTTCTTGCGCGTGTACGTCCAGGAGAATGGAGGCTCGATGCCGTTCGAGGCGTTGTCGGCGAAGGCGAGGCTGATCGTGCCGGTCGGTGCGATCGAGAGCAGGTGCGAGTTGCGGATCCCGTGCTTGCGGACCAGGCTCTTGATCTCCTCCGGCAGTCGCGTGGCGAAGCTCGTGCCGGAGAGGTAGAGGTCGGCGTTGAAGAGCGGAAAGGCGCCGCGCTCGCGCGCGAGCTCCACCGAGCCGCGGTAGGCGGCGTCGCGCATCCCTTCGGCGATGCGCGCGGCCATGCGCCGCGCCTCGTCGGTGTCGTACTTGAGGCGCAGCATGATCAGCGCATCGCCGAGCCCGGTGAAGCCGAGGCCGATCCGCCGCTTCGCCATCGCTTCATTCTTCTGCTGCTCGAGCGGCCAGGCCGTCACCTCGAGCACGTTGTCGAGCATGCGGACCGCCACCTCGATGGTCTTCGCGAAGCGGTCGAAACTGAACTTCGCCTGTTCGGCGAACGGGCTTTCTACGAAGCGCGTCAGGTCCACCGAGCCGAGGCAGCAGCAGCCGTACGGCGGCAGCGGCTGCTCGGCGCAGGGATTGGTCGCCTCGATCGTCTCGCAGTAGTTGAGGTTGTTGTCGCGATTGATGCGATCGAGGAAGAGGATCCCGGGCTCGGCGTGGTCATACGTCGAGCGCATGATCTGGTCCCACAAGTCGCGCGCGCGTACCTTGCGATAGACCCACAGTCCGTCCGAGCGCTGATAGGTCTCGTGGTTCGGCCAGGGCTTCGCCTTGTGCACGAGCTCCACCTCGCGGTCCGCCTCGACCGCCGCCATGAATTCGTCGGTCACGCCGACCGAAATGTTGAAGTTGGCGAGGTCGCCGCGGTCCTTGGCGTGGATGAACTCCTCGATGTCCGGGTGATCGCAGCGCAGCACGCCCATTTGCGCGCCGCGCCGCGAGCCGGCCGACTCCACGGTTTCGCAGGAACGGTCGAAGACGCGCATGTAGGACACCGGGCCGCTCGCGCGCGAGTGCGTTCCCTTCACCTCGGCGCCTTTCGGGCGGATCGACGAGAAGTCGTAGCCCACGCCGCCTCCGCGGCGCATCGTTTCCGCCGCCTCCTGCAGCGCCGTGTAGATGCCCGGCTTGCCGTCGACCACTTCCGAGATCGAGTCGCCCACCGGCTGCACGAAGCAATTGATGAGGGTCGCTTGTAGCGCTACGCCGGCCGCGGAGTTGATCCGGCCCGCCGGGATGAAGCCGTCGACCTGGGCTTGGAAGAAACGCCGCTCCCAGCTCGCGCGGCGCTCCTCGGGCTCCACCTGGGCGAGCGCGCGTGCGACCCGGCGGCGCACTTCCTCGACAGAGGCCTCGTTTCCCTTGGCGTATTTCTCGAGCAGCGTGTCGCGGCAGATCTCCTGCTCGCGCAATTCGACGGGGGGTGCTAGTTCGGTCTTGTTCACTGTTTTAATATACAGTAGTGGGCCGTTTCCTGAAAAGCTAGTGCCCGGGGCGGCCGCCGCGCTTGATTCGCATCAAGAAAACCGCGCAACCCCGGAGCCTACCCGGCTGCCTGGGCGGTCTCGGCCTCCGGTGCGGCGTTCGCCTCCGCCGCCGCCCGCCGCGCATGCTTGAGCAGGTCCGCCACTTCGTTGTAGCCCATGCGCAGCGCGAGCTCGACCGGCGTATCGCCTTCGCGCGTGGCGAGGCCCGGGTCGGCGCCATTGCGCAGCAGCACCTCGACCATGGCCGGATTGCCCTTCATCGCCGCGTAGGCGATCGGGGTGTAGCCGTTGTCGTGCGCGAGGTTGGGGTCGAAATTCATCGCCAGGACCTTCTGCGCGTAGACCAGGTTGTTCCTCTCGATCGCGTAGAAGAGGGCGCGCACCCCCTCGGCGCTCTTTTCCTTGGGCCGCGGCTCGAGGCCGGTCGGCAGCAACCCGACCACGTAGTTGACGAGCCCGACCCCGACCAGGGCGATGAGCGCGAGCAGGATCGGCAGCTTCGAGATGTGCAGCCCCTCGGCGATCTGCTCCGGCATGTTGGCGCCGGCGATGAGCAGGAGCACGGCGACGAAGAGCCCCAGGCGCAGGTAGAGGAACAGCCCGAAGATCACCGCGACGCCAAGGATGGCGAGGGCGACGTCCTGGTCCACGCCCAGCGTGCCTTCGACGTAGTCCTTCGGCAGGTTGGCGAGCAGGGCGCTCAGCGTGATGAGCCCGAGGAGGATCAGCTCGCGAATGCGCAGCCGCGTCAGGAAATCGAGCTTGTTCTTCTTCTCCGCCATCCTCCCGCTCCCGTGCTCCCCGTGCGCGATTTTCAGATCTGCGCGCGAGGCTGGCAAGCTAAAATTGTCCCATGTCCAAGGCCTTCGTGAGGGAAGGCGCCGAGGCCCCGGAAGCGCCCGAGAGCCCGTCGCCGGCGCTCCCCGCCGGCGG
>DASUFD010000062.1:0-6701 GCA_036274735.1 Burkholderiales bacterium
TCGGCGGGGCTGTTGAGCGCCGGGCTGTGCGAGGTGCCGAAAGCGGCGACTAAACGAGCCATCTCACGCTGGCGGCTTCGCCGTCACACCGCCGCGCGCGCAGCGGCGCGCGTGATCCACAGCTCACGTCCGATGAGCACCGCGCCGAGCACCGCGCCGATGACGTCGGTGTAGACCGCTCCGGGAAAGGCGCTCGCCGGGATGAGCGCCATCAGGCCGGCGAAGGCGAAGGCGACGCGCATGCGCGCGTCGAGCGCACGCATGAAGAAGCCGACCACGCCGATCGAGGCGAGCCAGATGCCGAGCGCCGCGGTGACCACGGCGAGCGCCACCTCGTCGGCCGGCCCGATGAGGAGCAGCGTCGGCGAGAGCACGAAGAGGAACGGCACCACGAACGCCGACCAGCCGAAGCGGCACGCCTCCCAGCCGGTGCGCATCGGGTCCGCGCCGGCGAGCCCGGCCGCGGCGTAGGCGGCGATCGCCACAGGCGGCGAGATCATCGACATCATGCCGAAGTACATGACGTACATGTGCGCGGCGATCGGCAGGATGCCGACCTGCACCATCGCCGGCGCGACGAGCGCGGCGAGCAGCACGTAGACGCCCGCGGTGGGGAGCCCCATGCCGAGCACGATGCAGACGAGCGCGGAGAGGAGGAGCAGCACCGCGAGATGGCCCGAGCCGAGCTCGACCAGCGCGAGCGTCAGGTTGAAGCCGAGGCCGGACACCGAGAGCACGCCGATCACGAATCCCGCGCCCGCGGTGATGAGGATGATGTCGATCACGCCCACGCCCGTGTCGCGGAAGCTTCTCAGGACCGCGCCGAGGTGCGGGCGCTCGCCGCGGTAGCCGAAGACATAGGAGAGCACGATCAGGCTCACCGCCGAGCCGAGCACCGCGGTCTCGGGCTGGATGTTGAAGTGGAAGAGGCCGACGATCAGCACCACGAACGGCACGAGGAAGTGCAGCCCGGGCAGCACGTCGCGCGCGCGCGGAATCTCGGCCGCCGGAACGCGGGTGATGCCCATGCGCGCGGCCTCGAGGTCGGCCTGGATGAAGAGCGCGGCGTAGTAGAGAAGCGCGGGCACGAGCGCGGCGATCACCACCTGGGAATAGGGAATCTGCAGGAACTCGGCCATCAGGAACGCCGCGGCGCCCATCACCGGCGGCATGAGCTGGCCGCCGGTCGAGGCGACCGCCTCGATCGCCGCCGCCTGGTGCGCCGCGTAGCCGCTCTTCTTGATCATCGGGATGGTGACCACGCCGGTGGCCACCACGTTCGCCACCGCGCTCCCCGAGATCGAGCCGAAGAGCGCCGAGGCGAGCACCGCGATCTTCGCCGCGCCGCCGCGGAAGCGGCCCATGCCGAGGAGCGCGAGCTCGGTGAAGAAGCGCGAGCCGCCGGTGACGGTGAGCAGGTTGCCGAAGAGCACGAAGGTGACGACGATCGTGGTGCCGATCTTGATCGGCACGCCGAGCATGGCGTTGGTGTCGAGCGCGAGGTAGCCGGCGAGCTGCCGCCACTCGGTGGCGCGACCCTCGAGGCGGCCGGGCGCGTAGTTGGCGAAGAGCGCGTAGAGGACGAACACCAGGATGATCACGGGCAGCGCCGGCCCCGTGGCTCGCCGCAGCGCCTCGAGCACCAGCACGAAGATCAGCACGCCTGCGATCACCGCGTCGGGCGGCGCGAGCAGGATCAGGTCGACGAGCGAGGCGTAGCGCACCGCGATGTAGCCGGCGGCCGCGGCGCCGGCGATCGCCGCGAGCCAGTCGTACCAGCGCGCGCGCGGACCGCCGCGGCGCGCGGGCAGCGCGAGGAAGGCGAGCGCGAGGCAGGCGGCGAGCATCGCCGCCGAGAACTGCTCCTCGTAGATCGAGAGATCGAGGAGCTGGTAGATGCCGAGCGACCAGACCGTCGCGCCGAGCGTCAGCGCGACGGCGAGGACGGAGCGCAGCGCCCCGCTCACTTACCTTTCCAGATGCCGATCTCTTTGTAGTACTTGATCGCGCCCGGGTGGTACTGCACCCCTTCGAAGGGCTTCGCCATGTCCTGCGGATCGAAGAGCTTGAGCGGCCCGAAGGCGTCGCCCATCTCCTTGGCGTTGTCGTGCATCACCTTCGCCGTCTTGTAGGCGACGTCGTCCGGCGTGCTCGTGCCGCCGAAGACCAGCGCGTCGTAGGCGAGCGAGTAGCCGGGCTCGAGCACGCCCACGTTCACCGCGCTCGGCTTCTCGAGGCGCAGGTAGCCGGGCGGAAAGTGCTTCTTGACCGCCGCCGCGGCCTCCGGCGTGTTCGGCAGCGAGAGCATGCGGATCCCGCCGACGGTCGCGTCGACCTCCTTCGGCTTCGCCGCGCCGACGGCGAAGAACATCATGTCCGACTTGCCGGCGGCGAAGGCATCGGCGCCGGCGACCACGTTCGGCACCTGCACCGAGCGCATGTCGCTGCGCTTCAGGCCCACGGTGGCGTACATCGCGTCGAGCAGCGGGATGATCACCTTCTGGCTGGTGAAGCCGTCGAGCGCCGGGTGGCCCTTCAGATCGGCGTAGCTCTTGATCGGCGAGTCCTTGCGCACGAACACCGCCGAGCGCAGCGGGTACATGACCGCGATTACGCGCAGGTTGGGATTGGGCCGGCCCTTGAAGTACTCCTGGCCCTCGAGGGCCCAGGTGAACTCGCCGATATTGCACAGGCCGAGCGGCATCTGCCCCGCGTTGACCGCCGGGATGAAAACATTCGGGCTGGCGTACGGCTGGATCGTCGCGCGCACGTCGGCCTTCTCGTTCAGCAGCTTGGCGATCACCGTGCCCGAGGAATGGTAGATCGAGCCGGGGTTCGAGGTGCCGATGGCCACCTGCTGCGCCGCAGCGCCGGCGGCAAAGCCGAGCGCGAGCGCGAGCCCGGCAAGGGTTTTCAAGGGATGCATCTCTCCTCCTTCGTTGCGGTCATGCATCGTATACGGAAACTTCGATCAGGTTGAGGTCCGGGTCGCGAACGTAGACCGAGTGCATGGCGCCCCTCGCGCCGGTCCTCGCCACCGGGCCTTCGAGTATCGGGACTTTCGCCTTTGCGAAATTCCGGACGACTTGGTCCAGAGGCACGGAGGCGATGAAGCATAGGTCGAGCGACCCGGGCACCGCGACATGCGCGCGCGGCTCGAACTCCCTGCCCCACTCGTGCAGGTTGATCTTCTGCGCGCCGAAGTTGAACGAGAGCCGCTCGCCGCCCGGCGTCGCGAAGCGCACGAGCTTCATCCCGAGCACCTCGGTGTAGAAGCGGATGCACGCCGGCGTGTCGCGCGTGGTGAGAACGATGTGGTCGATGCGATCGATCATGCAACCTCCAAATCAGGGACGTACACCGAAACCCGAAATCAGGGACAGACCACGTTTTCAGACGATGCCCGATCTGCGCAACGCGGCGAGCTCTTCGTCGCCGTAGCCGAGCTCCTTCAGCACCGCCTCGGTATGCTCGCCGAGCTTCGGCGCGGCGCTGCGGATCGCCCCCGGGGTGGCGGAAAGCTTGGGCACGATGCCGGGCACCTTGAGCGGCTCGCCGTCGCCGGCGACGACCTCCTGGATCATGCCGCGCGCCGCGTAATGCGGATCGCGCGCGATGTCGGCGGCGCTGTAGATGCGCCCGGCGGGAACCTCGGCCTTCTCCATCTCGGAAAGCACCTCTTCCAGCGACCTCTGCACGGTCCATTGCGCGATCGCGGTGTCGATGCGCTGCATCTGCGCCGCGCGGCCGTCGTTCCTCGCGAGCGCCGGATCGTCGCGCAGGTCTTCGCGTCCGATCGCGCTCATCAGGCGCTTGAACAGGCTGTCGGCATTGGCGGCGATAAGCACATGGCTGCCGTCGCGGCAGGGATAGAGATTGGAGGGCGCGATGCCGGGCAGGGCCGAGCCGCTCCTCTCGCGCACGTAGCCCTGCGCGGCGTACTCGGGCAGCAGGCTCTCCATGCAGTTGAACATCGCCTCGTAGAGCGCCACGTCGACCACCTGCCCCCGGCCGGTCTTCGCCGCTTCGTGCAGCGCCATGAGCGCGCCGATCACCCCGTGCAGCGCGGCAATGGTGTCGCCCGTCGAGAGGTTCGGGCGCGCGGGCGGCCGGTCGGGGAATCCGGTGATGTAGCGAAAGCCGGCCACCGCCTCGGCGATCGCGGCAAAGCCCGGCCGGCTGCGGTACGGGCCGCTCTGCCCGTAGCCCGAGATGCGCAGGAGCACGAGCTTCGGGTTCTCGCGCGAGAGCGCCTCCCAGCCGAGGTGCCACTTCTCGAGCGCGCCGGGACGGAAATTCTCGATCACGATGTCCGAGCGCCGCGCGAGCCGGCGCACGATCTCCTGGCCTTCGGCGCGGCGCAGGTCGCAGGTCATCGACTTCTTGTTGCGCGCCTGCACGTGCCACCAGAGCGAGGTGCCGTTCCTCATGCGCCGCCACTTGCGCAGCGGATCGCCCTCGCCGGGCGGCTCGACCTTGATCACCTCGGCGCCGAAGTCGCCGAGCGTCTTGCCGACGAACGGCCCGGCGATCAGGCTGCCGAGCTCGAGGACGCGAACGCCGGTAAGGGGGCCGCTCATGAATTGTGAACCTGACCCCGAATTTATTTCTTCTTGAGAAGCCGCAGCGGGTTGTACTCGAGCACCGTGTCGCCGCGCTGGTTGACGACCTTGTTCGCGAAGCGCACGAGGCCGCGGTCGCCCTTCGAGGTGAGGCGGTGCTCGATCACCTCGCACTCGACGTGGATCGTGTCGCCGACCACCGTCGGGCCTTTCACCTCGAGCGTCGCATTGAGGAAGGCGAGCCCGGTGTCCTGCATGGTGGGCAGGAGCAGCCCTTCGGCGAACGCGTAGACGAGCGCGCCGGGCACCGGGCGGCCCTTGATCGCGCGAGCGCTGTCGTCGGCGACGGCGAAAAGCTCCTCGGTGAGCCAGGTCAGGTTGACGAAGGCGGCGACGTCGGCCTCGGCGATGGTGCGCCGGTAGGTGCGGAACCGAAAACCGAGCCTCAGGTCCTCGAACGCGAAACCGCGGCCGACGGTGGGGATCGACTGCGTCATGCGGACGACACGGAGGGCCGCGCCTTGCGCCCACCCCCTGACAAGGGGGTCGCGAGCGTGTCGCGCAGCGGCGCGCGAGCGGGGGGTTCGGTTTTCCGAAAACGGAAACCCCCCGCTCGACTTCGTCGAGCGACCCCCTTGTCAGGGGGTGGGCGAGACACCGCCCGGCCGCAGGCCGCCGGCCTCACTTCTTGTTGAACTCCGAGCGCGCGCGCTCGAAGGCGTCGTGCATGCTCTTCCACGCCTGGTCGGCGCCGCGCATGAGCTCCTGCCACGCGCCCATCGAGGCGCCCTGCACGCGCCGCAGCTCGACCATCACCCGCTCGCGCTGCGCGGCGACCTGCTCGAGCTGCTTCAGGTACTGCTCGCGCAGCCGGTCCTGCGCCGCCGCGGCCTTCGCCTCCCACTCCTTGACCTGCGCGTTCCATTGGTCGATCTGCGCCTTGAGCTTCGCGACGTACTCGTCTTGCGTCATGGCATGATCCTCACCGTTGATCGGACAAACCTGCAGGGCCGGAAAATTGTAGAACAATGAGCGACTCCCTCGGCACGCGCGCCAAATTCGGCGTGCTCGCGCCTTCTACGAACACCTCGGTGCAGCCCGAGTACGAGGCGATGCGCCCCTGGGGCGTGACGCACCACCACTCGCGCCTCGTCATCCCCGACACGCGCGTGAGCGACGACGCGAGCTTCATGCGGATGATGGAGAACATCCGCGGCGCCCTCTTCCCGGCGCTCGAGTCGGTGCTCACCTGCCATCCCGACTACGTGATCCTCGGCATGTCGGCCGAGACCTTCTGGGACGGCCTCGCCGGCAGCGTGCGGCTGAAGAAGCAGCTCGAGAAGACGGCGAAGGTCGGCGTGGCGATGGGCTCGGACGCCTGCCGCGCGGCGCTGCGCGCCTGCGGCCGCGGCGTGCGGCGCCTCGGCATCGTCACGCCGTACATGCCCGCGGGCGACCGCCAGGTGCGCCGCTTCTTCACCGATTGCGGCTACCAGGTGGTCAACCTGCTCGGCCTGAAGTGCGGCAGTCCGGTACTGATCGCGCACGAGTCGAAGGAGCGACTGCGCGACGCGATCCTCGAGGTGAACCGCGGGCGCGTCGACGCGATCGTGCAGGTCGGCACCAACCTCGCGATGGCCGAGGTCGCGGCGATGGCCGAGTTCTGGCTCGGCAAGCCGGTGATCGCGATCAACACCGCCACCTACTGGTATGCGCTACGCCAGTACGGCATCACCGACAAGGTCCACGGCTGGGGATCGCTGCTGGCCGAGCACTAGCTCGGTCGTCGCTTGGCTTGATTTAGCTCAACCTGCCTCGCCTGCCCGGGCGGCATGATCACGCGGTGCACGATCGATTGCCTGGCTGGCGTTTTAGCGCCACCTGCCCGAAGGGTCACCACGCCGAGCAGGACACCCTCTCTCGCGACGCGTTGTCGCGTCTTCTCGCCGCGGATGAGGAGATGACGTTCCACTGCCCGCATTGCGGCACGGTATGGACAGCCACCGCGGCGCAAAGGCAAGCGCTTCGCTGGGCGCTCGGTAACGCGGCCTGACCGTAATCCGCTCGGACGTCCGCGGCGGCACGCCAGTTGCGGGAAGCACCGCGAAAGGAGGCCGTCATGGCAGACGATCTCACGAA
>DASUFD010000063.1:0-48965 GCA_036274735.1 Burkholderiales bacterium
AGTCTTCCGGCGATCGCCACCTGGTTCCCGGAGAAGCTGCAGGCCGAATCGCGTGCGGTGAAGACCGAGGCGGTCGAAGGCGGCGCGACCCTCGAAGACTACGAGTCGGGCTACGGCCAGGCGCTCGACAAGGCGCTCGAGCAGGAGTCGCAGCCCGGCGATCCGCTCGAGCAGGACGAGCTGCCGAAGAACAAGTAGCATTCCGGCATCGGCATCGATTCCACGTATTTCGACACCCCGGTCGAGCGCGCCGGCACCTGGAGCACGCGCTGGGAGCGCTATGCCGGGCAGGATGTCATCCCGCTGTGGGTGGCCGACAGCGATTTTCGCGCGCCGCCCGAAGTGCTCGAAGCGCTCGAGGCGCGCGTGCGCCACGGCATTCTCGGCTACACGGTGGCGCCGGAGGAGCTGCGCGCGGCGATCGTCGAGCGGCTGCGCGAGCGCTACAACTGGATCGTGGATCCGTCCTGGATCGTGTTCCTGCCCGGGGTGGTGCCCGGGCTTCATGTGGCCGCCCGAAGGCTCGCCGCGCCGGGCGAGAACGTGCTCGTGCCGACGCCCGTCTACCAGCATTTCAAGCGCGCGGTGGAGCTCGCGCCGCGGCCGCACACCGAGGTGCCGCTCATGCTGCAGGCCGGGCGCTGGGTGCTCGACCTCGATGTCGTGCGCCGTGCCCCGGCGCGTCTCGCCTACCTCTGCAACCCGCAAAATCCCGGAGGGACGGTATTCACGCGCGAAGAGCTGAGCGAGTTCGCCGAAGCGACGCGCGATGCGCGCATCGTTTCGGACGAGATCCATTGCGACCTCGTGCTCGACCCGGGCAAGCGGCACGTGCCGATCGCGAGCCTTTCGCCCGAGATCTCACGGCGCACGGTGACGCTCATGTCCGCGAACAAGACGTTCAATTTTCCGGCGGCCGGCTGTGCCTGGGCTGTCGCCGAGGACGCGCGGCTGCGGGAGGAGATCGGCGCCGACACGCACGCACACGTCTTGCCTTCTCCGTCGGTGTTCGGCTACGTGGCGACCCTCGCCGCCTTTCGCCACGGCGGACCGTGGCTCGAGGCGCAGCTCGCCTACCTGCGTGGCAACCGCGATCTGGTGGAGCGCGGCGTCGGACTGCCCATGGCGCATGTCGAGGCGACCTACCTCGCGTGGATCGACTGCTCGCGGCTGCGGGTCGAGGATCCCTGGCAGCACTTCCTGCGCTACGGCGTCGCGCTTTCTCCCGGCGCACAGTTCGGCGCGGCGCGCTTCGTGCGGCTCAACTTCGCGACGCAACGCTCGCGGCTCCGGGAAGCGCTCGCGCGGATGGCGCGCGCGATTGCCGCTGCAGCCTGAGCGCGGCGTGCAGCACGCGCTCGAGGTGCGGATCGCGGACGCCGACCTCGTGCATGTGCTCCAGCGTATTGCGGATGTATTCGACGCAGGGACCGCGCTGGCCGATGCCTTGGGCGACCAGGCGGGCACGGCCGTGCAGGTCGAGCTCGCGTACATAGGACGGGTGCTCGGGATCGGCGAGGAAGGCGAGCGCGTGCACGGCACGTCCGTCGCGTAACCGTACGCCGAGCAGTTCCGGCCGATAGGTACGACGCGGCATCTCGCGTGTCCACAGCCGCCGCAAGGTGCGCCGGACGTCCTGGCGAGCGATACGAAACGCCCTGCCCCAGCACGAGCCGCCGCGGCACAGCCCCATCACGAGCCCGGGCTGGAGCTGGGTGCCGCGATAGCGCGTCGAAAGAATGCACAGCGCCCGGTGGTAGCCGTGCACCCGCGCGAGGGCGCTTTCACGATAAGCGAAACAGGGAGACCACATGAGCGAGCCGTAGCCGAAGACCCAGAGCTCGCCAGCGGGCAGGCGTGCGACGAAGTCTGCGAGATTCATACGCGGTGCATGACGCCGCCATTATGTGGCCTCGGGAGCGCGTGCGCAGCCAACTTGTCAACCCTTTGCCGCGTGGCGCGTTGAATAGCTCGGATCCGTCAAGGATCTTCCATCCAACCAGGAGAACTGCATGTTGAAGAAATCGCTCGTCACCCTGATCGTCTCGGCCTTTGCGGCCAGCGCCTTCGCCCAGGCGCAGCCGGCAGAGCCGAAAGGCCAGACCGGCGCGGCTACCGAGAAGGCGCAGCCCGCGAAGCCGGCGAAGAAGCAGGCCAAAGCGCAGAAGAAGAGCCAGGCGCACAAGCCTGCCAAGGCCGCCAAGAAGGCGCCCGCCAAGGCGCCCGCCGGCGCGAGCGCCGAGTCGAAGCCGGAAGCGAGCAAGTAAGCCGCAAGTCAGGTAACACGTCCCCGGCCTGCCGGCCGGGGCTTTCTTCATTAAAGTGGCGTCGATGTTGCGCCGCTTTCTCGCCGTCGCCGCCGCTGCCTGGGCGCCGGCCGCTCTTGCGCAGGACGCCGACTCGCGCGTGCCGTTTATCACCACGCCGCAGGATGTGGTGGAGCGGATGCTGGTTCTCGCCGAAACCGGCCCTCGGGACGTCGTCGTGGATCTCGGTTCCGGTGATGGGCGCGTGCTCATCACGGCGGCGAAGCAGTTCGGCGCTCGCGGAATCGGCTTCGAGCTCGACGGCCGTCTGGTTGCCCAATCGCGCGAGCGTGCCACGAGCGCCGGCGTGGGCGATCGAGTGCGCGTCGTTCAGGACGACCTCTTCAATGCCGACCTTTCGCAGGCAAGTGTCGTCACCGTCTACCTCCTGCCCGAGCTCTTGTGGAAGCTGCAGCCGCGCTTCATCGCGGACCTGCGGCCCGGCACGCGCATCGTCTCCCACGCCTTCGCCATGTCGGGCTGGCGGCCCGACCGGGTCGAGACGGTGCGCGTGCGCTCGCCGCACCCGGGGCAGGGCGCGAGCAGCACCCTGTACCTCTGGATCGTGCCCGCCGACGCGCGCGGCACGTGGCGCAGCGCAGAGGCGCAGGTCCGCATCGCGCAGAATTACCAGGAGATCGAGGTGCAGGGCGCGGCTGCTGCGGCGATTCGCGGCCGCGACATATCGTGGCAATGGCCCGCCGCCGGCCGCTTCCGCGGGCGGGTAGAAGGCGAGCGCATCGTCGGGCGCGTCGAATCTGCCGAGGGCTCGCGCCCGCTCACCTTCGTGCGCGAGCGCTAAAGCACCTTGCCCGGGTTCATCAGCCCGGCGGGATCGAGCGCCTGCTTGATCCGCCGCATGAGCTCGAGCTCCAGTGCGTCCTTGTGGGCGCGGATCTCCTCGCGCTTCAGCTGGCCCAGCCCGTGCTCGGCGGAGATGGAGCCGCCCAGCTCGTTCACCACGCCGTAGACGATTCGGTTCACCGCCTCGCGCTCGGCCAGGAGAGACGCCGGCCCGACGTTGTAGTGGATATTGCCGTCGCCGACATGGCCGAAGGCGTAGATCTCCGCGGCCGGGAAGCGCGCGCACACGCGCGCGCCGGCCAGTTCGATGAGCTCGGGCGTACGCGATACCGGGACGGCGACGTCGTGCTTGACGTTGCTGAACTGCGCTTCGGGGATCGTCTCGCGGATGCGCCAAAGCTCGCGCGCCTGCTCCACGCTCTGCGCGATGACGGCATCGAGCACGATGCCGCGCGCGACGCCCTTGTCGAGCGCGGCGGCCAGGGTCTCGACAAGCACAGCAGGTGCACCGCTGTCCGCGAGCTCGAGGAGCACATGCCAGGGAGGGCTACCGCCGAGGGGAGCACGAGTATCGGGCGAGTGCGCAAGCACCGCGTCCAGAGAGCTGCGTGAGACGAGCTCGAAGGCGCTCACGCGCTCGCCGAGCTGCTCGTGCAGCAGGCCGAGAAGCTCGACCGCGCCGCGCGGCGTCCCGAGCGCTGCCCAAGCCGTGACGGTCGCCGAGGGCCGCGGGTGCAGCCGCAGCACGGCGGCGGTGATGACGCCCAACGTCCCTTCGGCGCCGAGGAAGAGCTGCTTCAGATCGTATCCGGTGTTGTCTTTGCGCAGGCCGCGCAGCCCATGCCAGACGCGCCCGTCGGGCAGGACCACTTCAAGGCCGAGGACCTGATCGCGCGCACTCCCGTAGCGGAGCACGTTTACGCCGCCGGCGTTGGTGGAGAGATTGCCGCCGACCTGGCAGCTGCCTTCGGCCGCCAGCGAAACCGGGAAAAGCCGGCCCGCCTCCTCGGCTGCGCGCTGCACATCGGCGAGCACGCAACCCGCCTCGACCGTGATGGTGTCGTTCAGCACGTCGAGCTCGCGGATGCGGCGCATCCGGGCGAGCGACAGGACGATCTCCCGGCCCCGGCCGGTGGGCACCGAGCCGCCGCACAGCCCGGTGTTGCCGCCCTGGGGAACGATCGCCACGCCTTTGCGGGCGCAAAGGCGAACGACTTGCGCCACTTCCTCCGTGGTCGCCGGCCGTACCACCGCCTCGGCGCTCGCCGAATACTGGCGACGCCAGTCGATGAAGTAGCCGCGCGTGTCTTCGGGGCGGGTGAGGACATGAGCGGCGCCTACAATGTCGGCGAGCAGCTTTTGCAGATCCATTTGAGGCCATTTTCTTATATCGCGGCGGCGTTCGCCCTGCTCGCCGCCATGGTCGGCGCGCAGGCCGAGGTTTCGCCCATCGTCGTCGGCGCCGTCGTCTCCCAGACGGGATCGCAGGCGGGCCTCGCTGCGGGATACGGTCAGGCGCTCGTCGTCTGGGCGCGCGAGGTCAATGCGGCCGGCGGCTTGCTCGGCCGAAAGGTGGAGCTGCGCGTGCTCGACGACCATTCGGAGGCGGCGCGCGCCGGACCGGCGTACGCGCAGCTCGTCGCCGAGGGTGCCGAGCTCCTTATCGGCCCCTACGGCTCGGCCGCGACGCTCGTCGCCGCCGCCGAGGCGGAGCGCACGCGCCACGTAATGGCGAACGGGGGGGGCGCCTCATCGCGGGTGTACAAGCGGCCTCAGCGCTACGTCTTCCAGACCCTTGCGCCCTACGCTTCGTACGGCGAAGGCGTGCTCGAGCTCGCGCGCGAAGCTGGCCTGCGCTCGCTTCTCATCCTCGCGCGCAACGATACGGCGTCGGTGGAGATGGGCGAGGCGGCGCACGAGCGCGCGCTGAAGATGGGCATGCGCGTGCCGGAGCTCGAGGTGTACGAGGCCGGCGCCGATCTTGCGCCGCTGGTCGCGCGCGCGCGCAAAGAGGGCGCGGACGCCTGGATCGTCTTCGGCGAGGTGCGAGATGCGACAGAGATCGTGATCGCCATGAAGCGCGCCGGCTTCGCGCCGCGCTTCTTCTTCGCCAGCAGTGCCGGCGATCCCCGCTTCATCGAGAAGGTGGGCCAGGACGCCGAGCTCACTCTCGCGGCGCTCGCCTACGACCCGTCCTTCCCGACGCCGTACAATTCGGCTTTCGTCGCCGACTATGCCGCGCTCTGGAGCAAGCCGCCCGATGCCGCCGCGGCGCAGGGCTATGCGGCGGCGAGCGTGCTCGGACGCGCGGTCGAGCAGGTCGGCTCGCTCGAGCAGGAAAAGCTGCGCCAGGCTCTGGCGAGCCTCGAGATCGGCACGGTGCTCGGAACGTACCGCGTCGCGCCGAGCGGCGAGCAGACCGGCATGAAGCCGGCCGTGGTCCAGATCCAGCGCGGCCATGCCCGGGTACTGTGGCCGCCGGCGCTGCGCGGCGAAGCCAGGCTGCAACCCTACGTCGACTGGAACGAGAGAGTCCTCCTCAAGTGAATCGCTCTTTTCTGTTTGCTCCCGGCAACGTGCCGCGCCGCGTGGAGAAGGCGCTGACGCTGGACGCCGATGCGGTGATCCTCGACCTCGAGGACTCGGTCGGCATCGCGGACAAGCCGGCGACGCGTGCTCCCGTGGCACGCGCGCTCGCGCAGCCGCGCGGGCCGCGCGCCTATGTGCGCGTCAACGCTCCTGGAACGCCGTTCTGCTACCGGGACCTGGTCGAGACCGTGCGCCCGGGCCTCGACGGCGTGGTGGTGCCGAAGATCGAGAGCGCCGCGGATCTGCATGCCATCGACTGGCTGCTCGCCGCGCTCGAGCGTGAACAGGGCCTCGCCGAAGGGTCGATCGACCTCATGCCGATCATCGAGACCGCAAGCGGCATGCAGCGCATCGATCGCATCCTGCAGGCGCGGAGCCTCCGGCCGTACGCGGCGCCCTGGCGCGTCAGGCGCGTCGCATTCGGCGCCGCGGACTACGCCAACGACGTAGGTCTCGCGCCCACGCTCGAGGAGAGCGAGCTCGCCGATGCGCGCACGCGGCTCGTGCTTGCGTCTCGCGCCGCCGGCATGGAAAACCCGATCGACAGCCCCTGGTTTCACTTCAAGGAAAGCGAGGCTTTCGCACGCGCGCTCGCGCGCAGCCGGCGCAGCGGCTTTCAGGGACGCATGTGCGTGCATCCGGACCAGATCGCCCCGGTCAACGCAGCCTACCTCCCGTCGCCGGCCGAGGTTGCCGCCGCAGAGCGCATCGTCGCCGCTTTTCGCGAGGCCGAGGCGCGCGGCGCGGCGGCGATCCAGATCGACGGGCAGATGATCGACTATCCGGTCGCGCACCGCGCGCAAGCCCTGCTCGACGCGCTCGCCAGGGCGAAGGGGCGGTGAAGCGGCCCGCATGGCGGAGGTCGTCCTCGCGTCGGGGCTCTGGGTGCCGGCCGCCGGCATGGCGCTCGTCGCGGCACGGCTGCGCGAGGCGGGGTTCGCGGCGAGGAGCTTCGCCTACTACGGCAGGCGCTCGCTCTCGGCCAATATCGAGCGCCTTGCCGATTTCGCCGCCGCGCGCCGCTCGAGCGAGCCGGCGCATTTCGTCGGGCACAGCCTGGGCGGCGTGCTCGTATTCGACATGCTGAGCGCGCGACCCGACATCGCGGCCGGCCGGGTGGTCCTCCTCGGGGCGCCGGTGCGCGGGTCGCTTTCCGGCCGTCGGCTCTGCCGTCACGCTGTCGGCCGCTGGATGCTCGGAGACTGCGCGCCCCGCTGGCAGGAGCGCGAAGCGGCGTGGTTGCGGGAAGAGGCGCTCGGGGTCGTCGCCGGCACGCGGCCGTTCGGGCTCGGACGGCTGCTCGGGGAACTCCCGGACCCCAACGACGGGGTGGTATGCGTTTCGGAGACGGCCGTAAAGGGCATGGCCGATTGCGCGCTGGTGCGCCAGGGCCACAGCGCGCTCGCCATCTCGCGGCAAGTCGCGAGGCTGGTGCAACGCTTCCTCGTGGCGGGGCGCTTCACATGAGGATCGCGCTTGCCCTTTGCGCCCTCCTTCTCTGCTCTGGCTGCGAGACGCTCTCCTACTATGCCCAGGCGATCAGTGGCCAGCTCGGCGTCATGGCCTCGGCGCGTCCGCTCGATGCCTGGCTCGCCGACCCGAGCACGCCGCACGAGCTGCGGCAGCGCCTGGAGACGGCGCACCGCATCCGCGACTTCGCCTCCCGCAACCTCGGCCTGCCCGACAACGGCAGCTACACCTCCTACGCCGAGCTCGGCCGGCCCTTCGTCGTGTGGAACGTTTTCGCGGCACCGGCGTTCTCCGTCGAGCCGAGGCGCCAGTGCTTCCCGTTTACCGGCTGCGTGCCCTACCTCGGCTTCTTCTCGGAGAGGGACGCGCAACGCGAGGCGGCGAAGCTTAAGCGCGAGGGTCTCGACGTCTACGTCGGCGGCGTGCTCGCCTATTCGACGCTCGGCTGGTTCAACGATCCCCTGCTCTCCACCTTCATCCGCTACCCGGATGCGCAGGTCGCGCGCCTCGTGTTTCACGAGCTTGCACACCAGACGGTGTACGCAAAGGGCGACACGACCTTCAACGAGTCTTTCGCCGTCGTCGTGGAGGAGGAGGGCGTGCGCCGCTGGCTGGCGAGCCGGGGGCACGAAGCGGACCTGGCCGCCTTCGAGGCGGCGCAGGCGCGCAAGCGCAGCTTTGCCGCGGCGGTCAAGGAAACGCGCGCGCGCCTCGCGCAGATCTACGCCTCGGGCCTGTCCGACGAGGCCGTGCGCGACAAGAAGCGCGCGGAGTTCGACCGCCTGCGCGCGCAGTTTCCGCGCGCCGTGCCCGCCGAGCCGAACAACGCCTTCCTCGCCTCGGTGGCTCTCTACACCGAGATGGTCCCGGGCTTCGAGCGCCTGCTCGCCGCCTCGGGCGGCGACCTGAAGAAGTTCTACGCCAGGGCGCGCGAGCTCGCCGCCATCGACCGCAAGGAGCGCGACACGCTGCTGGCGCAGCGCCCGTAGCTAGGACAGCGCAATATCGACGATCTTGCGGAACGCCGGCCGCTCGCACAGGCGCGCGAACCATGCGTCGAGGTGCCGATGCGGCGGGCGCTCGATCGGCAGGCGCATCCAGAGCTGGACGTGGCAGCCGAGCGGGATGTCGCCCATCGTGAACTGCTCGCCGCCGAGATAGGGACGCTGCGCGAGCACGCCCTCGGGAATCGCGAGCAGCGCCGCGCACTTCTTGCGCGCCTCCTCGATCGCCGCGGCATCGCGCTTCTCGGGCGGCACGCGGACCAGCGCCCAGAATAGCGGCCGCTGGAACTCGCGGGAAAAGCTGTGCGTCCAGTCCATCCAGCGCTCCGCGTCCGCGCGCTTGCGCAAATCGATCGGCGACAGCGTGCCGGCGCCGTGCTTCGCAGCGAGGTAGCGCACGATGACGTGCGACTCCCACAGCACGAAGCCGTCGTCGTCAATGGTGGGAACGAGGCCGGTGGGGTTCATGCGCCGGTACTCCGGCGTATCGTTCACTCCGTACTGCAGTCCGGCGTCGATGCGCTCGCAGGGCAGCCCAAGCTCTTCGGCTGCCCAGAGCACCTTCTTCACGTTGACCGAGTTGCGGCGACCCCAGATCTTCAGCACGGCTAGAAGCCCACGGCTTGCCCGTCCCGCCGGGGATCGCTGGCGGTGAAATAACCGCCGTCGAGCTTCCAGATGAGCTGCGCGCTGCCGAACTGGTTGTAGTCGTCGACGGTGACGATGCGATGCCCGCGTCGCTGCAGCTCTTCCAGCGTCGCCTGCGGGAAGCGCCCTTCCTCCACGCTGACGTCCACGCCCTGCACGACGCGAAAGCGAGGGCCGTCGCAGGCCGCCTGCGGACTTTGCCCGTAGTCGGCGATGCGCACCATCACCTGCGCGTGGCCCTGCGGCTGCATGGTCCCGCCCATCACGCCGAAGCTCATCACCGGCTTGCCGCCGCGGGTGACGAAGCCCGGAATGATCGTCTGATAGGGCCGCTTGCGCGGACCTACCTGGTTCGGGTGTCCCGGCTCGAGCACGAACGTGCCGCCGCGATTCTGCAGCGAGATGCCGTCGACGACGACGCCCGAGCCGAAGCCCATGTAGTTCGACTGGATGAACGACACCATCATCCCCGAAGCGTCGGCGGCGGTGAGGTATACCGTGCCGCTCTGCGGCGGCCGGCCGTGGCCGAAGTCCTGCGCGCGCTTCATGTCGATCAGGCGCGCGCGGCTCTTCAGGTACTCCTTGTCGAGCAGGTCCTCGCAACGCACCGACACCATGTGCTCGATGTCGGCGACATAGCGCCGTGCATCGGCGAAGGCGAGCTTCATCGCCTCGATCTGCAGGTGCACGCTGTCGGGCCCGTCCACCGGGTGCGCGCGCACGTCGAAATGCTCGAGCATGCCGAGCGCCATGAGGGCGACGATGCCCTGGCCGTTGGGCGGGATCTCGTGCAGCGTGTAGCCGCGGTAGTCCATGGCGAGCGGCTTCACCCAGTCGGGCTTGTTTGCGGCGAGGTCGGTGGCGCGCATCGCGCCGCCGTTTCGGCGCGCGTGCGCTTCGAGCCTCTCCGCATACTCGCCTTTGTAGAAAGCCTTGCCTTTGCTCGCCGCGATCTTCTCGAGCGCCCGCGCATGCGCAGGAAACCTGAACCGCTCCCCCGCGCGAGGCGCACGCCCGCCGGGCAGGAACGCCTGCGCGAAGCCGGGCTGGTCCTTGAGCTCGGCGACCTGCTTCTGCCATTGGCTGGCGATGGTCGGCGAGACGAGGAAGCCCTCGCGGCCGTAGGCAATCGCGCGCTCGAAGAGCTTCTTGAAGGGCAGCTTGCCCCAGCGCGCATGCAGCTCCACCCAGGCGGCGACGCAGCCCGGCACCGTGACCGTGTCCCAGCCGCGCACCGGCATCGCGCGGTACTTGGCGAAGTAGTCGGTCGTCCACTCCTCGGGCGAGCGCCCCGAGGCGTTCAGGCCGTGCAGCCGGCGTCCGTCCCAGACGATGGCGTACGCGTCGGAGCCGATGCCGTTCGAGACCGGCTCGACGAGCGTGAGCGTGATGGCCGTGGCGAGGATGGCGTCGACCGCGCTTCCGCCGGCGGCGAGCATCTGCAGCCCGGCCTGCGCGGCGAGCGGCTGCGAGGTGGCGACGACGTTCGCCGCGAGGAGCGGCTTGCGCGGCCACGCGTAAGGGTTGTTCCACGAAAAAGGCTGCGCCGCCTCGTCCACCCGCGCACGCAAAGGGGCTCGCGAAAGATCGTTCATGCTTCCACCGTCTCGAAATCCAGCACGATGCGGCCGACGACGCGCCCCGCCTTGAGGTCCTCGAGCGCCGCGTTGGCCTGCGCGGCCGGCCGCGTCTCGATCGGCAGCGCTTTCAGCTTGCGCTTCTTCGCAAGCGCGACGACTTCCTTCAGCTCCTGCAGGCTGCCGACGTACGAGCCGATGATGCCGATCGCGCGCTGCGCGATCGGCGGCAGCGGGTGCACGAGCTCGCCCCCGTAGAGGCCGCAGAGAACATAGCGGCCGCCCTTGCGCAGCGCGCCGATGCCGAGCGTGGCGGTGGCGGGACTGCCGACGAAGTCGAGCGCGCCGGCGATGCCCTGAAGCTTCTCCCTGGAATCGTTTCGCGTGTTCAGCGTGCGGCGCGCACCCAGCTTCGCCGCGACCGCGAGCTTTGCATCGTCGATGTCGCAGGCGACAATGTTCTTCACGCCGCGTGCACGCAGCACGGAGAGCGCGATCAGCCCGAGGCCGCCGCAGCCGAGCACCGCCACCTCGTCCTTGGCGCCGAGCGCGGGCAGCTTCGCGGCTGCGCTATAGGTCGTGAGCGCCGAGCACGCGAGCGTGGCGGCGAAGGCGTCCTCGATACCGGCGGTGTCGATCAGGTACTTCGCGTCGGGCACGAGCAGGTGCGTGCTGTAGGCGCCGGCGCGGTTCACGCCGAGGAAGCGCGAGCCCGACACGCAATAGTTGTCCTGCCCTGCCTTGCACACCGCGCACTTGCCGCAGCCGATCCAGGGATAGACGAGCCGCTTCTGGCCGACCTTCACGCCCTTGACCCTCGGTCCGACGGCCTCGACGACGCCCAGCGGCTCGTGACCGAGCGTGAACGGCGGCACGCAGCCGCGCTCCTTCACGTAGAAGCGCTTGCCGCCGCCGAGGTCGAAATAGCCGTCCCAGATGTGCAGGTCGGAATGGCAGACGCCCGCGCGTGTGACGCGCACCAGCACCTCGCTGCCTTTGGGCTCGGGCGTTGATGCGAGCACCTTCTGCAGCGGCCTGCCGTGCTCGATGACTTGGTAGCTGATCATGCTTGCGCGGATGCCTCCAGTGCCTGGTCGATGTCCCACAGGATGTCGTCGAGCGTCTCGATGCCGACCGAGACGCGGATCATGTCCGGCGTCACGCCGGCTTTCAACTGGTCGGCCTCGTCCATTTGCCGGTGGGTCGTCGAGGCCGGATGGATGACGAGGGTTTTCGCGTCGCCGATGTTCGCCAGGTGGCTCATGAACTGCGCGGCTTCGATGAAGCGCTCGCCGGCCTTGGCCCCTCCCTTGACGCCGAAATTGAGAAGCCCGGAGGCGCCTTGGGGCAGGTATTTCTGCGCGAGCGAGTGGTACTTGCTCCCGGGCAGGCCGGGATAGTTGACCCATGCGACGCGCGGGTGGCGCTCGAGGAACCTGGCAACCGCGAGCGCGTTCTGGCAGTGCCGGTCCATGCGCACGTGCAGCGACTCGAGGCCCTGCAGCAGCAGCCAGGCGTTGAGCGGCGAGAGCGCCGGACCGAAGGTGCGCATGATCTCCATGCGCGCCTTCATGGTGTAGCCGAAGTCGCCGAAAGTCTCGTGGAAGATGACGCCGTGGTAGCCGGGCGAGGGCGAGGTGAACTCCGGGAACTTGCCGTTCCCCCAGTCGAACCTGCCCGACTCGACGATGGCGCCGCCCATGGTCGTGCCGTGACCGCCGATGTACTTGGTCGCCGAGTGCACGACGATGTCCGCGCCCCATTCGATCGGCCGGCAAAGATAGGGCGAAGGCACCGTGTTGTCGACCACGAGCGGCACCCCGGCCTCGTGCGCGATCTTCGCCAACGCTTCGATATCGACGATGTTGATGAGCGGGTTCCCGAGCGTCTCGGCGTAGAGGAGCTTCGTGTTCTTGCGGATCGCGCGGCGGAAGTTCTCCGGGTCGTCGGGCTGGACGAAGCTCGTCTCGATGCCGAGCTTCTTCAGGTTGACGTGCAGCAGCGTGTGCGTACCGCCGTAGAGCGTCGAAGCGGAGACGATGTGGTCGCCGGCACTGCACAGCGTGAGGATCGCCGTCACCTCGGCCGCCTGCCCGGTCGAGCAGGCGAGCGCCGAGCGCCCGCCCTCGATCGCCGCCATGCGTTCCTCGAAGACGGCGACCGTGGGATTGGAGATGCGGCTGTAGACGTTGCCGAACGTCTGCAGGTTGAACAGGCTCGCCGCGTGCTCGGCGGAGTCGAACACGAACGAGGTCGTCTGGTAGATGGGCGCGGCGCGCGCGCCGGTCGCGGCGTCCGGGATCTGCCCGGCATGAAGGCAGAGCGTTTCGAAGCCGAACTTGCGATCGGCCATCGACTACTGGCCGGAATCGCCCGGGTCGTTCTCCCGCTTTTCGGGTCCGGCTGCTTGTTGCTGGCTGGTCGCGGCCTTGCGGTACTCCGAGGGCGGCACGCCGACCTGGTTCAGGAAGAAGCGCGTGAAATTGCTCTGCGCGGAAAAGCCGAGCTCGGCGGCGACCTCGGCGATCTTGCCGCGCCCGTACGAAAGGCGCGAGATCGCGGTCTCGACGCACAGCATGTCGAGGTAGGCGCGCGGCGAGAAGCCGGTGCAAAGCTGAAAAAGATCGTAAAAACGCGAGCGGGACAGGCCGACCTGGTTCGCCAGGTCGTCCATGTTGAGCTCCTTGTTCGGGTGCGCCCGCAAGAGCGCGATCGCCCTGCGGATGCGCGTGTCCTCGAAGCGCGAGCCGCGCCACAGCGGCGAGGAGGCGCGCCGGCGCGCGAGATAGGTCTCGACGATCGAGAGCAGCAGCTCCTGCAGCATGAACTCGAGCCGCTCCGGCGACAGGAACCTGTCGTTCAGGACCTCGATCGCCAGCGTGTCGGCGAGCTGCCGGATGCGCGGCGTGATCGACTCTACGCCGACGGTGAAAGGCCGCGGATCGTCGTTGAAAACGGCGGGAAAGCCGGAGCGAAGCCACTCGCTCGCCGAGTGGAAGACCACCACGCGGGTCGGCCCGGGGCTGACGTGCGTCTCGCCGGGATTGAGGAAGAGCACCGCGTCGTAGCGGCTCTGCAGGATGATGACCGGGTCGGTCTGCGCCTCGATGCGCTCGCCCGGGCCGAGGTCGTCCAGCACTAGCCGGCCGAAGCGTCCTTCGAAAAGCCTGAGCATCCTCCCCATGCCGCAGAGGATACCTCAACGGGGACTGGCCCGGGAGGGCTAGTAGGCGAGCCAGCGCGGCCGCTTGGCCGAGATGACGCGAGTGTTCACCCCGATCCAGTTCAACCCGCCGAAGAGACGGCCGTGCTCGATCTTGACGCAGCGGTCCATCACGCTCAGCAGCCCGGCCGCGCGCGCCCGATCCGCCGCCGCCTCGTTCTTGACCCCCAGCTGCTGCCACAGCACGCGCGCGCCCACGGCGATGGCGTCCTCGGCCACGGGCATGACGTCCTGGGTCTTGCGGAACACGTCGACGATGTCGACCTTCTCCGGAACGTCGCGCAGCGAGGCATAGCACTTCTCGCCGAGGATCGCGGAGTAGCGCGGATTCACCGGGATGATGCGATAGCCGTGCTCCTGCAAGTACTTGGCCGCGAAATAGCTCGGCCGGAACCAGTCCGCGGACAGGCCGACCACGGCGATCGTGTGGTTCTCGCGCAGGATGCGCCGCAGCGTGTTGATGTCGTCTTGCTGCAGAGGCGTCTTTTCCGACGGGTGCAAATTCTTGTTCACGGCCGCCTAACTATAATCGAAGCGACCATGAGCGTTCATCCGCAGGCTGCCGCGCTGCTCGAGCGTATCGCCCGCTCGCCGCTGCCCAAGTATCACAGCGTCTCTCCCTTCGTCGCCCGGCGGATCTATCGCGATACGCGCGCCGCGCTCTCGCCGAGGCCGCCGGCCGTCGCCGAAGTGCGTCTGCTCGCCTTCCAGAACTACGCGATACGCGCCTACCGGCCGGTGGCGGAGGAGAAGTTGCCGGCGCTCGTTTACTTCCATGGCGGCGGTTGGACCATCGGCGACCTCGACACGCACGACGTCGTGTGCCGCCAGCTCGCGCTCGGGGCGCGCTGCGCCGTTTTCTCCGTCGACTACCGCCTCGGCCCCGAGCATCCGTTCCCGGCCGCCGTGGACGACTGCATCGCAGCGACGCGCTTCGTGCAGGGAGACGCTGCCGCGCTCGGCATCGATGCACGCCGCGTCGCGGTCGGCGGCGACAGCGCCGGCGGAAATCTTGCTGCCGTCGTCGCCCTGCAGGCGCGCGATGCGGGCGCGCCGCCGCTCGCCTTCCAGCTTCTCGTCTATCCGGCGACCGATCAGCGCTTCGGCACCGACTCGCATGCCCGGAACGGCCGCGGCTACCTGCTCGAGCGCGAGGGCATGGAGTTCTTCCGCCGCTGCTATCTGCCCGATGCGAAGGACTACACCGACTGGCGCGCCTCGCCGCTGCTCGCGACGAGCCACGCCGGCCTGCCGCCGGCGCTCGTGATCACCGCCGGCTACGACCCCTTGCGCGACGAGGGCAAGGCCTATGCCGAGCGGCTGCAGGCCGCGGGCGTCGAGGTGACCTACCGCGACTATGCCGACATGGTGCACGGTTTCCTTCTTTTCGGCGGCGTGCTCGATACGGCGAACGTGGCCGTCGCCGAATGCTGCGCGGCGCTGCGCCGTGCTTTCGACAGGGCGGGGCAATGAAGACCGATCTGAAGACACGGCACGGCGGCAAGATTCTCGCGGACGCGCTCGACGCGCAGGGCGTGAAGCTCGCCTTCGGCGTGCCGGGAGAAAGCTACCTGCCGGTGCTCGACGGCCTGTACGACCTGCGCGAACGGCTGCGCTTCATCGTCTGCCGCCAGGAAGGCGGGGCGTCTTACATGGCCGAGGCCTACGGCAAGCTCACCGGCGAGCCGGGCGTGCTGTTCGTGACGCGCGGTCCCGGCGCCTCGAACGGCGCGGTGGGCGTGCACACCGGCTTCCAGGACTCCACGCCGATGGTGGTCTTCATCGGGCAGGTGCCGAACGAGTTCGCCGAGCGCGAGGCGTTCCAGGAGATCGACTATCGGCGCATGTACGGGCAGATGGCGAAATGGGTCGCACAGATCGACCGCGTCGAGCGCATCCCGGAATACGTCAGCCGCGCCTTCCATACTGCGATGGCCGGGCGCCCGGGCCCCGTCGTGCTCGCGCTTCCCGAAGACGCGCTCTTCGCCGAAGCGGCCGTCGCCGACGTGCCGCGGCATCATGTCGTGCGCGCCGCGCCTTCGCCGGCTGCGATGGAGGAGCTGAAGAAGATTCTGCAGGGCGCGCGAAAGCCGTTCGTTCTGCTCGGCGGCGGCGGCTGGGATGGCGACGCGTGCGTGCGCTTGCGCCGCTGGATCGAGGCGCGCGGCCTCGCCGTCGGCACGTCTTTCCGCTGCCAGGACCTCTTCGACAATCGCAGCCCCTGCTACGCCGGCGACGTCGGCATCGGTATCAATCCCGGGCTCGCGCAGCGCGTCAAGGATGCGGACGTGCTGCTCGTGATCGGCGCGCGGCTGGGCGAGATGACCTCGAGCGCCTACACGCTCGTCGAGGCGCCGCAACCGAAGCAGACGCTGGTGCACGTGCATGCCGGCGCCGAGGAGCTGGGGCGCGTGTACCGGCCGGCGCTCGCCATCAACTCCGGCATGGCGCAGTTTGTCGAGGCGCTGGAGAAGCTCGCCTTCGCCGATCCTGCCTGGCGCGCGGAGAGCGAGGCGCTGCACCAGGCCTACCTGGCGTGGAGCGAGCCGCGCCCGATGCCGGGCGAGCTGCAGTACGGCGAGCTCATCGGCTGGCTGGCCGAGCGCCTGCCCGAGGAGGCGATCGTCGCCGGCGGCGCCGGGAACTTCGCCGGCTGGCTGCATCGACACTTCCGCTACAAGCGATTTCGCACCCAGCTCGGGCCGACCAACGGCTCGATGGGCTACGGCTTCCCGGCGGCGCTCGCCGCGAAGCTCGCCGAGCCGCAGCGGCCGGTGATCGCGGTCTGCGGCGACGGCGACTTCCTGATGACCGGACAGGAGCTCGCGACCGCGATGCAGTACCAGGCGCCCTTCGTCACCCTGATCGTGAACAACGGGCTCTACGGGACGATACGGATGCACCAGGAGCGCGAGTACCCCGGACGCGTCTACGGTACCGGCCTCTGCAACCCCGATTTCGCCGCCTATGCACGCGCCTTCGGCGCGCACGGTGAAACGGTGTCGCGTACCGCCGACTTCGCGCCCGCGTTCGAGCGCGCTGTCGCTTCGGGGAAGCCGGCCCTCATCGAGCTGAGAATCGACCCGGAGGCGATTACCCCCGCCACGACGCTGAGCGCGATAAGGGAAAAGGCGCTCGGCCGCTAGCTCAGGTCAGGGCGATGAATTCCGGATCGTCCTGATGCTCGCGCTCGAACTTCAGGAAGTCGTAGTAGCCACAGCGCTTGCTATCCGGGTATTCGCGGCAGACCGCGGGGCGCGATTCGTACACGGTGCAGCGCCGCTTCTTCTGGTCGAGGAACATGCATACGGTGGCAAACACGCGATCCTTCTTGTGGCGTAGCAGCCGCACCTTCTCCTTGGGATCGAACTTGGTGAAGCGCTCTTCCGCGTCGCGATAGCCGAGGTCGAAGCGCTTCGCCAGGCGCTGGATGTCGCGCCGCGTGACCTCGATTTCCGGATAGCTGCAGCAGTAGCCGGGGCATTTGGCGCAGTCATAGGAGACACGCGCGGAGACACGCTCGGAGACACGCTCGGGTACACGCAGGGAAGCGCGCACCGGGATGGGGAAGGGCTTGCCGTTCTTCATTGCCTGCATCTCTTCGAAAGCGCGAGATTCTACGCGCGGAAGATGACATCGCGCGCGTGCTAGTGATGAAGGATTTTCGACAGGAAAAGCTGCGCCCGCTCCGAGCGCGGTGTGCCGAAGAACGCGTCCTTGCCGGCGTCCTCGACGATGTGCCCCTGGTCCATGAAGATGACGCGGTGCGCGACCTTGCGCGCGAAGCCCATCTCGTGGGTCACCACCATCATGGTCATGCCTTCGCGCGCGAGCTCGACCATGACGTCGAGCACCTCGTTGATCATCTCCGGATCGAGCGCCGACGTGGGCTCGTCGAACAGCATCGCGATAGGATCCATGGAGAGGGCTCGCGCGATGGCGACGCGCTGCTGCTGACCGCCAGAGAGCTGCCCCGGGTACTTGTCCTTGTGCCCGGCGAGGCCGACGCGCTCGAGGAGCTTCAGTCCCTTGGCGCTCGCCTCCTCGTCGGAGCGGCCGAGCACCTTGGTCTGCCCGAGCGTCAGGTTCTGCATGACGGTCATGTGCGGGAAAAGCTCGAAGTGCTGGAACACCATGCCGACGCGCGAGCGCAGCTTCGGCAGGTTGGTCTTCGCATCCCCGACCGAGACGCCGTCGACCCGGATTTCTCCCTTCTGGAATGGCTCCAGTCCGTTCACGCACTTGATCAGCGTCGACTTGCCGCTCCCGGAGGGCCCGCACACCACGACCACCTCGCCCTTGGCCACCTCCGTAGTGCAGTCGGCGAGCACCTGGAAGCTGCCGTACCACTTGCTCACGTTGCGGATCGAGATCATGACGGCTCCTAGCGCAGGACGGCGACGCGCGACTGCAGGCGGCGCACGTACTGCGATCCGGCGAAGCTGATGACGAAATACACGACGGCGACGAAAAGGTACATCTCCACGAGCCGGTAATCGCGATTGGCGACCTTGACGGCGGCGCCGAGGAAGTCGGTGGCGGAGATGACGTAGACGAGCGAGGTGTCCTGGAAGAGGATGATGGTCTGCGTGAGGAGCACCGGCAGCATGTTGCGAAAGGCCTGCGGCAGCACGATGCGCCCCATGGTCTGCCAGTAGTCGAGGCCGAGCGCGTAGCCCGCGGCCACCTGGCCACGCGAGATGGACTGGATGCCGGCGCGCATGATCTCGCAGTAGTAGGCCGCCTCGAACATGGTGAAAGTGATCACGGCGCTCCAGAAGGCGCCGACGCTGATCGTGCCCCCGCCGGTGAACCATCCGCCGATCCACGGCACGAGGAAAAAGAACCAGAAGATGACGAGCACGAGCGGCACCGAGCGCATCAGGTTCACGTAGGCGCCGGCCAGCGCCGCGAGCGGGAGGAAGCTCGACAGCCGCATCATGGCGAGCAGCGTGCCGAAGACGATGCCGCCCAGCATGGCGAGGAAGGTGAGGGTCACGGTGAAGGTCATGCCCTCGCGGAAGAGGTACGGCAGCGAGCGGGCGATGACGTCGAAATCGAAGCCGGCGAACATGGGCTAGTGCACGGCCGTCTGCGCGCCGGCGCCGATCAGGCCGGGGACGCGCACCGAGCGCTCGAGACGGCGCATGGCGAAGACGATCACGAGGTTCGCGGCAAGATAGATGACGGTGGCGGCGGTGAACGCCTCGAACACCTGGAAGGTGAACTCCTGCATCGCGCGCGCCCGGCCGGTGAGCTCGAGAAGGCCGATCGTCAGGGCAACCGAGGAGTTCTTGATGCAGTTGAGGAACTCGGAAGTGAGCGGCGGCAGGATGATGCGGAAGGTCTGCGGCAGGATCACGGCGCGGTAGCTCTGCGCGCGGCGCAGGCCGAGCGCCGTCGCGGCCATCATCTGCCCGCGCGGCAAGGACTGGATGCCCGCGCGCACCTGCTCGGCGATGCGCACCGAGGTGTAGAAGCCGAGGCACAGCACGGCAGGCACGAAGGATGCCCAGGGCGGCGGCATCTGCTTGACCGCGTCGCCCCAGGCCTCGGGCAGCAGCTCGGGCAGCACGAAGAACCACAGGAACATCTGGACGAGCAGCGGCACGTTGCGGAAGAGCTCCACGTACGCCGCGCACAGGCGCGCGAGCCAGGGCCGCGGCGTCGTGCGCAGCGTGCCGACCAGGCTGCCGGCGACGAGCGCGATCGCCCACGCAGCGAGCGCCGTCGCGAGCGTCCAGCCGAGCCCCGCGACGAGGTAGCCGAGCCAGGTCTCCCCGGTATTGGTCGAGGGCTGGAAAAAGATGCTCCAGCGCCAGTGGTAGTTCATGCTCCTCCGCCAAACAATGCGGGGGACCGAGGTCCCCCGCGCGTGCTTCGCCGGCAGCCGCCGCCGCTACTTGTAGTCGTTCGGGTCGCCCGAGTCGGTCGGCTGCGCCATCACCTTCTTCAGCGGCGCGCTCATCGGCACGTTGAGGTTGATGTTGCGCGGCGGGATCGGGTGCAGGAACCACTTGGCGTAGAGCTTCGCGCCCTCGCCCGACTTGTAGATCTTGGTCATCGCCGCATCGACGACCTTCTTGAACTCCGGGTCGTCCTTGCGCAGCATGATCCCGTAGGGCTCCACGGACAGCGCGTCCTTCGAGATCGCGAACTGCTTCGGATTCTTCGAGTTGGCGACCAGGCCGTAGAGCAGGATGTCGTCCATGACGAACGCCGCGGCGCGGCCGCTCTCCACCATCTGGAAAGCTTCCGGATGGCCGTTCGCCGAGACGATGTTGATGCCCAGGTTGCGCTCCTCGTTCAGCTTCGTCAGCTGCTTGATGTTCGTCGTGCCCGCGGTCGACACTACGGTCTTGCCCTTCAGGTCCTCGAGCTTGTTGAGCTTCGCGGAGCGCTTGGCGACGAACTTGTTGGCGGTGACGAAATGCGTCATCGTGAACGAGACCTGCTTCTCGCGCTCGAGGTTGTTGGTCGTCGAGCCGCACTCGAGGTCGATCGTGCCGTTCGCCATGAGCGGGATGCGGTTGGCCGAGGTGACGAGCTGGTACTTCACCTGCAGCTTGGGCATCTTCAGGTCGGCCTTGACCGCATCGACGATGCGATGGCAGAGGTCCATCGCGTAGCCGATCGGCTTGCCGTTATCGTCGAGGTACGAGAGCGGGATCGACGCGTCCCGGTGGCCGATGGTGATCGAGCCGGAATCCTTGATCTTCTTCAGCGTGCCTTCCTGCGCGGACGCCGTCCCGGCGAACGCCAGGCCGGCGGCGACGAGCAGGGTGAGTGCGGTTTTCATCTTCGGTCTCCTCCCGGGGGGTGGTCGGAAAATTCTACCTAGTTCAAGGCGCCGGCGGTGTTGCGCAGGCGTGCCGCCATCGCCCCGAGAAGCGAGATGCCGAAGGTCGGGTCGGCCTTCACCAGGTTGAGGAAAACCACCCGGTTGATGGCGAGCAGGACGCAATCGGTCTCGGCGAGCGCGCTCGCGGCGCGCGGCGAGCGGTCGACCAGCGCCATCTCGCCGAACACGCCGCCGGGGCCGATGCGCTCGACCAGCGCGCCGCGAAGCGAGATCGCCACCCGGCCCTCGCTCACCACGTACATCAGCGCGCCGGCCTGGCCGGCGACCATGATCACGCTGCCGCGCTGGTAGCGCACCGTCGCCCGGTCGCCCAGCCCGTTCGCCAGGCTCGCCATCATGCTGCGGTCGAAAACCCGCGTCTCCTTCGCCTCGGCGGGCGCGCTCGGCACGGCGGAAAGCTGCGCGATCATGCCGCGCAGGCGGCCGATCATGCTGCCGAGCATCATGAGGGCGAACTCCGGCTGCTTCGCGAGCGCTGCCGCGAACTGCCGGTCGTCGAGCGAGAGCACCCGGCAAGCATTGCGCGCTACCGCAGTCGCGCTGCGCGGCGAGTCGCTGAGGGTCGCCATCTCGCCGAAGATCTCCCCGGGCATCGCCCGGCCGACGCTGCGGCCGTGCGCGGTGAGGACGACCTCGCCCTCGATAAGAAAGTACATCTTGTCGCGCTTGAGCAGGATGCGGCTCGCCTTCTCCTTCTCGGCGAAGATCACCGTGCCGGCCGGGAATGCTTCTTCCTTGCCCGACGACTCGAAGAACGCGCGCGCGATGGCGGGGATGTAGATCGGCGCAGGCGGCGCGCTCGCGGCCGCCTTGGGCGGCAGCTTCAGCGACCCGGTGAAGTCCAGCTCGTCGGACACGGGCCGATGATAGTGCCAGAATCGGGAGCCATGACTCACCCTACCCGGATCGAGCACGACCTGCTCGGCGACCGGGCCGTGCCGGCGGAAGCCTATTACGGCATCCACACGCTGCGCGCGCTCGAGAATTTCCCGATCACCGGCGTGCCGATCTCGGTTTATCCCGACCTTGTCGTAGCGCTCGCGTGCGTGAAGCAGGCGGCGGCGATCGCCAACGCCGAGCTCGGCCTGCTGGAGGAGCGGCGCTCGGTCGCGATCCGGCTCGCCTGCGAGGAGGTGCGCGAGGGGCGCCTGCACGACGAGTTCGTGGTCGACGTCATCCAGGGCGGCGCCGGCACCTCGAGCAACATGAACGCCAACGAGGTGATCTGCAACCGAGCGCTCGAGATCCTCGGCCATGCGAAGGGCGAGTACCGATTCCTGCACCCGCTCGACCACGTGAACCTCTCGCAGAGCACCAACGACGTCTATCCGACCGCGGTGCGCCTCGCGCTGCAGCTCGGCATCCGCAGGCTGCTGAACGAGATGGCCTTCCTCAGGCAGGCGTTCGAAGCGAAGGCCGCCGAGTTCGTCGACGTGCTCAAGGTCGGGCGCACGCAGCTGCAGGATGCGGTGCCGATGACCCTCGGCCAGGAGTTCTCGGCCTATGCGGTGACGCTCGGCGAGGACGAGCAGCGCCTCGCCGAGGCGGCCGGCCTGATTCGCGAGGTCAACCTCGGTGCGACGGCGATCGGCACGGGGATCAATGCCCATCCCGACTATGCCGCGCTCGCCACCCAGCGCCTGTCGGAAATTTCCGGCGTCTCTTTCATCGTGTCGCCGAACCTCGTCGAGGCCACCCAGGACGCCGGTGCCTTCGTGCAGCTCTCGGGCGTGCTGAAGCGCATCGCCGTGAAGCTTTCCAAGACCTGCAACGATCTGCGCCTGCTCTCGTCGGGGCCGCGCGCCGGCCTGGGGGAGATCGCGCTGCCGGCCGTGCAGGCGGGCTCCTCGATCATGCCGGGCAAGGTGAACCCGGTGATTCCCGAGGTGGTGAACCAGATCGCCTTCGAGGTGATCGGCCACGACATGACCGTGACGATGGCGGCGGAGGCGGGACAGCTGCAGCTCAACGCCTTCGAGCCGATCATCGCCCACAGCCTGTTCGCCGCGATCGCGCACCTCGCCGCCGGCTGCCGCACCCTCGGCGAGCGCTGCGTGCGCGGCATCACGGCCAACCGCGAGCGCGCGCGGCGCTTCGTCGACGAATCGACCGCCCTTGTCACCGCGCTCACGCCTCTCATCGGCTACGCGCGCGCCACCGAGATCGCGCAGGAAGCGCTGCGCAGCGGCGCGCGGGTCTACGACCTCGTGCTCGCGAAGGGCTTGATGAGCCGCGAGGCGCTCGACGCCGCCATGGCGCCGGAAAAGCTCACCCGCCCTCACTACTGAGAAGCTCCGTCACACCGCCGACCGCCGCGGTGTTCACCGTGAGCGTTCGCTCGGTGGCGAAGCGAGGCAGGTAGTGCGGGCCGCCGGCCTTCGGTCCGGTGCCGGACAGGCCTTCACCGCCGAAGGGCTGCACGCCGACCACCGCGCCGATCATGCTGCGATTCACGTAGGTATTGCCGACGCGCGTCTCGCGCACCACTTCGTCGATGAAGCCCTGGATGCGGCTGTGGATGCCGAGGGTAAGGCCATAGCCGGTGGCGCGCAGCCATGAAAGCACTTTGCCCAGGTCCTGTCTGCGGTAGAGGCAGACGTGCAGCACCGGACCGAAGATTTCCGTTCGCGGCAGGTCCTCGAGCGCGAGCTCGAAAGCGACCGGACGCAGGAAGTTGCCGGAGAGCTGCGGCGGCGGCGCTTCGCCGATCAGCCTCGCCGAGCGGCGCAGCCGCGCGACATGGCGCTCGAGGGTGGCGAGGGCTTGCGCATCGATGATCGGCCCGATGTCGGTATCGGGCTCGGTCGGGTCGCCGACTTTCAGCTCGGCGAGCGCGCCTGCGAGAAGGCGCAGCGTGCGCGGCGCGCTTTCCTCGTCGAGGAAGAGCAGCCGCTGCGCGGAGCAGCGCTGGCCCGCGCTCTGGAACGCGGAGATCACCGTGTCGTCGACGACCTGCTCGGGCAGCGCCGAAGCGTCGACCAGCATGGCGTTCACGCCGCCGGTCTCGGCGATGAGCGGGACGATCGCTCCGCTGCGCGCCGCGAGCGCGCGATGGATGCGCTGTGCCGTCTCCACCGAGCCGGTAAACGCGACGCCGGCGATTCTCTCGTCGGCGACGAGCGGCGCGCCGATGCGCTCGCCGTCCCCGACGACGCAGGCGAGGGCATCGCGCGGAATGCCCGCTTGCCAGAGCAGCTCGACGGCCCTGCGCCCGGTGAGGGGCGTCTGCTCCGCGGGCTTGGCGAGGACGGCGTTGCCGGCGGCGAGCGCGGCGGCGACCTGGCCGGTGAAGATGGCGAGCGGGAAATTCCAGGGACTGATGCAGGCGAATACGCCGCGGCCGTGCAGGCCGAGCTCGTTGCTCTCCCCGGCGGGTCCCGGCAAGCGCTGCACGGCGAAGTCGCGGCGCGCGCGCAACGCGTAGTAGCGGCAGAAGTCGGCCGCTTCGCGCACCTCGGCGACCGCATCGGCGTAGGTACGGCGGCCTTCGCGCACGATCAACGCGACGAGCTCGCCGATGCGCTCCTCCATGAGCTGCGCCGCGGCTTCGAGCCTGCAAGCGCGCGCATCGGGCGAGACGCGGGCCCATGCGGCAAACGCCTCTTGCGCCCTGGCCACGAGGCGATCCAGCTCTTGGGTCGAGGTCTCTTGCGCGCGCGACAGCGAGGCGCTGCGAATCTGCGCCTGCAGCGTATCGAGCACATCGCGGCGGGAAAGATCGACGCCGAGCGAATTCAGCCGGTCCGGATAGAGATGGCGCGGCAAAGGAATGCGCGGGCCCGGGACATACGGGTCGGGCAGGCGCGAGCGCGGATCGGCCACTAGCTCGGCGAGCGGGACCTCCGGGTCGGCGATTTGATGCACGAACGAAGTGTTTGCGCCGTTCTCGAGCATGCGACGCACGAGATAGGGCAGGAGGTCGGCGAAGCGCCCGACCGGAGCATAGACGCGCACCCGGGTTTCGCGCTCGGCGAGGAGCGCGGCGTACAGCGCATCGCCCATTCCCAGCAGCTTCTGGAACTCGAGCTCGGCCTCCCCCGCCATGTCGAGGATCGCCGCTACGGAGTAGGTGTTGTGCGTCGCGAACGCGGGATAGATCGCCGCCGGCTCGGCGAGGAGCAGGCGCGCGCAGGCAAGATACGAGAGGTCCGTAGCCGCCTTGCGCGTAAAGACGGGATAGTCCTCGAGGCCGAGCTGCTGCGTGCGCTTGATCTCGCCGTCCCAATAGGCGCCCTTGACGAGGCGAATCGGCAGGCGCCGCCGCGTGGCCCGGCCGAGGCTCGCCAGCCACTCGCATACCGCGAGGGCGCGCTTCTGGTACGCCTGTACGGCGAGCCCGGGGGCGAAATCGTCGGCGAGCGCGGCATGCAGGTCGAGAGTGAGCTCCAGGCGCTCCGACTCCTCGGCGTCGATGGTGAGCGACACGTCGCGCGCCGCGGCTCGTTGGAAGAGCGTACGCAGGCGCGGCAAGAGCTCGGCGAAGATGCGCGAGCGCTTCGCTTCCTCGAAGCGCGGATGGAGCGCCGAGAGCTTGATCGACAGTCCGTCGGGCGCCCGAGTCGCATCGATGGCGCGGGCATAGAGCGCGAAATAGCGATCGGCATCCTCGCCCGTGCGCGCGGCTTCGCCGAGCATGTCGAAGGAAAAGCGATAAGGGCGATATCGCTCGGCGTGCTGCACGGCTTCGTCGATCGTCTCGGCGAGCACGAACTGCTCGGCCAGGATGTGCATGGCATGCCGGACCGCAGTGCGCACGACGGGCTCGCCGAGGCGCGCCACGAGGTGCTTGAGCGGCGAGGGCGCGTCGTGCCAGCGCGCCAGCGTGCCGGTGAGGAGCAGCGCCCACTCGGCGGCGTGGGCGAGGAGCGTGGCGCCCTGCGCGCCGCCCCAGTCGCCTTGCGCGAGCCTTTCACGGAGCAACGCGTCGGCCGTCGCCGCGTCGGGAATTCGCAGCAGCGCCTCGGCGACGCACATCAGCGCGATGCCCTCCGGCGTCGACAGGCCGTATTGCCTGAGAAACGATTCGGCGCTGAGCGCGCCCGGGGGTGCGTCGCGCACGCGCCGGGCGAGGCGCAGCGCCATCGCCTCGACGGCCTCGCTCGCCGCGGGCGCCGCGGCGAGCAGCTCGGCGACCGCCTTCGCCTCGGGCAGCCGATGCTGCCGGCGAAGCTCGGCGAGAAGCTCGGGCAATATAATCACGCCGAAAATCCTACAATGACCTCCACCCCGAAGATCCTCTGGCAGCCGAGCGAGCGCGCGATCGAAGAAGCGCAGGTCACGCAATTCGCGCGCCAGGTGATCCGCAAGCGGCGGCTCGACGCCAACAGCTATGCCGAGTTCTACCGCTGGTCCGTCGAGAACCCGGAGGAATTCTGGTCCGACGTCTGGGACTTCTGCGGGGTCGTCGCGGCCCGCAAGGGCGCGAGCGTGCTCGTGGACGGCGATCGCATGCCGGGCGCCAAGTGGTTTCCCGAGGCGCGCCTCAACATCGCGGAGAACCTGCTGCGCCGCGGCGATCGCGGCGACGCCTTGGTGCTTTGGGATGAAGGCGGCGCACGGCGTCGGCTCTCCTATTCGGAGCTGACCTCGGAGGTGTCGCGCGCCGCCCAGGCGCTGAAAGCTCTCGGGCTGCGCGCCGGCGACCGCGTCGCGGCCTTCATCCCCAACATTCCGGAAGCCGGGGTGCTGGCGCTCGCCGCTCTCTCGCAAGGCATCGTGTGGTCTTCGTGCTCGCCGGATTTCGGGGTGGAAGGCGTGCTCGATCGCTTCGGCCAGATCGAGCCGAAGGTGCTGTTCTGCGCCGACGGCTACCGTTACAACGGCGAGACGCACGACTCGCTCGAGCGGGTGCGGGCGCTGGTGGAGGCGTTGCCCAGCTTGCGCAAGGTGGTGGTCGTGCCCCATCTCGATGCGCAGGTCGACGTGTCCGACCTGCCGAAGGCGGTCAGCCTTCCGGAATGGCTGCGGCGCTATCAACCCGAGGACATCGAGTTCGCGCAGCTGCCGTTCGACCACCCGGTGTTCATCCTCTTTACCTCCGGCACGACGGGCAAGCCGAAGTGCATCGTGCACGGCGCGGGCGGCACGCTGCTGCAGGCGCTGAAAACCTACAAGCTGCACTTCGACGTGCGCCCGGGAGACCGCTTCTTCTATTTCTGCACCACCAACTGGGTGGTGTGGAACATCCTGTTTCTCGGCCTCGGCGCCGAGGCGAGCGTCATGCTCTACGACGGCTCGCCGTTCGCGCGCAACGGCAAGATCCTCTTCGACTATGCCGAGCGCGAGCGCTTCACGCACTTCGGCACGTCGGCAAAATTCATCGACGCTTGCGCGAAGCGCGGCTTGCGCCCGCGCGACACGCACGAGCTCGCCGCCCTGCGCATGGTCATCTCCACCGGCTCGCCGCTCGCGCCCGAGAGCTTCGACTATGTCTACGACGCGTGGAAGAGCGACGTCTGCCTCGCCTCGATCTCCGGCGGCACCGACATCATGGGCGCCTTCGCCGACGCGAGCGCCGTGCTGCCGGTCTACCGAGGCGAGCTGCAGTGCCGCTCGCTCGGCATGGCGGTCGAGGTGTTCGACGAGGCGGGCAACGCCGTGGTCGGCGAGAAGGGCGAGCTCGTCTGCACGCGGCCCTTTCCCTCCATGCCGCTCGGCTTCTGGAACGACCGCGGGCACGAGCGCTACCACGCGGCGTACTTCGCGCGCTACCCGAACGTCTGGTGCCACGGCGACTGGTGCGAGCTCACCGAGCGCGGCACACTGATTGTCTACGGGCGCTCGGATGCCACGCTCAATCCGGGCGGGGTCCGCATCGGCACCGCCGAGATCTACCGTGTGGTGGAGCGCATCGACGAGGTCGAGGAGTCGGTGGCGATCGGGCAGCTGTGGCCCCCCGAGAGCCCGAGCGATACGCGCGTCGTGCTCTTCGTCACGCTGCGGCCGGGCTACGAGCTCGACGAGCCGCTCGAGCAGCGGATCCGCGCCGACATCCGGCGCCACGCCTCGCCCCGCCATGTCCCGGCGCGCATCGTGCAGGTGCCCGACATCCCGCGCACCAAGAACGGCAAGGTGGTGGAGCTCGCCGTGAAGTCGGTCGTGCACGGCATGCCGGTCGCGCACACCGACGCGCTCGCCAATCCGGAGGCGCTCGAATACTTCAAGGACCTCGCCGAGCTCGCGAGCTAGCCTGGCTCGCGCTTTTCCTGTGCGTCGCCGCGCGCGCCGCGGAACCGCTCCCGGCGCTGCACGCCGACGCGTCGCGGCTCACCGTATCCGGAGTCTCGTCCGGCGCCTACATGGCGGTGCAGATGCATGTCGCGCACTCGAGCGTCGTGCGCGGGGCGGGCGTCGTTGCCGGCGGTCCCTACTATTGCGCGCAGGGCAGCGTCTTCGCCGCTTACTACCACTGTCTGGACCCCGGCTTTTTCGGTCCGCTCCCGGCGACCGCCGTCCTCAAGGCGCAGACCGAAGCTTTCGCCGCCGCGCATCGTATCGATGCCACGTCGCACCTCGCCGGCAGTCGCGCCTGGCTCTTCAGCGGCTCGCAGGATACGACCGTGGCGAGCAGCGTCGTAGAAGCGCTGAATGCCTACTACGGCCAGTACAAGGTGCACACCGCGTTCGTGCGGGAGCCGGCGGGCCACGGTATGGTGACGACCGACTACGGGAACCCGTGCGGAACGACCGCAGCGCCTTACCTCAACGATTGCGACTACGATGCGGCCGGCGAAATTCTGAATTTCCTGCTGGGGCCGCTCGAAGCACCGTCTTCCGCGCCGACCGGCCGTGTCGTCGAGTTCGACCAGAAGCCCTTCGCCGACGGCTCGCCTTATGCCATCAGCCTGGCCGATGCAGGCTTCGTCTACATCCCGAGGGCTTGCGAGACCGATCGCTGCCGCATCCACGTCGCCTTCCACGGCTGCCGCCAGGAGGCGGACGTCGTCGGCAAGGCGTTCGTGCTGCATGCCGGCTACAACCGCTGGGCGGACACGAATCACCTGATCGTCCTCTATCCCCAGACCATCGCTCGCTACCTGTGGCTCTTCAATCCACGCGGCTGCTGGGATTGGTGGGGCTACACCGGACCCGACTACGCGACGCGCAGCGCGCCGCAGATGCGCGCCGTCATGGGGATGATCGAGCGCCTCGGCCGCTAGCGACTCAGTGCAGCGTGGCGCGACGTCCCTCGTAGATGCCCTGGAGCAGTCGCAGCGAGCCGAGGCTGATCGCGCGGTGCGAGAGCGCATGGCCGAGATCTTCGACGATGTCGAGCGTCACCGGCACGTGCAACCCCGCGAGCACGCGGGCCGCACGCTCGGCATAGACGCGCGAGACGACCGAGTCGAACTCACCGTGCACGAGATGGATGCGCGAGCCGATCCGCGCGCCGCAGCCCGGCAGGCGAGCGAAGCGCGCCGAGAACGCGACGACCGCGCCGGCGACCCCCGGCGTCTTCACCGCTTCGAGGGCGACCGTGCCGCCCTGCGAGAAACCGATCAATACCGTTCGGCTCGCGGGCACGCCGAAGTTGGTCTGCTCGCGCCGCACCAGGTCCTCGACGTCGGGCAGCACCGCCGCGACGCGCTCGCGATGGTTGTCGCAGTTGAGTCCGCGCGTCGGATACCAGTCCTGGGCGGCGCCGCCGCGCGCATCCGGGTCGAAGCCGCTCGGCACGACGAGCGCCGCACTCGGAAAGCGCGCCTGGAACTTGAAAGCGATGGGAATCATCGATTGCGCCGTTGCGCCGCAGCCGTGCAGGAAAACGAAGAGATGGCGGGCGTCGTGCTCCGGCGTCGGGGCGAAGCGAAAAACGCGGCCGGAGGACATTGATGGGACGTTATCCCGCCTCGTCGGTTCTGTAAACTCCGTCACCTCGTTTCTCAGGTGTGTCATGCGAAATCCAAGATTTTTAAGCGCTTTCTGGGCGCTCGCGAAACCATACTGGACTTCCGAGCAGCGCGCGAAAGGGCTCGCGCTGCTCGGTGCCGTGATCGGTCTCTCGCTCGCGCTCGTCTACCTCGAGGTGCAGTTCAATCTCTGGAACAAGGATTTCTACAACACCTTCGAGAACAAGGATCAGGGCGAGTTTTTTCGGCAGCTCTGGCGCTTCACGTACCTCGCGCTGCTCTGGATCGTCGCGGGCGTCTACCGGCTGTATCTGCAGCAGATGCTGCTCATCGAGTGGCGGGCATGGTTGAACGATCACTTCCTCGCCGCGTGGCTCGCCGATCGCGCGTACTACCGGTTGCAGCTCGTCGACCAGGGAGTCGACAACCCGGACCAGCGCATCGCCGAGGACCTGCGCATGTTCGTCGAGATGACGCTGAGCCTAGGCACCGGGCTGCTCTCGGCGGTGGTGACCCTCGCCTCGTTCACGGTGATCCTCTGGGCGTTGTCGGGAGACTTCAGCTTCGCCGGCATCTCGATCCCCGGCTACATGTTCTGGGTCGCCGTCGTGTACTCGGGCGTCGGCACCTGGCTCACCAACCTCGTCGGGCGGCGCCTCATCCCGCTCAACTTCGACCAGCAGCGCTTCGAGGCGGACTACCGCTATTCGCTGGTGCGCCTGCGGGAGAACAGCGAAGGCGTGGCGCTCTATCGCGGCGAGCCGCTCGAGCTCGCCAACTTCCGCGACCGCTTCTCGTACGTGGTGCGCAACTGGTGGGGGATCATGAAGAAGCGCAAGCAGCTCAACTGGTTCACGTCCTTCTACGCGCAGCTCGCGATCATCTTTCCCTATGTCGTCGCCGCGCCGCGCTTCTTCTCGGGGGCGGTCGGTCTCGGCGTGATCTTTCAGATCGCCTCGGCGTTCCGCAACGTGCAGATGTCGCTCTCCTGGTTCATCGACGCCTACCCGGACTTCGCCACGTGGAAGGCGACGGTAGACCGGCTGACGAGCTTCAGCGCGTCGCTCGAGCGCGCGCGCCGCGAAGCCGGCGAGGCGGCGGGCGAGCACGTCGCATCGCCGCAGGTGCAGATCGGCCTGGCGGGCCTCGAGCTCGCGCTGCCGAAGGGCAAGCCGCTGCTGCGCCCGACCTCGATCGACCTCGTGCCTGGCGAGCATGTGCTCGTGACCGGGCCCTCGGGCGCGGGCAAGTCGACGTTCTTCCGCGCCATGGCCGGCATCTGGCCGTACTGGAAGGGAAGGGTGGTCATGCCGAAGGGAGCGCGCGTGCTTTTCCTGCCGCAGAAGCCCTATTTCCCGATCGGCTCGCTGAAACACGCCGTCACCTATCCGGAAGACGCCTCGGGCTTCAGCGACGAGACGGTCCGCGCGGCGCTCAACGCGGTAGGGCTGCCGCAGATCGCCGACGAGCTCGAGCGGCGCGAGAACTGGGCGCAGGTGCTCTCCGGTGGCGAGCAGCAGCGGCTCGCTTTCGCGCGTGCGCTGCTCATCCGGCCGGATTGGCTGTTCCTCGACGAAGCGACCGCGTCGCTGCCCGAGGACGCGCAGGACGCGCTCTACCGCCTGGTGCGCGAGCGGCTGCCCGAGACCACCCTAGTCTCGATCGGCCATCGGGCGAGCCTCGCCGAGCATCACGGCCGCCAGCTCGCCTGGCGCGACGAGTCGCTAGCCCCCGTTTAGCACGATGCAGGTGGTCGTAGCGTGCGCATATAGCTTGCCGGCGGCGTCGAGCAGGCGGCCCTCGGCAGTCGCGAGGCGGCCGCCGACGTGTAGCGCCGTGCCGATAGCGCGAATAGCTCCCGTGGTGGCGGTGATCGGGCGAATGAAGTTCGTTTTCGCCTCCACGGTCGTGTAGCCGCTGCCCGCAGCCGCGCGCGTCTGAACCGCGCACGTCATCGCCGAATCGAGCAGGGTCATGGCGAGCCCGCCGTGGACCACGCCGATCGGGTTGTAGTGCTGCTCGCCGGGAATGCATTCGAACACCGCGCGACCGTCGTCGACCTCGACGAGACGAAAGCCGAGCAGCTGCGAGATGGGCGGCGGCGGCAGATCGCCGTCGCGTATGGCGCGCAGCAAGGCGATGCCGGCCATGCGTCGCCCCGCGGTGGCGAGCGCGCTCGGGTCGCTCCAGGAAACCGACAAGGTGCGGTTCATCAGTAGAGCGGCGCGGGGGTGGGTAACTCCGGACGGGCCGGGTGAACGACGCTCGAGCGGCCGCTCACGAAATCGGCGGCCGCCCGCGTCACCACATCGTTCTCGAGGATGCGGCGATGGCCGAGCCGGTCGGTGCTAAGCAGCCGCGCGCCCGGCCAGTGGTGCGCGACCTGCGCGCCCTGCGTCCAGGGCACGACGCGGTCGTCGCGATCGTGGATCACGAGCGCGCGCGCGAGTACGCGGCCCGCCAGGCGTCTGACATCCAAGCTCTCCCACAGGACTCCGTAGCGCTCCTCGATGGCCGTTTGCATGGCGCGTCGCACCGCTTCCGGCATCCAGTACCAGCGCGCGAAGCGCCGCGAGTAGCCGACCAAGTCTGCGGGCGGGCTGATGAGGACCGTCGAGGCGAGGCTCAGCTTGCGATCGGCCAGCGCGAGCGCCACGGCCGCTGCGCCGAGCGAATGCGCTATGACTGCCTGCACGTCGCCGTGGTGAGCGGTCACTTCGCGAAGCACGTCCGTAAAATCTGGAAGGCCGGTAAGGCGGCCTTCCGAAACGCCGTGCGCGGGCTGATCGTAGGCGATCACCCGGAAGCCCGCGGAGAGCAGCGGGAAGACGAAGGGGCGCATCTGCGCCGCATGCCCGCCCCACCCATGCGCGAGCAGCACCGCGGGAGCGTCGCGGCTACCCCAGCGCCAGGTCGCGATCGCGCGTCCTTTGTGCTCCACGAAGCTCGCGCGCGCATCGATGAGATCGAGCGCGGTCGCAGCCGCATCGCGGCTGCGCGGCGGGGTGAGGAACAGTCGCTCGGCCCATGCACCGGCGAGCTCGGGAAAGAGCAGCGCCGAGGCAGCGAAGCGAACGTTCGTGCTAATCCTTGGTAGCGACAGGCTGGCAGGCATGGCGGTCCTTTCTTCAGGCGGAAGCGGTGCGAGGCGCGGCTTTGCGCGTCGCGTGGCGAGCGACGAGCTGCTCGAACGCGACGAGGGCGCGGCTACGCGCTTCCTTGTCGCCAAGCAGGCGCCGGTGATTGTGCGCAGCGAGCACGATGCCGAGCAGCTCGAAGGAGATTTGCTCCGGGTCGGTGTCGGGCCGCAGGTGGCCTTCCTCGACGGCGAGCCGCACGGCCTTCTGCGTGAGCGCCATGCCGCGGTGCTGGTTGGCGATGACCGCGTCGCGGATCGGCCCGGGCCGGTCGTCGTACTCCGCCGCCGCGGCGATCATGATGCAGCCGCCCGGCAGGCCGGAGGCGATCGCCCAGTCGAGCCAGCGCTCGAACATCGCGCGCAGCCGCGGCAGCCCACGCTCGATCTTGAGCGCCGGTCCCAGCACCGTCTCGCCGTAGCGCTGCGCGGCGTGCTCGAGCACGGCGAGCTGCAGGCCTTCGCGGGAGCCGAAATGGGCGAACAGCCCCGACTTCGACATGCCGGTCACCTCGGCGAGGCTGCCGATCGTCAGGCCTTCAAGCCCGAGCCTGCTTGCGACCTTGAGCGCCTCGTCGAGGATCGCGGTGCGGGTCTGCTCGCCTTTCGTCGTCGTGCTCACGCGCCGGAAGAATAGTACGAACGTTCGTGTTCGTCAAGGCGCGCGCGAGGTGGCGGCCGGTATGGCTTCCGGGCGCGCTCGCCACTTGCTCCGGCGTTCCCTGCACGACGATGCGCCCGCCCCCTTCGCCGCCCTCGGGACCCAGATCGATCACCCAGTCGGCGGTCTTGATCACCTCGAGGTTGTGCTCGATGACGACGACCGTGTTGCCGGCATCGCGCAGGCGCGTGAGGACCTCGAGCAGCAGCTTGATGTCGTGGAAGTGCAGCCCGGTCGTCGGCTCGTCGAGGATGTAGAGCGTGCGGCCCGTGTCGCGCTTCGAGAGCTCGAGCGCGAGCTTGACGCGTTGCGCTTCGCCGCCCGAGAGCGTGGTCGCCGGCTGGCCGAGGCGCACATAGCCGAGGCCGACCTCGATGAGCGTCTGCAGCTTGCGCGCGACGGAGGGCACGGCGGAGAAGAACGTCGCCGCTTCCGTCGCCGTCATCTCGAGCACTTCGTGGATATTGCGGCCCTTGTAGCGCACCTCGAGCGTCTCGCGGTTGTAGCGCTTGCCGTGGCAGACGTCGCAGGGCACGTAGATGTCGGCGAGGAAATGCATCTCCACCTTGATCAGGCCGTCGCCCTGGCAGGCCTCGCAGCGCCCGCCCTTCACGTTGAAGGAGAACCGGCCCGCGTCGTAGCCACGCTCGCGCGCCTCGGGCACGCCGGCGAATAGCTCGCGAATCGGCGTGAAAAGGCCGGTGTAGGTTGCCGGATTCGAGCGCGGCGTGCGGCCGATCGGGCTCTGGTCGACGCTGATCACCTTGTCCAGCTGCTCGATGCCGCCGATCGAATCGTGCGGCGCCGGCTCGATCGCCGCCCCGTGCAGCGCGCGCGCCACCGCGGCATGCAAGGTGTCGTTGATCAGCGTGGACTTGCCCGAGCCGGACACGCCGGTCACGCAGACGAAGAGCCCGAGCGGCAGCTCGAGGGTGACGTCCTTCAGGTTGTGGCCGCGCGCGCCGCGCACGACAAGCCGCCGCTCGCTCGCTCGCCGGCGCCGCAGCGGCGCCGGGATGGCAAGCCGTCCGGCGAGATAGGCGCCGGTGAGCGACGCCGCGCTCGCGACGATGTCCTCGACCGAGCCTTCGGCGACGACCTTGCCGCCCGCTTCGCCGGCGCCCGGGCCCATGTCCACCACGTGGTCCGCCGCGCGAATCGCATCCTCGTCGTGCTCGACCACGATTACCGAGTTGCCGAGGTCGCGCAGGTGCTTGAGCGTCTCGATCAGGCGCGCGTTGTCGCGCTGGTGAAGGCCGATCGACGGCTCGTCGAGCACGTACATCACTCCCGTCAGTCCGGAGCCGATCTGGCTCGCGAGGCGGATGCGCTGCGCTTCGCCGCCGGACAGCGTCTCCGCGGAGCGCTCGAGCGCGAGGTAGTCGAGCCCCACGTTGACGAGGAACTGGAGGCGATTCGTCACCTCGCGCACGATTCGCTCGGCGATCTGCGCCTTGGCGCCGCTCAGGCTCAAGTCCCTGAAGAACTGCAGGGTCTGCGCGAGCGGCCAGCGCGAGATGTCGTGCAGCGTCGCGCTGCCCAGCCGTACGTGGCGCGCCTCGGCGCGCAGCCGCGAGCCGCCGCACTCCGGGCAGGCCCGGACGTTGATGAGCTTCCCCAGCTCCTCGCGCACCACCGACGAATCGGTCTCGCGATAGCGCCGCTCGAAGCTCGGCACGATTCCCTCGAAGGCATGCTCCTTCACGCTCGAGCGGCCGTGCTCGCTCGCATAGCGGAAGGCGATCTTCTCCTTGCCCGAGCCGTAGAGGATCGTCTGCTGCACGGAATCGTCGAGCATCTCCCACGGCTGCTCGAGATCGAAGCCGTAATGCTTGGCGAGCGCCTGCAGCATCGCGTAGTAGAAGGCGTTGCGCCGGTCCCAGCCGCGGATGGCACCGCTCGCGAGCGACAGGTTCGGGTGAACGACAATGCGCTTCGGGTCGAAGAACTGCACGCTGCCCAGGCCGTCGCAGCGCGGGCAGGCGCCCATCGGGTTGTTGAAGGAGAAGAGCCGCGGCTCGAGCTCCGGCAGGGCATAGTCGCAGCCGGGCGCCGGGCAGGCGTAGCGCGCCGAGAAGACATGCTCGCGCGCGGAGTCGGTTTCCACCACGACGGCGCGGCCGTCGGCGTGGCGCAGCGCGGTCTCGAGCGACTCGGCGAGTCGCTGCCGCGCGTCGGCGCGCACGCGCAGCCGATCGACGACGACGTCGATCGTGTGCGCGCGATTTTTGGCGAGCCGCGGCGCCGCGTCGAGCTCGTGGACCGCGCCGTCGATGCGCACGCGCGAGAAGCCTTGCGCGCGCAGCTCCTCGAGCAGGTCGACCTGCTCGCCTTTGCGCGCCGCCACCACGGGCGCGAGCACCATGAGGCGCGTGTCCTCGGGAAGCGCGAGAAGATGGTCGACCATCTGCGACACGGTGTGCGCCTCGAGCGCGAGGCCGTGCTGCGGGCAGTACGGCGTGCCGGCGCGCGCAAAGGCGAGCCGCAGGTAGTCGTGAATCTCGGTGACCGTGCCCACCGTCGAGCGCGGATTGTGGCTCGCCGCCTTCTGCTCGATGGCGATGGCCGGGGACAGGCCCTCGATCAAGTCGACGTCGGGCTTCTCCATGAGCTCGAGAAACTGGCGCGCGTAGGCGGAGAGCGATTCGACGTAGCGCCGCTGCCCCTCGGCATAGAGGGTGTCGAAGGCGAGTGAGCTCTTCCCGGAGCCCGAGAGCCCGGTGATGACGACCAGCCGCTCGCGCGGGAGATCGAGGCTTACGTTCTTAAGGTTGTGCGTGCGTGCGCCGCGGATCCTGATGCTGTCCATCGAGCTGCGAGTCGAGCGTCGGCCGAAAAAGCGAAACTTGCTACTATAGCGCGTTTCGTTTTCCCGCCCGACTCCGCCCCGCGGTTTTCCTTGAGCGCCGATCGAACGACCGAGCGAATGAATGCGTCGGAGCTGCGCGCCGGCGCGAGCCTCGCCGCGGTCTACGGCCTGCGCATGCTCGGGCTCTTCTTCATTTTGCCCGTCTTCGCCGTGCACGCGGCGACGCTGCGCGGCGGCGACGACCTGACGCTGGTCGGCATCGCGATCGGCGGCTACGGCCTCGCGCAGGGCTGCCTGCAGATCCCCTTCGGCATGGCCTCGGACCGCTGGGGACGCAAGCCGCTTATCTACGCCGGCCTGCTCATCTTCGCCGCCGGCAGCTTCCTCGGCATCGTCGCGACCAGCATCTGGACCGCGATCGCCGCGCGCCTGCTGCAAGGCTCGGGCGCGATCAACTCGGTCGCCATGGCGCTCGCCGCCGACCTGACGCGCGAGCAGCACCGCACGAAGATCATGGCGATGATCGGCGCGACGATCGGCCTGATGTTCGCGGCTTCGATGGTGGGTGCGCCCGTCCTCTACCGCTATGTCGGCATGGGCGGCGTGTTCGCGCTCACCGGCATACTGTCCCTCGCCGCGATCGTCGTGGTCCGCTACCTTGTTCCGAGCCCGCCGCCGGCCCCCGCCGGCCGCGAGCCGCAGCGGCCGCCAAGGCTCGCGCAGGTCGTGAGTACGGAAATGCTGCGGCTGAACATCGGCATTTTCGTCCTGCACATGGTTCTCTACGCGATGTTCGTGGTCGTCCCGCCGATGCTCGTGCACGCCGGTTGGCCGCTCGCCGAGCATTGGAAGATCTATTTGCCGGTGCTCGGCTTGTCGTTCCTGTTGATGACGCCGGCCGTCTTCTATGCCGACCGGCGCAACCGACCGAAGCCGGTCCTGCTCGGCGCCGTCGCGCTGCTCGCCCTGACCCTCGCCGGGCTTGCCGGCGGCGTCTCCGGCAGCTTCGGCCTGGCGGTGCTCATGCTCGGCTTTTTCATTGCTTTCAACATTCTCGAGGCGATGCTGCCGGCACTCGTGTCGCGCACGGCCCCCGCGCAGGGGCGAGGCATGGCGATCGGCGTCTACAACACCACGCAGACTCTGGGGGTGTTCTTCGGCGGCCTGATCGGCGGCGCGGTGGCCGAGCACCTCGGGCCGAGGGCGGTGTTCGGCACCGCGGCCTTACTATGCGCGCTGTGGTTCGCGGTGGCGCTCGGCATGCGAGCGCCGCGACGCGCGGTCAACGATCTTGCGAGTCTCACGTTTAGCATTGCAGCAGGCGTGAATCTCGACGGTCTGCAAGGGGCCCTCGCGGCTGTGCGCGGTGTGCGCGAAGCCCAGGTGCTGGGCGAGCAGCGCGTCGCGCGGCTGAAGGTCGTCGCGGGCGAGTGGGACGAGAGCAGCGTACGCAAACTGGTCAGCGGGGAGGTGTGAAATGGCGTCTGTAAACAAGGTCATCCTGGTTGGCAATCTCGGGCGCGATCCGGAGACCAAGTACATGCCCGACGGGGCGGCGATTACCAATGTATCGATCGCCACCTCCCATCAATGGACGGATAAGGCGAGCGGCGAAAAGAAGGAGGAAACCGAGTGGCACCGCGTGATGTTCCGCGGCCGCCTCGCCGAAATCGCCGGCGAGTACCTGCGCAAGGGGTCCCAAGTGTACGTCGAGGGCAGGCTACGCACGCGCAAGTGGCAGGACAAGGAGGGCCAGGACCGCTACACGACGGAGATCGTCGCCGACACCATGCAGATGCTCGGCTCGCGCGCGGGCAGCGGCGAGCCGCGCGCCGAGCGGGCGGCGCCCAAGGCAGCCGAGCCGGCGGGCGCCGGCAAGAAGCCGGCCGGCAAGTTCGACGACATGGAGGACGACATCCCGTTCTGACAGCGAATTGCCGTTGCGAGCGGCGTTCCGATATGATCGGCCGCTCCGGAGATGGTATTCCTCCGTTAACCGCCGCGAGGCTGATGATGCCTACGTTGCACGCCGGAACAAGGCGCGGACGTAGGCATTTTTTTGTCCGTCCGAAGAGCTTGGCGAGCGGAATAACAACTGTCGGAGGTTCAGGTGACGAGTCTTGGTTTGCTCGCCGTAGGCGGCGGTGCGGCGCTCGGCGCGTGGTTGCGTTGGTGGCTCGGCGCGGTCCTCAATCCGGTGTTTCCCACCCTCCCCCTGGGAACTCTTTCGGCCAACATGCTCGGCGGGCTGCTGATGGGTTTGGCGATGGGCTATCTCTCGCATTACGAGTCCCTGCCTGCCGAAGTGCGTCTTCTCGTCATGACCGGATTCCTCGGCGGTCTCACGACGTTCTCCACTTTCTCCGCCGAGTCGGTCACCCTCCTCATGCGTGAGCAATTCGGCTGGGCCGGTGCTCTCATCCTCGCTCACTTGGTCGGGTCGGTGCTGATGACGCTAGCCGGCTTGGGCGTGGTGCGCCTACTGTTGAGGTGATCCATGCAAGGGACGTTTCTGCGCTTCTACGTCCACGAGAACCGCAAGCACCACGGGATCCTGCTCTACGAGTGGTTGCTGGAAGCGGCCAAGAGACTCGGCATTCATGGCGGTTCGGCCTTTCGCGCCATCGCGGGCTTCGGCCGGCACGGCGTGCTGCACGAGCAGCATTTCTTCGAGCTCGCTGGCGACCTCACGGTCGAGGTGGAGTTCATCGTGACCGAGGAGGAGGCGGGGAAGCTTATCGAGCTCGTCCGCGAAGAGAACCTCCGAGTCTTCTATGCCAAGGTGCCGGCGGAGTTCGGCATGATTGACGGGCGGGACTGAGCGACGAACACGCCACCTCCTGCTGCGCCCGCAGCGCTTGCTCGCGACCCTGCGCAGCTAGTCGAGGCGGCGCTTGAAATGGGCAATAGCGCCCCAAAATCAGCGATATAATCGCGCGCCAAGGGATTACCCATGCCCATCTACGAATATCGCTGCAGCGAATGCGGTCACCAGGCCGAGGTGCTACAGAAGATCTCCGAGGCCCCGCTCACGGTGTGCACCGCCTGCGGCAAGCCGGCCTTCACCAAGCTGCTCAGCGCCGCAGGCTTCCAGCTCAAGGGAAGCGGCTGGTATGCCACCGACTTCAAGGGGCCGGCGAAGAAGCCGGAAACCAAGTCCGAACCGAAGGCCGAGGCGAAGGGCGAAGCGAAGCCCGAAGCGAAGGGCGAAACGAAGCCCGACCCGAAGCCCGAGAAGAAGAGCGAATCAAAAGCCGCTGCCTGAGAGGCGAGCGGGTTGACTGACCGGCCCGGCCGTTGCCGGGCCTTTTCATTTCCGGAGCCGTGAGAAAGTACTTCATCACCGGCCTGCTCATCTGGATCCCGCTGGTGATCACCATCTGGGTCCTGAAGGTCATCTTCGGCGCGCTCGACCAGTCGCTGCTCCTGCTGCCGGACTCCTTCCAGACCGAGCGCTGGCTCGGGGTGCACATCCCGGGGCTCGGCGCGATCCTCACGATCGTGGTCGTCTTCCTGACCGGCGTCTTCGCCACGAACTTTTTCGGGGCGCGGCTGGTGCAGCTCTGGCACCAGATCCTGCATCGCATCCCGGTGGTGAACTCGATCTACTCGAGCGTGAAGCAGATCTCCGACACGCTGTTCTCCTCGAGCGGCCAGGCGTTCCGCAAGGCGCTGCTCGTGCAATGGCCGCACGAGGGCATGTGGACCATCGCCTTTCTGACCGGGGCTCCCGGGGGCGACGTGGCGAATCACCTGCCCGACGATTGCCTGAGCGTCTATGTGCCGACCACGCCCAACCCGACCGGCGGTTATTTCGTCATCGTGCGCCGCAGCCAGGTGGTCGAGCTCGATATGACCGTCGACCAGGCGCTCAAGTACATCATCTCCATGGGCGTGGTGCCGCCGCTGCCTCGATCCCCCTCGGCAAAATAGCAACATGCGCACACACTACTGCGGCGAGCTCAGCGCCGCGCTCGTCGATCGCAGCGTGACGCTGTGCGGCTGGGCACACCGCCGCCGCGATCACGGCGGCGTCATCTTCATCGACCTGCGCGACCGCGAGGGCCTTGCGCAGGTCGTCTTCGATCCCGACCGGCGCGAGGCGTTCGAGACCGCCGAGCGGTTGCGCAACGAGTACGTGCTTCAGGTCACCGGCAAGGTCAGGCGCCGGCCGGAAGGCACCGCGAATCCGGAGCTGCGCTCCGGCGAGATCGAGATCCTGGCCGAGCGCGTCGAGGTGCTGAACCCGGCGGCGCCGTTGCCTTTCCAGCTCGACGACGAAAATCTGTCCGAAATCACGCGCCTCACCCATCGAGTGCTCGATCTGCGGCGCGAGCCCATGCAGCGGAACCTCAAGCTGCGCTACCGGGTCAGCATGGCGGTGCGCGATTACCTCGATGCGCACGGCTTCATGGACATCGAGACGCCGATGCTGACGCGCTCCACGCCGGAGGGGGCGCGCGACTACCTGGTGCCGAGCCGCGTCCATCCCGGCGAATTCTTCGCGCTGCCGCAGTCGCCGCAGCTCTTCAAGCAGCTCCTCATGGTGGCGGGCTTCGACCGCTATTACCAGATCGTGAAGTGCTTCCGCGACGAGGACCTGCGCGCCGACCGGCAGCCGGAGTTCACGCAGATCGACATCGAGACCTCGTTTCTCGACGAGCTCGCCATCCAGGAGCTGACGGAGGGCCTGATCCGCCAGGTGTTCCGCGACGTCCTCGGCGCCGAGCTGCCGCAGCCGTTCCCGCGCCTTTCCTATGCCGAGGCCATGGCGCGCTTCGGCGTCGACAAGCCGGACATGCGCATCGCGCTGGAGCTCACCGAGCTCACCGACCTGATGAAGGCGGTCGACTTCAAGGTGTTCCGCCAGGCGGCGGAGATGGCGGGAGGGCGAGTCGCGGCGCTCAAGGTGTCCTGCGAGCTCACGCGCAAGGAGATCGACGATCTAGCGCCCTTCGTAGCCAACTATGGCGCGAAAGGGCTTGCCTACATCAAGGTGAACGACGCGGCGAAGCTGCCGGAAGGCCTGCAATCGCCGATCGTCAAGTTCCTGCCGGTCGACGTGCTGCGGCAAATCCTCGAGCGAACCGGAGCCAAGAACGGCGACGTCGTCTTCTTTGGCGCGGACAAGGCCGGGATCGTCAACGCCGCCCTCGGCGCCCTGCGCCTCAAGATCGGCCAGGACAAGGGGCTCGTCGCCAACGAATGGCGGCCGCTCTGGGTGGTGGACTTCCCGATGTTCGAGCGGGACGAGGACGCAAAGCGCTGGTCGGCGATGCACCATCCATTCACGGCGCCGAAGGACGGCCACGAGGATCTCCTCGCGAGCGACCCCGCGCGCGCGCTCTCCAAAGGCTACGACATGGTGCTCAACGGCTGGGAGATCGGCGGCGGCTCGGTGCGGATCCATCGCGCCGACGTGCAGGCCAAGGTGTTCCAGGCGCTCGGCATCTCGGCGCAGGAAGCGCGCGCCAAGTTCGGCTTCCTGCTCGACAACCTGCAATACGGCGCGCCGCCGCATGGGGGCATCGCCTTCGGCCTGGACCGCTTGACGGCGCTGATGGCCGGCGCGGAATCGATCCGCGACGTGATCGCCTTCCCCAAGACGCAGCGGGCGCAGGACCTGCTGGTGCAAGCGCCGAGCCCCGTGGACGAGAAGCAGCTGCGCGAGCTCGGGATTCGCCTTCGGGAGAAGCCCAAGGCCTGATGCGCTGGTGGCTGGCGGCTTTCGTTTCGCTCTGGCTCGGTGCGGCCGGCGCCCTGGCCGGCGACGTCGACCTGCATGAGCTGCCGCCGGAAGCGCGAGCGACTCTCGCGCTCATCCGCGCCGGCGGTCCGTTTCCCTATGCCCGCGACGGCGTGGTGTTCGCCAATCGGGAACGACAGCTGCCGCGGCATCCGCACGGCTACTATCGCGAGTACACGGTCACGACGCCCGGGCTGCGCGACCGCGGGCCGCGGCGCATCGTCGCCGGCCGCGGCGGCGAGCTTTATTACACCGATGATCACTACCGCTCGTTCCGGCGCATCATTCCCCAATGAGCAAGCTCGGCGAGCGGCTGCAGGACGCGTCGCGCTCCGGCGCCTATCGTGCAACGCGTGCAGCGCAGATCGTGGACGCCGCTCGTGGCAGCTCGCTCGAGGTCGTGCGTATCGATGCGAAGCAGGGTGTCTTCGATGCGCTGGCGCGGGCGCTCGAGTTCCCCGCTTGGTTCGGTCGCAACTGGGACGCGCTGGAAGACTGCCTCGGCGATCTATCCTGGCGTCCGGCGGGCGGGGAACTGCTGTTGTTCGAGACGTTCCCGAGCGGGAAGGAGCTCGAGATGCTGCTCGACGTCCTGCGCTCGAGCGCGCAGTTCTGGGCGGCCCGCTCGCGACCTTTCTTTGCCGTGTTCGTCGATCCGCAACGCGAGCTCGCGCTGCCCGACCTGCCGGGCGAGTCGTGACACCGAAGCTGCCGGTCTCCGTCCTGGTCGTCGTACACACCGCGGCGCTCGACGTGCTGCTCCTCGAGCGCAGGATGCGCGCCGGCTACTGGCAATCGGTGACCGGTTCGCTCGACCGCCTCGACGAGCCGCTCGAGGAGGCGGCGGCGCGCGAGGTGCGCGAAGAGACCGGGATCGAGGCCCGCGGCGGGACGCTGGCGAAGTGGAACCTCGTGAACACCTTCGAGATCTATGCGCAGTGGCGGCATCGCTTCGCGTCCGGCGTTCTCTACAACGTGGAGCACGTGTTCGGTTTGCGGCTATCGCAACGCGCGAGCGTGCGGCTGGCCCCCGACGAGCACACCGCGTTCGCCTGGCTACCTTGGCGGGAAGCCGCAGAAAAGTGCTTCTCCTGGTCGAACCGGGACGCCATCGTGATTCTCGGCGAGCATGCCGCCGCTGGCTGCGGCGGGGAGGAGGCGCGAAGGTGATCGAGCGCCTGCGCGTCGTCACACTCAACATCCACAAAGGCCTCTCGCACTTCAACCGCCGGATGGTGATCCATGACCTGCGCGACGGCCTGCGTGCGCTCGATCCGGACCTGGTCTTCCTGCAGGAGGTGCAGGGTCTCAACCAGCGCTTCGCCATGCGCTACGCGGCGCACCCGGAGGAGCCGCAGCACGCCTTTCTCGCCGGCAGCGAGTGGCAGCATTGCTACGGCCAGAACGCGGTCTACGACCACGGCCACCACGGCAACGCCATCCTGTCGCGCTTCGGCTTCGTCTCTTTCGAGAACGAGGACATCTCCGACCACCGCTATGAGCGGCGCGGACTGCTGCACAGCGTGGTAGCCGTGCCCGGCTGGCGGCGCAACCTGCATTGCGTGTGCGTGCATCTGTCGCTGCACGAGCGCGGCCGAGCGCGCCAGCTCGAAGCGATCTCGCGGCGCCTGGAGGAGCTCGCTTCCCGGGATCTGCCGATCATCGTGGCCGGGGATTTCAACGACTGGCGCCATCGCGCCTCTTCCATCCTCGAGCGCCGGCTGGGCATGACCGAAGTCTCGCTCGCTCGCTTCGGGCGTGCGGCGCGCACTTTCCCGGCCATGATGCCGATGCTGCAGCTCGACCGCATCTACGTGCGCGGCTTCAATGTCGTGCATTCGGAAGTGCATCGCGGCAAGCCCTGGTCGAGGCTTTCCGACCACCTCGCCGTCAGCGCCGAACTGGAGCGGTTCTAGACGAGGCGCAGGCGCCCGGCTTCCAGCAGGGGCACGACCGGGAAGGCGTCGATCCGCGTGGCGAACTCGACCTCGTGCCGCAAGCCGCGCTTCTCCATCATGCGCCCGAGCCGGCACTCGAGCAGCGCCTGGGGAAGCGGCGCATTGCGGAACACGGTTCGCGCGGCGCGTGCAGCGTCGGAAAGGTCCGCGCCCGGGCCAAGGCGCTCGGCGAAGCGCTCGACGTAGCAGCCTGCGCCGTAGAAGTCCTCGAAGTTGAAGTTCGCCCCCGATCCGGCACAGACGAGCAGGACCGTCTCTCCGGCATGCCGCTCGAGGATATGCTCGACAAGGCGAGCAGCGTTCAGCAAGGCACCGCAGTAGACGTGTGCCGCCTGCGCGGCGAGGGCGAGCGCCACCGTGCCGTTGGTCGTGGAATAGATGACGCTCTTTCCGCGCACGCCATGCTCGAGGAGCGAGAGCGGAGCCGGATGCGCGAAGCCGGGCAGGGTCTCCGCGTAGAGCTCGCCGGCGAGCACGAAGCTGCCTTCATCGTGGCGCAGGCCCTCGGCGCGCGCAGCCGCCTCATCGAGCACCGGCACGACGGCGAGGGCGCCGTGGGCGAGCGCCGCGACCATCGTCGTCGTGGCGAAGAGGATGTCCAGCACGACCACCACCTTTCCCGGCAGCCGCACGGAGTCGAGCTCCTCCTTACGCGTCAGCACGTGGATCTTGTGGTTGAGTTCGATACGCACGCTCATTTGAGGAATTTTGCAGCCGGCGAGCGCCTCTTGTATCCCTTTATCCAACCGGCAGCGAGGCGCCGCGCGGGCGGTAGCTAGAATCGGGCATGGACGAGCAGTTCCCCGCCGACCGCATGGACGCGCAGCTCGCTGGATGGAGTGCTTCCATCGAGCGCCTGCGCAGCGCCCTCGACAACGATGAGTTCCAGCTCTTCTGCCAGCCGATCCTCGCCCTGCAGGAGGCGCCGGCGTACCCTCTGGGCGAGCTGCTGGTGCGATTGCGCGAGGAAGAGCGCGCCTTGATGCCTCCCGGCGATTTCCTTCCGGTTTTCGAGCATTTCCGCATGATGCCGCAGCTCGACCGGTGGGTCGTACGTCATGCGCTGAAGCGGCTGACGGCCGGCTCGCGCATCGGCCGCTTCACGATCAACGTTTCCGCGCAGACCCTCGAGGACGCCGAGTTCCCTCGGTTCGTCTCCGCGCAGTTGAAGTCGCACAACGTGTCGCCCGAGGCGCTCGGCTTCGAGATCGACGAGGCCGACGCGCTGCAGCGGCCGGCGGCGGCAAAGCAGTTCGCGCAAGCCTCGCGTGCGCTCGGTACCGCGGTGTCGCTGGACGGCTTCGGCCGCCGTGCCGTGTCGTTCATGCCGATCCAGGACCTCGGCGTGCAGTTCGTAAAGGTCGACGGCGCCATCATCCGCAAGCTGACGACGAGCGACGTCGCACGCGGCAAGCTGGACTCGATCGTTCGCGCGAGCGTGCCCCTCGGCTTTTCGATCGTCGCGGAATGCGTCGAGGAGCCCGACGTGCTGGAACGGCTGAAGGCGATGGGCGTCGCTTTCGCTCAGGGCTTCGGCGTACACGCGCCTCAGCCGATCGACGCGCTCGCGGCCTGAGGCGGCTTCGTGGATGCATCGGTGGCGCGCAGCATGGCAAAGTGGCCGAACGTGCCGGCGGTCTACGGCTGGCTCGGCCTCGACCGGCGCGGGCAATGGCGGATCAAGGGCGAGCGGGTGCTGCACGCCGGGCTGCGCGAGTTCATCGCGCGCAACTACCAGGGCGACGAGCACGGTCGCTGGTACTTCCAGAACGGACCGCAGAGGGTGTACGTGAGCCTGGCTTATGCGCCTCTCGTGGTGCACTACGAGGGCGACTCGCTGATCGACCACTGCGGACGCCCGTTCATCGCGCGCGCGACCTATCTCGACGACGAAGGATCGGTGCTCATCGAAGGCGATGCCGGCATCGCCCTTCTCGACGACCGCGACCTTGAGCGCTACGCGGAGCAGGCAGAGCGGCTCGCGCGCATCGCTCGAGGGCATGCCGAGCGCCGCTTCGGCTTCGTCCGCGAACCGCGCCCGCTCTAGCGGGAAATCGGCGCGCCGGTTTTCTTGCGCCGGGCATATTTCCTCTTTATAATCCGGCCTCTTTTTTAGCCCCGGGGCGGCGAGTTGCTTCCAAGCGATTGCCGCCCGGTTTGTTTCTGGAACAGAAAAAACATGCCTACCGTCAACCAGTTAGTGCGCGGCGGACGTCTCGCCAAGCGGCCCAAGTCGAAGGTCCCGGCGCTCGCCGGATCGCCGCAGAAGCGAGGCGTGTGCACGCGCGTTTACACGACGACGCCGAAGAAGCCGAACTCGGCCCTGCGCAAGGTGGCGAAAGTGCGCCTGACCAACGGCTTCGAGGTGATCGGCTACATCGGCGGCGAAGGCCATAACCTGCAGGAGCACTCGGTGGTGCTGATCCGCGGGGGGCGGGTCAAGGACCTCCCGGGTGTGCGCTACCACATCGTGCGCGGCTCGCTCGACACGCAAGGCGTGAAGGATCGCAAACAGGGCCGCTCCAAATACGGCGCGAAGGCGCCCAAATCCGCCTGATACGCTGGCCGAGGAATAACGCATGCCCCGCCGCAGAGAAGTTCCCAAGCGCGAGATCCTGCCGGATCCGAAGTTCAACAACGTCGAGGTCGCCAAGTTCGTCAACGTGTTGATGACCCGCGGCAAGAAGTCGGTTGCCGAGCGGATCATCTACGGCGCGCTCGACACGATCAAGCAGAAGTCCGGCAAGGACCCGCTCGAGGTGTTCTCGCAGGCCGTGCAGAACGTGAAGCCGATCGTCGAAGTGAAGAGCCGACGCGTGGGCGGCGCGAACTACCAGGTGCCGGTCGAAGTGCGTCCGGTGCGGCGCGTGGCGCTCGCCATGCGCTGGATCCGCGAAGCGGCGCAGAAGCGCGGCGAGAAATCGATGACGGTTCGCCTGGCGGGCGAGCTGCAGGAAGCGGCCGAAGGCCGCGGCGGTGCGATGAAGAAGCGCGAGGAAGTTCATCGCATGGCGGAAGCGAACAAGGCTTTCTCGCATTATCGTTTTTGAAGTGAGGACTCGTGGCTGTGGCGCGTAAAACCCCTATCGAGCGTTATCGGAACATCGGCATTTCGGCGCATATCGACGCCGGGAAGACGACCACGACCGAGCGCATCCTTTTCTATACCGGCGTGAACCACAAGATCGGCGAGGTTCACGACGGCGCCGCGACCATGGACTGGATGGAGCAGGAGCAGGAGCGCGGCATCACCATCACTTCCGCGGCCACGACGTGCTTCTGGAAGGGAATGGACCTTTCCTACCCGGAGCACCGCATCAACATCATCGACACGCCGGGGCACGTCGACTTCACCATTGAAGTCGAGCGCTCTCTGCGCGTGCTCGACGGCGCCTGCATGGTTTACGACGCCGTCGCCGGGGTCCAGCCGCAGTCCGAGACGGTATGGCGGCAGGCCAACAAGTACCGCGTGCCGCGCCTCGCGTTCATCAACAAGATGGACCGCGTCGGCGCCACGTTCTTCAAGTCCTACGAGCACATTCGCACGCGCCTGAAGGGCAATCCGGTGCCGATCCAGCTGCCGATCGGCGCCGAGGACAAGTTCGCCGGCGTCATCGACCTGGTGACCATGCAGGCGATCTACTGGGACGACTCGACGCAGGGAATGAAGTTCGAGCGCAAGCCGATTCCCGACGAGCTGGCCGATGAAGCGAAGCAGTGGCACGACAAGATGGTTGAAGTCGCCGCCGAGGCGAACGAGGAGCTGATGAACAAGTACCTCGAGTCCGGCGAGCTGTCCATCGAGGAACTGAAGAAGGGCCTGCGCATCCGCACCATCAATAACGAGATCGTGCCGATGCTGTGCGGCTCGGCGTTCAAGAACAAGGGTGTGCAGGCGATGCTCGATGCCGTCATCGACTACCTGCCCTCGCCGGTCGACATCCCGCCGGTCAAGGGCGAGACCGAAAACGGCCAGCCCGCGACCCGCAGCGCGGACGACAACCAGCCTTTCGCCGCGCTCGCGTTCAAGATCATGACCGATCCGTTCGTCGGTCAGCTTTCGTTCATCCGCGTCTATTCGGGCGTGCTGACCTCGGGCGACACCGTCTACACGTCGATGCGCGGTCGCAAGGAGCGCATCGGCCGCCTGCTGCAGATGCACGCCAACGAGCGCCTGGAAATCAAGGAAGTGCGCGCCGGCGACATCGCTGCGGTAGTCGGCCTGAAGGACGTGGTCACCGGCGAGACGATCTGCGATGTGAAGAACATCATCACGCTCGAGCGCATGGAGTTCCCGGAGCCGGTCATCTCCCAGGCCGTGGAGCCGAAGACCAAGGTCGACCAGGAGAAGATGGGCGTCGCGCTCGGGCGTCTCGCGCAGGAAGACCCGTCGTTCCGCGTGCGCACCGACGAGGAGTCGGGCCAGACCATCATCTCCGGGATGGGCGAGCTGCATCTCGAAATCATCGTCGACCGGATGAAGCGCGAGTTCGGCGTCGAAGCCTCGGTCGGCAAGCCGCAGGTCGCCTACCGCGAGACCTTCAAGAAATCGATCGAGCAGCAAGGCAAGTTCATCAAGCAGTCGGGCGGCCGCGGCCAGTACGGCGACGTGTGGCTCAAGCTCGAGCCGCAACCCGGCAAGGGCTACGAGTTCGTCGACGCCATCAAGGGCGGGCGCGTGCCGCGCGAGTACATCCCGGCGGTCGAGAAGGGCGTGAAGGAAGCGCTGCAGGAGGGCGTCCTCGCCGGCTACCCCGTCGTCGATGCCAGGGTCACGCTTTTCGACGGCTCGTACCACGAGGTCGACTCGAACGAGAACGCGTTCAAGATGGCGGCGATCTTCGCCTTCAAGGACGGCATGCGCTCGGCGCAGCCGACCCTGCTCGAGCCCATCATGGCCGTCGAAGTCGAAACCCCGGAAGAGAAGATGGGCGATGTGATCGGCGACCTCTCCTCGCGCCGCGGCGTCATCCAGGGCATGGAAGACCTGCCGGGCGGCAAGGCGATCAAGGCGGAGGTCCCGCTCGGGGAGATGTTCGGCTATTCGACGACGCTGCGCTCGCTCACGCAGGGGCGCGCGACCTACACCATGGAGTTCAAGCACTACGCCGAGGCGCCGAAGAACGTGGCGGACTCGATCATCAACAAGGACGACAAGGAAAAGAAGTAGGAGCGCAAGGACATGGCCAAAGGAAAGTTCGAGAGGACCAAGCCGCACGTGAACGTGGGCACGATCGGTCACGTGGACCACGGCAAGACGACGCTGACGGCGGCGATGACGCACATTCTGGCGAAGAAGTACGGGGGCGAGGCGAAGAACTAC
>DASUFD010000064.1:0-3828 GCA_036274735.1 Burkholderiales bacterium
CCAGCCGCTTTCGACCGGCATCACCTTCGCGCTGACCGACAAGGCGCCGCGCGACAAGATTCCGCTCATCACCGCCGGCTACGGGCGCGCCGACTCGGTCGACGGCTCGGTGTTCATGTGGAACTTCCCGCTCGGCGGCACGTACTGGGACGCGGCCGACATCCTGGTGCAGCACGTGGCCAAGAAGGAGGGCGGCCTCGACAAGCTGAAGGGCAAGAAGATCGCGCTCGTCTATCACGACTCGCCCTACGGCAAGGAGCCGATTCCGCTGCTGCAGAAGCGCGCGAAGATGCACGGCTTCGACCTGCTCCTCCTCCCGGTCACGCATCCGGGCGTGGAGCAGTCGGCGACCTGGCTGCAGATCCGGCAACAGCGCCCGGACTACGTCTTCCTCTGGGGCTGGGGCGTGATGAACTCCACGGCCATCAAGCAGGCGGTCGCGACCGGCTATCCGATGGAGAAGATGTACGGCGTATGGTGGTCGGGCGCCGAGCCCGATGTCGTGCCCGCGGGCAAGGATGCCAAGGGCTACAACGCGCTCGTATTCCTCGCGCCGGCCGGCCGCGGCAAGGTGCACCAGGACATCATGAAGTACGTGTACGACAAGGGTAACGGCACCGCAGCCAACAAGGACGAGGTGGGCGAGGTGCTCTACAACCGCGGCATGGTGTCGGCGATGCTGGCCGTGGAGGGCGTGAAGCGGGCCCAGCAGAAGTTCGGCAAGAAGCCCCTCACGGGCGAGCAGGTACGCTGGGGCCTCGAGAACCTTGCCATCAACGACGCGCAGGTCAAGAAGCTCGGCTTCGAGGGCTTCATGGAGCCGATCCACACCAGCTGCTCCAACCACCAGGGCGCGCACGCCGCGAGCGTGCAGACCTGGGACGGCAGCAAGTGGAAGGTCACTTCCGGCGTCTACCAGTCCGACATGAAGGTGATCGAGCCGATCATCAAGGAGTCGGCCGCGGCGTACGCCAAGGAGAAGCAGGTCAGCCCGCGCGACTGCAGCAAGGGCGCCTGAGCCTCGTCGCCGCCTGCGCCGACGACCGGCGCAGGCGGCCCGGAGATTGCGATGACCCCGATCCTGCTCAACGTCAACGGCATCGAAGTCATCTACAACCACGTCATCCTGGTGCTGAAGGGCGTGTCGCTGCAGGTGCCCGAAGGCGGCATCGTCGCGCTCCTCGGCGGCAACGGCGCGGGCAAGACCACGCTCCTGCGCGCAGTCTCGAACCTGCTGAAGGGCGAGCGCGGCGAGGTCACCAAGGGCTTCATCGAATACCGGGGCGAGCGGATCGATCGCCTGTCGCCCGCGGAGCTGGTGAAGCGCGGCGTCGTCCAGGTGATGGAAGGCCGCCACTGCTTCCAGCATCTCACGGTCGAGGAGAACCTCCTCACCGGGGGTTATACGCGCGGCACCGGCGCGCAGGTGCGCGCCGAGCTGGACAAGGTGTACGCCTACTTCCCGCGGCTCAAGGAGCGGCGCAACACGCAGGCAGGCTATACCTCCGGCGGCGAGCAGCAGATGACGGCGATCGGCCGCGCGCTCATGGCGAACCCGAAGATGATCCTGCTCGACGAGCCCTCCATGGGGCTCGCGCCGCAGCTCGTAGAGGAAATCTTCGAGATCGTGAGGGACCTCAATCAGAAGGAAACGGTGAGCTTCCTGCTCGCCGAGCAGAACACCAACATCGCGCTGCGGTATGCCGATTACGGCTACATCCTGGAGAACGGCCGCGTCGTGATGGACGGCGAGGCGAAGTCGCTCGCCGAGAACGAGGACGTGCGCGAGTTCTATCTGGGCTACTCGACCGGCGGGCGCCGGAGCTTCCGCGACGTGAAGTCGTACCGGCGACGCAAGCGGTGGCTTTGAGGCACTACGACCGGCTGGAGACCCGCTCGCCGAAAGCGCGCGAGAAAGCGCTCATGGCCGCGCTGCCCGGGCTTATCGCGCACGCCAAGCGGCAAGCTCCCGGCTTCAAGAAGATATTGGCCTCGGTGGATGCGCGGAAAGTCAAATCCCGGGACGCGCTCGCCCGGCTGCCCGTCACGCGCAAGTCGGAACTCGGGGCGCTGCAGAAGCAGCGGCCGCCGCTCGGCGGCCTGAACGCCACCCCGGTCGAGAAGCTCGCCAAGCTCTTCGTCTCGCCCGGGCCGGTCTACGACCCGGAAGGACGCGGCAAGGACTGGTGGCGAACGGCGCGCGGGCTATTCGCCGGCGGCTTTCGCGCCGGCGACCGCGTGGCCAACACCTTCTCTTATCACTTCACGCCGGCCGCCTCGATGATGGAGCTCGGCGCGCTCGCGATCGGCTGCACCGTCGTGCCGGCCGGCGTCGGCCAGACCGAGGCACAGGTCGCGGCGATCCGCGATCTGCGCGTCACCGGCTACATGGGAACGCCGTCTTTCCTCAAGCTCATCGTCGAGAAGGCCGACGAGCTGAAGACCGACATCTCGTGCCTGAAGCGCGCGCAAGTCGGTGCCGAATACCTGCCGCCGCCCCTGCGCAAGAGCATGGAGGAGCGCGGCATCGCGGTGACGCAGATGTACGGCAGCGCCGACCTCGGCCTCATTGCCTACGAGTCGCTCGGCCGCGACGGCAAGCCCACCGAAGGCATGATCCTCGAAGAGGCGCTGATCCTGGAGATCGTCCGTCCCGGCACCGGCGACCCCGTGCCGCCGGGCGAGGTGGGCGAGGTCGTGATCACGACCTTCAACAAGGACTATCCCCTCATCCGCTTCGCCACCGGCGACCTCTCGGCCGTCCTTCCGGGCACGAGCCCGTGCGGCCGCACCAACGTGCGCATCAAGGGCTGGATGGGCCGCGCCGATCAGAGCACGAAGGTGCGCGCCATGTTCGTCACGCCGCGCCAGGTGAACGACATCGTGCGTCGCCATCCGGAGATCGCGCGGGCGCGGCTCGTGGTGAGTGGCGAGCCCGGCAGCGACGAGATGCGGCTGCGCTGCGAGGTGACCTCGCGCCCCGATGGGCTGGAAGCAGCGATCGCCGCCTCGATTCGCGAGATCACCCACCTGCGCGGCGAGGCCGAGCTGGTCGCGCCCGGCACCCTGCCCAACGACGGCAAGGTAATCGAAGACACGCGCAAGTACGGCTAGGCCCGGCGCGCGGAGCCGACCGGGAGGCTGTCGAGGCGGCGCATCTCGTCGTTGCGCACCACCGCCGGGTCCTTCAGATACGCTTCGAGGAACTCGATCGAGTCGGCGCCCCAGAACACTTCGTCGTCGGCGACGAAGCTCGGCACGCCGAAGACGCTGCGCGCGGCGGCTTCCTCCGTATTTCTTCTCAGCGCAGCTTTCACGTTTTCCGTTTCCAAATCTACCGGAGAGATATTGAGCTCGCCGCACAGCGCGGCGAAGCGCGCGGGATCGTTCGCATTCTCGCCGTTCATCCAGATCGCTCCGAAAATTCGTTTGACCGCCTCCGGCCGGCTGCCGCACGCTAGGGCGAGTCGCAGGTGGTGCAGCGGATTGAACGGATGCGCAGCGGGGAAGCGGAACGGGATGCCGAGCTCGCCGGCCCACCATTGGCACCAGCGATAGGTCCACCGGCGCTTCGCCGGGATCTCGGCGGGCCCTTTCTGGCCCCAATGCCTGAGCAGGCCGGCGAACAGCACCGGCTTGAGCGACGCCGTGCACGCGAGCGAGTCGAGGCGATGCAGCGCGATGTAGGAGAAGGGCGAGACGAAATCGAAATAGAAGTCGACGTTCTTCATGGGTCCACTATGATCGAGCGATGCGGATAGGAGTGATGGGTGCCGGCGCCGTCGGCTGCTATTACGGCGCGATGCTCGCGCTCGCCGGGCACGAGGT
>DASUFD010000065.1:0-10824 GCA_036274735.1 Burkholderiales bacterium
CTGCCGATGGAGTTCTGGGCGCGCTTCGCGGCGATCGAGAACGTGGTGGCGATCAAGATCGCGCCCTTCAACCGCTACGCGACCCTCGACGTCGTCAAGGGCGTGGTCGCCGCGCGCGCCGAGGAGCGCATCGCCCTCTACACCGGCAACGACGACCACATCGTGTTGGACCTGGCGACGCCCTTCGATGTGCGTCGCCAGGACGAAACGGTGCGGGTGCGCATTCGCGGCGGGCTGCTGGGCCATTGGAGCGTGTGGACACGCACCGCGGTTTCTCTGCTGAAGAGGATTCAGGAGGGCGCCATTGACGAAAACCTGCTCGCGCTCGACGCGCGCATCACCGACTGCAACAGCGCCTTCTTCGACGTGGCGCACGACTTCGCCGGCTGCATCCCCGGCTGCCACGAGGTGCTGCGCCGCCAGGGCCTGCTGCAGGGGATCTGGTGCCTCGACCCGAAGGAGACGCTGTCGCCGGGACAAAGCGAGGAGATCGACCGCGTGTACCGCGAGCACGGCGACCTCGCCGACGACGCCTTCGTGAAGGCGAATCTCGAAAGGTGGCTCGCATGAACTCGAAGCTCGGCCGCTTCGGCCTCGCGCTGCTCGCGCACGTCGCGCTGATCGTTGCCTGGTATCTCTTCGTGCGCCTGGGCAACGTGCCGAAGTTCGTCATGCCGGGGCCGATTCCCACGGTGAACGCACTGCTCGAGTCGCACTACAGCTGGTGGACCAACATCGCGGTCACCGGCACCGAGATCTTCGGCGGCTACTTCCTCGCCCTCGTCGTCGGCGTGGCGCTCGCCCTCGTCTTCACCTGGTCGAAGACGCTGGAGGCGTTCTTCATGCCGCTCCTCGTCTCGCTCAACATGGTTCCCAAGGTCGCGCTCGGACCGCTGATCATCGTCTGGTTCAAGTACGGCGTGCTGCCGAATTCGATCATGGCGTTCTCGATCGCGGTGTTCCCGATCCTCCTCACCACCGCGCGGGGGCTGCGCGAGATCGAGCCCGAGCTCCTCGACCTCGTGCGCTCCCTCAAGGGCTCGCGCTGGCAGCTCTTCACCAAGATCCAGCTCCCCGGCGCGCTGCCCTACATCTTCTCCGGCATGAAGGTGGGCGCGATCCTGGCGGTCGCCGGCGCCATCGTCGGCGAGTTTCTCGGCTCGGACAAGGGCCTCGGCTACCTGATGCTGCAGGTGCAGGTCACGCTGGACACGCCGGCCATGTTCATGGCGGTGCTGCTCATCACGGTGCTCGGCATGGTGCTCTACGCGATCGTGCTCGGGCTGGAGCGGCTGCTCGTGCCGAAGGACGCGCGCGTTGCCTGAGCCGAAGGCGAATCTGGAAGCGGCTTTCATTCACCTCGCGGGGGTGCGCAAGAGCTATGGCGGGCATCTCGCCATCTCGGACGCCAGCTTCGACGTGCAGGCGGGCGAGCTGGTCGCGCTCGTCGGCCCTTCGGGCTGCGGCAAGTCGACGCTGCTCAAGATCCTCGCCGGCCTGCACCCGCACGACGCGGGCGAGGTGCGCATCGGCTCGGCGAAGCACCCCTTCGACCCGGCGCGCGACGTCGGCATGGTGTTTCAGGCGCCGCTGCTCCTCAAGTGGCGGCGCGTGCTCGACAACGTGCTGCTGCCCGCCGAGATTTTGCATTTGAAGAAAAAAGAATCGCTCGAACGGGCGCGGCATCTCCTCGAGCTGGTCGGACTGACCGGTTATGAAGAGAAATATCCGTATGAGCTCTCCGGCGGCATGCAGCAGCGCGCGGCGATCGCGCGCGCGCTGGTGCACGACCCGAAGCTCGTGCTGATGGACGAGCCCTTCGGCGCGCTCGACGCGCTGACCCGCGAGAAGATGAACCTCGAGCTGCTGCGCATCTGGAAGGAGGCGGGCAAGACCATCGTCTTCGTGACGCACGGCATTTCCGAAGCCGTCTTCCTCGGCACCCGCGTCGTGGTGCTTACCGCCGGGCCCGCGCGCATGGCGGACAACTTCGAGGTCGAGCTGCCGCACCCCCGGACGCTGGATATGAAGACGCACGCGAAGTTCGGTGAGTACACGCGGCGCGTGTATCGCCACCTAGGGATGGAATGAGCGGAATGGAATGAAGAACGGCCGGGATCCGGAAAAGACGAGGAAGAGCATCCTCGAGGCCGCGACGGAGGAGTTCGCGCGCCATGGACTGGGCGGAGCGCGCGTCGATCGCATCGCCGAGCGAGCGGGGGCGAACAAGCGGATGCTGTACTACTACTTCGGCTCCAAAGAGGAGCTCTTCCTCGCGGTGCTCGAGGCGGCCTACGAGCGTATCCGCGGCGCCGAGCGCGAGCTCGACCTGGAGCATGCCGATCCGCGCGAGGCGCTGAAGCGCCTGGTCGAGTTCACCTGGCGCTATTCGCTCGAGCATCCGGAGTTCCAGTCGCTGCTCAACAGCGAGAACATGTACAAGGGCCATCACCTCAGACGCTCGAGACGCGTGCACCGCCTGCACTCGCCGCTGGTGGAGACGCTGCGCGACATCCTGCGCCGCGGCGAGCGCCTGGGCCTGTTCCGGCGCGGCATCGACCCGGTGCAGCTCTACATCTCCATCGCGGCCGAAGGGTACTTCTACCTGTCCAACCGCTATACGCTCTCCCGCATCTTCGCGCGCGATCTCATGGCGCCGCGCGCGCTCGCCGCGCGAGAGCGCCACGTGCGCGACATGATCCTGAATTCGGTCTCCCGCTGATGCGCCTCGCCCTGTGCAACGAGGTGGTCGCCTCCCTGCCGTTCGGGGCGCAATGCGAGTACGCGGCGCAGCTCGGCTACGACGGCCTCGAGGTGGCGCCCTACACGCTTGCCGAGGAGCCGCATCGGATGGATGCCGCACAGATCGCCGCGGCGAAGAAGGCGCTCGCGGACGCCGGCATCGCGGTCACCGGCCTGCACTGGCTGCTCGTCAAGCCTGCCGGCCTTTCCATAAGCAGCAGGGACGAGGGAACCCGAAGGAGGACCGTCGACGTCATGCGCGCGTTCGTCGACCTGTGCGCCGAGCTCGGCGGCCGCTACCTCGTGCACGGCTCGCCGCAGCAGCGCCGGGTCGAGGCGGGCGACACGCAGGCGGCGGCGCTCGGCCGCGCGAAGGAGTGCTTCGCCGCGGTCGCCGCGCACGCCGAGAGGGCCGGCGTCGTGTACTGCCTAGAGCCGCTCGCCGCCGAGCAGACGCCGCTCGTCAACACGCTGGCCGAGGCTGCGGCGATCGTGCGCGAGGTCGGCTCGCCGGCGCTGAAGACCATGCTCGACTGCAGCGCCGCCTCGCGCATGGAGACGGAGCCGCTCGAGGCGCTGGTCGAGCGCTGGCTGCCGAGCGGCCTCCTCGCGCATGTGCAGGTGAACGATCGCAATCGGCGCGGCCCGGGCCAGGGGGAGCTGCGCTTCGCGCCCGTCCTTGCGGCGCTGCGGCGGCACCGCTACGGCGGCGACGTCGCGGTCGAGCCGTTCGACTACGTTCCCGACGGCCCGGGCGCCGCGGCGCGCGCCATCGGCTACCTGCGCGGCATCCTGGAAGCGCTCGAAGCGTGAAGTTCAGCGTTCTTGCCCTGGATCTCTTCGAGCGCGAGGTGCACCTGCGCATGCCGTTCCGCTTCGGCATCGTCACGCTCCGGGAGGCGCCGCAGGCGTTCGTCCGTGCGCGCGTGCGGCTGGAGAACGGGGCGGAAGCCGAAGGCGGCGCGGCGGAGCTGCTCGCGCCGAAGTGGTTCGACAAGAACCCGACCCTTTCCAACGAGCAGAACTTCGACCAGCTGCGCAAGGCGCTGTCGCTCGCCGCCGCGGCCTACCTCGCGGGCGGCACGAACAGCGCCTACGGCCACTTCCGCGCGCACTATGGCGAGCAGATCGCCGCGGGCGCGCGCCTCGGGCTCAATCGCCTGACCGCCTGCTTCGGCCCCGCGCTCGTCGACCGCGCGCTGCTCGACGCGCTCTGCCGCGCGCTCGGCATCTCCTTCTACGACGCGATCCGCGGCAACCTGCCGGCCATCGATGTGCCGACCACCTTTTTGAACGCGCTGCAGCCGGCGGCGCGCATCGCCGCGCGCCACACCGTCGGCCTCACCGATCCGATCACCGCCGCCGAGGCCCGGCCGAAGGTCGACGACGGCCTGCCCGAGAGCCTCGAGGAAGTGCTCGAGCGCTACGGCCATCGCTGGTTCAAGCTGAAGATCGGCGGCGAAGTGCGGCACGACGTGAAGCGGCTGCGCAGCATCGCCGCGGTGCTCGATCGCATCCCCGAGCCCTATTTCGCGACGCTGGACGGCAACGAGCAGTACGAGCACGTCTCCGCGGTGCTCGATCTCTGGCACACCCTCAAGACCGAGCCGCGTCTCTCGCGGCTCGTCTCGAGCATCATCTTCATCGAGCAGCCGATCAAGCGCCAGAACGCGCTCGCCGCCGACATCGCCCCGCTCGCCGCGGAGCGCCCGGTGATCATCGACGAATCGGACGATACGCTCGAAGCCTTCGCGCGGGCGCGCGCGCTCGGCTACACCGGGGTCTCGTCGAAGAGCTGCAAGGGGCTCTACAAGTCCCTCCTGAACGCGGCGCGCTGCCACGAGTGGAACCGCGAAGAGGGCCGCGAGCGCTATTTTCTTTCCGGCGAGGACCTGACGATGCAGGCCGGCCTCGCCGTGCAGCAGGATCTCGCGCTCGTTTCGATCCTCGGGCTCTCGCACGTCGAGCGCAACGGGCACCACTACGTGAACGGCATGGCGGCGCTGCCGCAGGACGAGCAGGCCCGCTTTCTCGCCGCGCACCCCGACCTCTACGAGCGCAGCCACGGCGCGGTGCGCCTGCGCATCGTGCGCGGCGAGCTCTCGATCGCGAGCCTCGACTGCCCGGGCTTCGCGAGCGGCGCGCTGCCCGACTGGGACACCATGAAGGAGATGAAAACGCAATGAGCGAAAAGCGTATCGGCGTCATCATGCACGGCGTGACCGGCCGCATGGGAACCCACCAGCATCTCGTGCGCTCGATCCTGGAAATCCGTCGCCAGGGCGGCGTGCGGCTGGCCGACGGCACGCGCCTCGTGCCCGATCCGCTGCTGGTCGGCCGCAATGCCGCGAAAGTCGAGGCGCTCGCTCGCGCGCATGGCGTGCCGCGCTGGACCACCGATCTCGAGGCGGCGCTGAAGAGCAAAGAGGACAGCATCTTCTTCGACGCGGCGTCCACGCAGCTGCGGCCGAAGCTCCTCAAGCGCGCGATCGCGGCCGGCAAGCACATCTATTGCGAGAAGCCGGTCGCGACCACGCTCGCCGAGGCAAGGACGCTGTACGCGGCCGCGAAGAAGGCGCGCATCAAGCACGGCGTGGTGCAGGACAAGCTCTGGCTGCCGGGCCTGCTCAAGCTCGCGAAGCTGCGCGACGAGGGCTTTTTCGGCCGCATCCTCTCGGTGCGGGGCGAATTCGGCTATTGGGTGTTCGAAGGGGACCGCGTCCCGGCACAGCGGCCCTCGTGGAACTATCGCAAGCAGGAGGGTGGCGGCATCATCCTCGACATGCTGTGCCACTGGCGCTACGTGCTCGACAACCTGTTCGGCGAGGTGAACGCGGTTTCGTGCCGCGGCGCGACCCACATCCCATATCGGTGGGACGAGAACGGCCGCAAGTACAAGGCGACGGCCGACGACGCCGCGTATGCCACTTTCGAGCTTGCGGGCGGCGTGATCGCGCATTTCAACTCCTCGTGGGCCGTGCGCGTACGGCGCGACGACCTCCTCACCCTGCAGGTCGACGGCACCCAGGGCAGCGCCGTCGCCGGACTGCGCGAGTGTCGCGTGCAAAGCTATGAAAAGACGCCCAAGCCGGTCTGGAACCCGGACATCCCGCAGCCGATCGATTTCTTCGCCGGGTGGGAGGAAGTGCCGGACGAAAACTACGACAACGCCTTCAAGGCCGAGTGGGAGCTCTTCCTCAAGCACGTCGCCGGCGAAGGCCGCTTCCGCTGGAACCTGCTCGAGGGCGCGAAGGGCGTGCAGCTCGCCGAGCTCGGGCTGAAAAGCTGGAAGCAGAAGAGGTGGCTGGACGTTCCGAGGCTGAAACCATGAAACGAGACACGCTGCTCACCATCCGCCTGCCGAACGCCGCGGGCGAGATCGAGGACTATGCGGTGCGCGAGCCGGCGGCATTCCAGAAGCCGCACCGTCCCTTCACGCGCAAGGCGCTTGCCGCGGCGCATGTCGTTGCCGATCCGCTCTCGGGAAAAGAGCCGTGGCTCGAGGCGGCGATCGACTGGGAGGAGACGATCGCGTATCGACGCGACCTCTGGAGCTGGGGTCTCGGCGTCGCCGAGGCGATGGACACCGCGCAGCGTGGCATGGGGCTCGACTGGCCCAACTCGCTCGCCCTGATTGAGAAGAGCGTGGAGGAGGCGAAGCGCATCTCCGGCGCCTTCGTCGCTTCGGGCGCGGGCACCGATCACTTGCCCGCCGGGCAGCACTCCATCGACGCCATCATCGCCGCCTACGAGGAGCAGTGCGCGGCCGTCGAGAAGGCCGGGGGGCGCATCATCCTCATGGCGAGCCGCGCGCTGGCGGCGAGCGCGAAATCCCCGGACGACTACGTGCGCGTGTACGAGCGCGTGCTGTCGCAGGTCAAGGAGCCGGTGATCATCCACTGGCTGGGAGAGATGTTCGATCCGGCGCTCGAAGGCTATTGGGGGCATCGCGACCACTACAAGGCGATGGACGTCTGTCTCTCGGTGCTCGGCAAGAAGGTCGAAGGCATCAAGATCTCGCTCCTCGACAAGGACAAGGAGATCGCGATGCGACGGCGCCTGCCCAAAGGAGTGCGGATGTACACGGGCGACGACTTCAACTTCGCCGAGCTGATCGAGGGCGACGCCGAGGGGCATTCGGACGCGCTGCTCGGCATCTTCGACGCCATCGCGCCCGCGGCGTCGCAGGCGCTGTCGCATCTCGCGGCCGGCAACAAAGAAGAATTTCGTGAAACGCTGGAAGCGACGGTTCCTCTTTCGCGCCACATCTTTCGCGCGCCGACGCGCTTCTACAAGACCGGCGTCGTGTTCATGGCGTGGCTGAACGGCCATCAGCGGCACTTCGTCATGGTCGGCGGGCAGCAATCGGCGCGCAACGTTCTGCATCTGTGCGAGCTGTTCCGGCTCGCAGACAACGCGGGGCTGCTCACCGACCCGCCGCTCGCCTGCGCGCGGATGAAGCATCTGCTCGCGATCCAGGGATGCGGCTGAGGAAGCTCGCCGACGGGTTCGGCGCCGAGGCGGACGCGATCGCGCCGGACTTCGGCGACGTGTGGCAGACGTTCTTCGCCGCGCAGGTGCTGGTGTTCCGGGCGCAGCGCTTCAGTGCCGCCGAGTTCCTGGCCTTCGCGAGGCAGTTCGGGCGGCCCGAGCCGCACGTCATCGACCAGTTCCACCACCCGGAGCACGCCGACATCCTGATCCTCTCCAACGTCGTGAAGGACGGAAGGCCGACCGGCCTCGCCGACGCCGGGACCTATTTCCATACGGACTATTCGTACCTGGAGGTGCCGGCGCGCGCCACGCTCCTCTATTCGATCCAGGTGCCGAAAAAGGGCGGCGATACGCTGTTCGCAAACCAGTATGCCGCTTACGACGACCTCTCCTCTTCGCGGAAGGCGAAGCTGGAGAACCTGGTGGCGCTGCACCACTACGGTAACCGCGACGACCTCGACAAGGGCTCGCGCACGGTCGCTTCTGTCCTGACCCACGAGCAGGAGAGCAGGATGCGCTGGGTGCGCCATCCGGTGGTGCGTCGCCACCCGATCACCGGCCGCAAAGCGCTGTACGCGGTCTCGGGCAGCTCGTTCGGCATCGAGGGCATGCCGGACGGCGAGGCGCGCGGCCTCCTCGACGAGCTCAAGCGCCACGCGACGCAGGAGAGATACCAGCTTCGTCTCAAGTACGGGGCGGGCGACGTGGTGATCTGGGACAACGCGTCGCTGCTGCATTCCGCGACGCTCACAGATCCCGGCGACCCGCGTACACTCTGGCGCATCACCACCAAGGAGGAGGGGAGATCATGATGAGCAGGCTGGGTTCTCTGTTTCTGGCGCTGGCCTTCTCGGGCGGCGCCGCGGCGCAGACGCTCACGCTGCACGGCGCCTCGCAGTTCAACGACGACCATGCGTTCACCAAGGCGCTGGCGCGCTTCGGCGAGCTGGTCACCAAGTACTCGGGCGCGAAGATCCAGTTCGTGCTGCACAAGAACTCCGAGCTCGGCCTGGAGAAGCAGTACTTCGAGTACATGGCGCAGGGCAAGGCGGTCGACTATGCGATCGTCTCGCCGGCGCACATGTCGACCTTTTCCAGGGCCGCGCCCTTCATCGACGCGCCGTTCCTGTTTCGCGACCTCGCGCATTGGAACAAGGTGCTCGACCGCAACGTGCTCAAGCCGGTCGCCGACGAGATCGCCAAGAAGGCCGACGTGATGCTGATCGGCTACGCGGGCGGCGGCACGCGCAACATCTTCGCCACCAAGCCGATCCACAACCTCGCCGAGCTGAAGGACCTGAAGATCCGCGTGCAGGGCGCGCCGATCTGGTCGAAGACCTTCGCCGCCGCGGGCATGGCGCCCACCGTGATCGCCTACAACGAGGTCTACAACGCCATCCAGAACGGCGTCATCGAGGCGGGCGAGAACGAGGCGGCGGGCGTCGAGCAGATGAAGTTCTACGAGGTCGGGCCGCAGCTCGCCATGACGCAGCACGCGATCACCATCCGGCCGCTGTGCTTCTCGGGCAAGACCTTCCGGCGCCTGGACAAGAAGCTGCAGGCCGCGGTGCTGCGCGCGGGCAAGGAGGCGGGCGCCTACGGCCGCCAGATCGAGTCCTCGGAGGACGCGGCCAAGCTCGAGGCGCTGGAGAAGGCGGGCAAGCTCAAGCGCGTCGCGTTCAGCGAGCGCTCGCAGATGAAGAAGCTGGTCGACCCGGTGATGGCCGAGTACGCGAAGGAGATCGGCGCCGAGAAGATCCTGGCGCAGATCAACGCCATCAAGTGAGCTAGACGCGAGGAGGAGACGGCGGCCGCGCGCCGCCGTTTTTTTATGCTGCGAAAGGTCACCCGCGCGTACGCCGCGCTGCTCAACGCCCTGCTGGTCGCCTCGGTGGCGATCCTCGTCGTGCCGGTGTCGATGCAGATCTTCTCGCGCTTCACGCGCATCATCCCGCACTACATCTGGACCGAGGAGATGGCGCGCTTCCTCTTCATCTGGATGATCATGATCGGCGCGATGGTCGGCGTGCGCGAGAGCGCGCACTTCGAAGTCGACCTCTGGCCGCGCCTGGGCCGCCGCGCCGAGGCGCTGCTGCGCCTGCTCGCTGCCGCCGCGGTGCTGGTGTTCGCGCTGGTGTTCGTCTGGGCCGGCATCGAGTTCACGCGCTTCGCATGGGAGCGCATCTCCGAGCTCGCCGAGCTGCCGCTCTGGGTGATCCACGTCGCCTGGCCGGTTACCGGACTCACCTGGATCGTGTTCCTCGGCGAGCAGTCGTGGGACAACCTGCGCATCATCCTCGGTCGCACGTGAGCGACGCCGCGCTCTCGGCGCCGCTCGCCGCGCTCATCCTGTTCGGCCTGTTCTTCGGCCTGCTGTTCCTGCGCGTGCCGGTGGCGTTCGCGCTCGGGCTGGCCGGCCTGCCGATCCTCGTCCTCGAGCCGCGGCTCGACACGATGGCGCTGGTGCAGGAGACCTTCAACGGCTACAACTCGTTCATCCTGCTCGCGGTGCCGTTCTACCTGCTCGCCGCCAACCTGATGAACGTCGGCGGCATCACCGACCGGCTGGTGCGCCTGTCGCGCGCGCTGGTGGGGCATTTCCCGGGCGGGCTCGCCCAGGTGAACGTGGTGCTGTCGATCTTCTTCGCCGGGATCTCGGGCTCCTCGACCGCGGACGCGGCCAGCCAGTCCAAGATCTTCATCGAGGCGCAGAGGAAGGAAGGCTACGACGACAGCTTTTCCGTCGCCATCACCGCCGTCTCGGCGGTGCTCGCGGTCATCATTCCGCCCTCGATCCTGATGATCGTCTGGGGCGGTGTGCTGACGGTGTCGATCGGCGGACTGTTCCTCGCCGGCGTGCTGCCCGGCTTGGCGATCGGCCTGGTCCAGATGGCGACGGTGCATGCCTACGCCAAGGCGCGCGGCTACCCTACGTATCCGCGCGCCAGCCTGCTGGAGGCCGGCAAGGCGCTCGCGGTGTCGGCGCCGGCGCTCATGACGCCGGTCATCATCATCGGCGGCAAGGTATTCGGCTGGTTCACGCCGACCGAGGCGGCCTGCATCGCCGTGCTCTACGCGATCCTGCTCGCCGCCTTTGTGCACCGCGAGCTGAGCTGGCGCGGTCTGCACGCGGCGCTCCTCGACACCGGGCGCTTCGCCGCGGTCACGCTGTTCTGCGTCGGCACCGCGAGTGCCTTCGGCTGGCTGCTCGCCTACTACCAGATCCCGAGAGCCATCCTCGAGGGCGTGCTCGGCTGGCACATGGGCCCGGTCGGCACGGGCTTCTTCATCGCGCTGTGCTTCCTCGTCGTCGGCTGCTTCCTCGACGCGATTCCCGCGATCATCATCGTCGGCACCATTCTCGAGCCGCTCGCCCGCGCCGCCGGCCTGCACCCGATCCATTTCGCGATGATCGGCATCGTCTCGCTCGCCTTCGGCCTGGTCACCCCGCCCTACGGCCTTTGCCTGCTCATCGCCTGCTCGGTCGCCGGCATACGGATGATTGACGCAATCAGGGACACCGGCCTGATGCTGCTGCCGATGGTGGCGGTGCTCGCGCTGCTCATCCTCTGGCCCGACTTCAGCCTG
>DASUFD010000066.1:0-8677 GCA_036274735.1 Burkholderiales bacterium
GATCGCCGCGCTGCGCGGCGCCGTGCATGCCATGGTGCGCGAAAAGGGGTCGGGACCCTTTTCCGCGGAAAAAGGTCCTGACCCCTTTTCGCAGGGCGACCTGATGCGCCGCTTGATGGCGGCGCGCGACCCGGAGACGGGCCGCCAGATGGACGAGCGCCAGCTCGTCGACAACCTGCTCACCTTCTATCTCGCCGGCCACGAGACCACCGCGCGCGCGCTCGCGTGGACGCTCTACCTGCTCGCGCGCTCTCCCGAATGGGCGGCGCGCCTCGAGGAGGAAGTGGCGACGGTGACGCGCGGTGCGCCGCTCTCCGCGGAGCACGTGGAGGGGCTCGTGCAGGTGCGGCAGGTGCTGAAGGAGTCGATGCGCCTCTATCCCCCGGTGCCGATGATGGGACGCCAGGCGGTTACGCCGACGCGGCTCGGCGCTCACGAGCTCGCGCGCGGCGCCACGGTGATGATGCCGATCTACGCCATCCACCGGCACGCCAGGCGCTGGCCGGATCCCGACGCCTTCGACCCCGCGCGCTTCGCGCCCGAGCGCGAAGCGGCGCTCGAGCGTTACCAGTACCTGCCGTTCGGCGCCGGCCCGCGCATCTGCATCGGCATGGCCTTCGCCATGCTCGAGGCGACGGCGATCCTCGCGACCCTGGTGCAGCACGCGCGCTTCGCGCCGCTCGAGGGCCGCGAGCCCTACCCGCTCGCGCGCGTCACGCTCGTGCCGCGCGGCGGCATGCCGCTGCGCGTCACGTTGAAGTGAGGCGTCTCAGATGGCGCGCGCGACGACCTCGAGCAGCCGGTCGGCGAGGATCGGCTTCTTGAGGCAGGCGAAGGCGCCGAGCTTGGCGCCGCGATCGAACATGTCCTCGTCCGCGGTGAGGAACACCACGGGAATGTCGCTCGTCTGCGGATCGCTCTTCAGCGCGGCGACGAAGTCCGGCCCGTCGAGATACGGCATGTGCACGTCGACGATGATGAGCTGCGGCCTGGCGGCGAGCGCGAGCCTGCCGCCGACGACCGCGTCCTCGGCGACCGCCACGTCGTAGCCGCGGTTCGTGAGGTGCAGGCTGACGAGATCGCGGATGTAGCGGTCGTCGTCGATGACGAGCACGCGTCCCTTCTGCGCGGGGGCCATGCCGTGGAACGTTCGGGGAAGCGTCGACATCCGCGACCATGGTAGCGACGCCGCCACGGCGCGGTAAGCAACTATGTCTCAGCGACGCCGATCGAAGAACGCCGCTATGTCGGCGGCGAGCGCGCGCGGCTGCTCGAGGGCGGCGAAGTGCCCGCCCTTCTCCATCACCGTCCAGCGCTGCAGGTTGCGGTAGGTCTTCTCGGCGAGCGAGCGCGGCGGGCGCAGAATCTCCTTCGGGAACTCGGCGTAGCCGGTCGGGACATCGATCGCCTCGAACGGCCAGGCGCGGTGCGCGCGCGCGTGATAGGGCCAGAACGACGAGCCGATCGCGCCGCTGAACCAGTAGAGCGAGATGTTGGCGAGCATGGCGTCGCGGCCGACCGGCTCGTCGGACCATGAGCGAAACTTCTCGGCGATCCATGCCGCGAGGCCCGCGGGCGAATCGCTGAGACCGTAGGCGAGCGTCTGGGGCTTGGTGCCCTGGATCCACTGGTAGCCGGTTTCCTCCTTGAGCCAACCCGCGAGCTGCGCCAGGTACGAAGCCTCCTCGGCATTTTGGGCGGGAAGCTTCGGGTCGCGCCGCACCGCGAGCAGGTTGAGGTGGAGGGCGGCGAGCCGCTCCGGATATTTCGCGGCGAGGCGCGAGGCGATGAACGCGCCCCAGTCGCCGCCCTGCGCGGCGAAGCGCTCGTAGCCGAGGCGCCGCATCAGCTCGGCGAGGATGTCGGCGATCTCCTCGACGCCGAAGCGCGGCTGCCCGGGACGGAACGAGAGCGTATAGCCCGGCAGCGACGGCGCGACGATCGTGAAGCGCTTGCCGAGGAGCGGGATCAGCTCCAGGAACTCGACGATCGAGCCCGGCCAGCCGTGCATCAGGAGGAGCGGCAGCGCGGCGGGATCGCTCGAGGGCTCGTGGATGAAGTGCACCTCGACCTCGCCGAGCGTCATCTTGAACTGCGCAAAGGCGTTCAGGCGCGCCTCCCAGTCGCGCCAGCGGAAGCCGTCCTTCCAGTAAGCGACCAGCTCGCGCATGTAGGCGAGGCTCGTTCCGGTCGACCACGGCGCGAGCGGCGGCTCGTCGGGGAAGCGCGTGCGCGCGAGCCTCGCCCGCAGGTCCTGCAGCTGATCGTCGCCGATGGAGAGGCGAAACGGATTCATCCGTTACGATTATGCACATGAGCGAAAGGAAAAGACCCGACCACGCGTACCGCAACCTCGGCTTCCTGAACAGCAAGGACGCGCGCGAGCTGCGCATCCTCGCCGAGTACCTGGAGCCGAAGAGCCGTTTCGACTACCACCGCATCGACGACACCATCGTCTTCATGGGCTCGGCGCGCATCCTGTCGCGCGCGGCCGCCGAGGAGGCGCTGCGCGCCGCGGAGGCGACCGGCGGCGACGTCGAGCGCGCGCGCACGGCGGTGAAGATGTCGGCGTACTACGAGGCCGCGCGCGAGCTCGCGTTCCGCTTCACCAAGTGGTCGAAGGAGCTTGACCACAAGGAGAAGCGCTTCGTCGTGTGCACCGGCGGCGGGCCGGGCATCATGGAAGCGGCCAACCGCGGCGCCGCCGAGGCGCACGGCGTCAACGTCGGCCTCACCATCTCCATCCCGCGCACCGAGTTCGACAACCCGTACGTGACGCGCGAGCTGGCGTTCCACTTCCACTACTTCTTCATGCGCAAGTTCTGGTTCGCCTACCTCGCCAAGGCGGTGCTCGTCTTCCCCGGCGGCTACGGCACGCTCGACGAGCTCTTCGAGCTGCTCACGCTGGTGCAGACCGGCAAGCTGAGGAAGCCCATGCCGATCGTGCTGTTCGGCACCGAGTACTGGAAGGACGTGGTCAACTTCGACAAGCTCGCCGCCGCCGGCATGATCGAGCGGCGCGACATCGAGCTCATGTTCCGCACCGACTCGGTCGACGAAGCGTACGACTGGATCGTGCTGCGGCTCGCCGAGCACGCGCTCGGCCAGCCCGGGCCTACGCTTTAGCCGGGCGCTCCTCCGGCGCGAGCTTCGGCTCGAGCGCCGCCTTCATCGCCTTCGCGTCGAGGTAGACGTGCAGCGCCCGCGTCTTGGCGCCGCACGGCGGCAGCTCGCTGAAGAGCATCCAGGCGTTCTGCTCGACCTGCGCCAGCTTGGCGAGAACGTCGCTTTTCGGAGGCTCCATGGCGCAAACCTACACACCCGGAACGAGCGCTGGAAGTCGCGCCGTCCGTAAAGCGACGTCGCTCGCCAACGACAGCGTTCAGCGCCGCGCGACGATCGCGAGCAGCATCCCCATCGCCATGCCGACGCCGAAGCCCACGCCGACCGCCGTCCAGGGGTTGGCCTGGACCTGCTCGTCGGCGTAGCGGCCGTACTCCCGCGCGCGCTCGGTGATGCCGTCGAGCACGTCGGCGAGCTGGCGCTTGGCGGACTGCAGGGCCTGCTCCGCGTCTTCCATCTGGCGGCTGGTCTCGCCGTAGTTCGGCTCGCCGGCGGCGCCGCTCGTGCTGCCGGGCTGCATCGGGTTCGGGGTCATCGATCCTCCTTGGGTAATCGGTGCCCCTGGGGAGCAAAACGCGTGCCCTGCTAACATTCTTCGCTTTCGGGAGGAACGATGATCGATCTCTACGCGGCCGGCACGTCGAACGGCATGCGCGCCCGCATCGCGCTCGAGGAGTGCGGCCTGCAGTACCGCTGGCATCCCGTCGACCTCATGAAGGGCGAGAACCGGAGCCCGGAGTTTCTCAAGCTGAACCCGAACGCGCAGATCCCGGTCATCGTCGACGACGCCGCCCCCGGCGGGAAGCAGATCGTGCTCTCCCAGTCGAGCGCGATCATGATCTATTGCGCCGAGAAGGCGGGGAAGTTCATGCCGAGCGATCCGGTGAAGCGCGCGATGACGCTCGAAGCCTACATGAGCGCCTCGACCGACATCACGCCGATGTTCGGAACCGTGAACGGCATCCTGCGCTCCAAGGAGCCGCACGCGCCCACCGCCAACATGTTCCGCAGCCGGCTGCGCGAGTACTTCAAGGTGTGGAACGACAAGCTCGCGCAGCGCAGGTACGCGGCCGGCGACGACGTGACGATCGCCGACTTCTCGCTCTATGCAGGCTACTGGCGCACCAAGGGCGCGCTGCCCGATGTCGTCGCCGAGCTGCCCAACCTCGAGCGCTGGGCAGGCGAGGTCGCCGCCCGGCCGGCGATCCAGCGCGCGGTGAAGCTTTGACGCGCCAGCACGGCGGCGCGCTCGGCACGCTGGTCCTGCTCGTCGCGCTCGCCGTCGTCGGCTACTACGTCTACCAGCAGTACTTCGGCGCCGAGGCCGACGCCCCGCCGAGCTGCAAGGCGCAGCTCAACGCCTGCATCGCCATCTGCAGCCGCACCACCAGCGAAGCGCCCGACAACCAGGCCTGTCAGCAGCGCTGCACCGAGCAGGCTCGCGCCTGCGAAGACCGCTAGTTCGGGGTCAGGTTCACAATTGGCTGAGATCAAAGGTCCCTTGACCGGGTCGTTCGTGCTTCGTCGGTCTTGGTCCGGGTTTCGCGGTCTCAATACGGCAACCCTCTAGCTGCAGTTTCGCCTTCAACGACGCGCCGACCAGAGGGAGGCCCTTATTCGTCGCCTCTCGTATGGCCGACAGGAACACCCGCTCATCTTGGAACTCGCAGAAGCTGCGGTAAATTTCCCGCCGCCGGCCAACGTCCCAGGCGAGAGCCGTGAATTCCGCATGCTCCGCGAGCATCGGCTCGTTAGCCAGTCCACAGTTCGCTTGAAAGCTAGACCATGGATAGTGGCAAGCCGAATGGACCATGCCGGCGCGGACCGGGTTCAACTCGATATAGCGATGGCACGCGAGCACATATTCGGCGGACTCGACGAGGCAGCATCGGAATCTTCCCTCCCACAAAGTCCCGGTTCTCGCGTGCCGATCGTTGAAGTAACGGACGTAGCGTCTCCCAAGGCCATGCATCAGGCGGCTGCACGCGTCCTTGTCGGGCGGTGTCAGCAGCATGTGGACGTGATTGGTCATGAGGCAATACGCATGTAGCGCGCACTGCGTCTTCCTCACGAGCTCGCGCAGTGCGGACAGATAGACAAGACGGTCCGTTTCTTCACGGAAGCAGTCGGTACGATCGACGCCCCGCTGCACGACATGGAGCGCTACCCCGGGCAATACGAGTCGTCGGTGCCTCGCCATGTCTTCCACAACGAACCTCCCGGCGTCCGGTTGACGAGACGTGAACTGACCCCGAACCTGGGCGCCGGAATTGTGAACCTGACCCCGAACTAGTCTTCGTCGGGCGGGCCGCCGGCGACGGCGAGGTCTTCCTGGCGGACCTTGTCGGTGTTGAACTTGGCGGCGCGCTCGCGCATCGTCTTGAGGACCTCGTCGAGCGGCGGCGGCTCGCCCTGCATCCAGCGCAGAGGGTTGATGCGCGCGACGACGAAGGCGCGCAGGTACGGGCTGGTGAAGCCGCGCGCCTTGAGCTTCTGGATCACCTCGTTCACGCGCTCGTCGAGATCGAGCAGCTCGCCGGCGTGGCGCTCGTGCGTCTTGATTCGCTTCTCCAGGACCTCGTCGCTGAAGCCCACGAGCCGCCGCACGATCGGGTTGTACGCCGCGCCGGCGAACTTGGGATTGCGCTCGTAGCACACGCCGATCGTGACGAGCGAGGCCTCCTCGAGATAGAAAGCGAAGGAAGATTCCGCGCGCTTCGCATCCTCGTCGATCAAGCCGCGGTAGATGCGGATGACTTCCAGGGCGCGCTCGCGCAGGTTGTGCGCCTTCTCGGTATTGAGGGCGAGGATCTGCCACGCGACCTCGCGCCTGGGCACGACGAGCGCGGTGATCGCCTTGGCCCCCAGCCGGCGCATCGCCTCGAGGCGATGCCGGCCGTTCGGCGTCCAGAAGCCCTTCTCCGGGGCGGTCACCGCGATGATCGGGTCGAGGAACATGCCGGTGCGGTCGAGCACGTCGGCGAGCTTGCGATGGTGCGCCTGAGAGAGGTCGCGCTGGAAGGGCGTCGGCTCGACCGCATCGATCGGCAGCACGGCGAGGAGCAGCGGCTGGCGGCCGAGCGGATCGGCGTAGCCGCCGAGCACGAAGCCGCCGTCCTCCTCGACGCGCGCCTTCACTGCGTCGGCTTCCCGCGGCAGCGCCTCGAGCCGGCACTCGCGGGCGGCGATGCCGCGCGAGAGCGCCTTCGCCTTGCGCGGCCGGCGCCGCGCGGGCGCGCGCTTCAGGCCGCTTTTCCTCGCTGTCTTCGCCACGCAGGCAAGGGTATCTATTTTTCCCGCGGGATGGGAATCTTCGCCGACCACGCGAGCCACTGCTCCTTGGGCTCGTCGTAGAGAAAGAATACCGTCCCCGGCTTCGCGCGCTTGGCACCCGGCGGCGTGGCGAACTCGATCGCCCCGGTGAGGAACGAGCGCAGCGACTCGAACTGCACCTCCATGCCCTTGAAGATGCCGCCCTTCACGTTCACGCCGCTCACGTCCCAGAACGCCGAGCCCTCGCGTACCAGCGCAGCGAAGCGCGGGTAGATGACGACGTGCACGTCGGCCGACAACGCGTTCGGCGCGAGGTCGAGCTTCTGCACCGTGCCTACCTCGACGCCGCGGTAGTACACCGGCGCGCCGGCGCGCATCTTCGGCCGCTCGGCGCGCAGCACGATGCTGAGCCCGCCCTCGAGCGAGGCCGGGGGATTCTCGAGGCCGGCGAACTCGGTGCGGTGCGGCGCGTCCGGCTTGCCCGGGATCACGGCCAGCTCGGGGCCAGTGAGCACCGTGCTCAGCCCGGTGAGGCTTCCCCAGCTCGCCCGGGGACGCACGATCCAGAAGCGCGATCCTTCGCGCGCGATCTCCGCCGCCTGCTTCTGCAGACGGATGCGCACCACCGCGTGCTTCTCGTCCTCGGAGAGCTTGACGCCGGAGACCTCGCCGATTCGCACGCCACGGTAGAGGAGCGGCGTCTGCCCGACGCGCAGGCCGCCGCCATCGTCGAAGGTCACCGTGATCTCCGGGCCGAGCTTTTCGATGCGCTGGTAGACCAGCCATACCGCGACGGCGACGGCAATGACCGGAACGACCCATACGAGGCGCACCAGGCGCCGGCGGCGCACGCGCGCGCGCGGCATCTCATCGCCGGTCATGGCTGCCTCCCTTGCCCATGCGGTCTTTCCCAGATGAGCTTGGTATCGAACGCCTGCGAGGCGAGGATGGTGAGCACCACGACGCAGGTGAAGGCGAGCAGCCCCGGGCCCGGAATGATCCTTCCCAGGTCGCCCAGCTTCACCAGCGCCACGAGGACGGCGAGCAGGAACACGTCGAGCATCGCCCACGGGCCGATCGCGTCGATGAACTTGTAGATGCGCGTGCGCGCCCGCAGACGCCGGCCCCGCCCCCACTTCACGCTGACCACGAGGAAGAAGAGGCCAAGGAGCTTGATGAGCGGGATGACGATGCTCGCGAGAAACACGACGACGGCCACGAAGTACTCGTTGTACTGCCAGAGGCTCACCACGCCGTCCCACACGGTGTTCTCCGAGTAGGCGCCATAGATATCCATGCGCAGGATCGGGTAGATGTTGGCCGGGATGTACAGGACGAGCGCAGCGAGCGCGAGCGCTGCCGTCACGTCGACGCCCGAGCCGTGCGAGCTCACCGGGTAGCCGCAGCGCACGCACTCGGCGACGCTGCCCGGCGGCAGCTCGCCGACGCGCTGCGCCAGTCCGCAGGTTTCGCAGGAAAGGATGATGTCCGCCATGCGGTTTCGACTTCCCGTCTGCAAGAGCGGTTCCTGCTCTCCCGTCTGCAAGAGCGGTTCCTGCTCTACCATCTGCAAGAGCGGTTCCTGCTCTATAGTGACGCTCCCATGGAAAAGACGACGCGCACATTCCTCGCCCTGGCGCTCCTGCTGCTGCTCGCCGGGTGCGGGTACAACACCCTGCAGCAGCAGGACGAGCAGGTGAAGGCGGCATGGTCCGAAGTGATCAACCAGTACCAGCGCCGCGCGGACCTCATTCCCAACCTGGTCAACACGGTGAAGGGCTATGCGCAGCAGGAGCAGCAGGTGCTCCTCGGCGTCACCAATGCGCGCGCCCGGGTGGGCTCGATCCAGGTCACGCCCGAGACGGTGAACGACCCGCAGGCGGTGCAGCGTTTCGTGCAGGCGCAGGGTGAGCTGACCGGCGCCCTCTCGCGCCTGCTGGTCGTGGCGGAGAACTATCCGCAGCTCAAAAGCGACCAGAACTTCCGCGAGCTGCAGGCGCAGCTCGAGGGCACCGAGAACCGCATCGCGGTGGCGCGCAGGCGCTTCATCCAGGCGACGCAGGAGTTCAACGTCACGGTGCGCCAGTTCCCGACCAACCTGACCGCGATGATGTTCGGCTTCAAGCCCAAGGCGCAGTTCACCGTAGAGGACGAGAAGGCGATCGCCAAGCCGCCGACGGTGGACTTCGGGACCGGCGGAAACTCGGGCGGGACGAAATAGTGCTGCGTCGCCTTGCCGCCCCCCTGACAAGGGGGGTGGCGCGAAGCGCCGGGGGGTTTG
>DASUFD010000067.1:0-5694 GCA_036274735.1 Burkholderiales bacterium
GCGGCGATCATCTTCGCGCCCGTAGGCGCGCTGGTTCCCATCGCCCTGAAGAACACGCGAAAAGGCGGGCGCGTCATCTGCGGCGGCATCCACATGAGCGATATCCCGGCTTTTACCTACGCCACGCTGTGGGGCGAGCGCCAGATCGTTTCGGTGGCGAACCTCACGCGCGCCGATGGCGAGCGCTTCATGGAAGTCGCAACGAAAATACCTCTTCGCACGGCGGTCAAGGAGTATCCCCTCGAGCGCGCGAACGAGGCGCTCGGCGACCTGCGCGCCGGGAGCTTCTCGGGCGCGGCGGTGCTGATTCCCTAGATCGTGCTGCCCGGCGCGAAGCGCGCCACGAGGCCGATCACGCCGATGATGATGAGGTAGATCGCGACGATGTAGTTCAGCAGCCGCGGCATGAAGAGAATCAGGATGCCGGCGATCAGTGCGACGAGCGGCGCGATGGCAATGCCCATGAACATGGGCCCATTAAAACGTGGTCTGTCCCTGTTTTTCGCGCGTTTGATGTAGGTCAAACGGACCGGGGCGGCGCTCCCTACGATGGCGCCTCATGGCCACCCAAGACGCGTACAACTACACCGTCGTCCGTCAGTTCTCGATCATGGCCGTCGTCTGGGGCGTGGTCGGGATGCTGGTCGGCGTATTCATCGCCGCCGAGCTGATCTGGCCGGACCTGAACCTCGGGATTCCCTGGCTTTCCTACGGCCGGCTGCGCCCGCTGCACACCAACGCGGTGATCTTCGCCTTTGGCGGCTCGGCGCTCTTCGCCACCTCGTACTACGTGGTGCAGCGTACGTGCCACGTGCGGCTTTTCGCCGAGAAGCTCGCCGCCTTTACCTTCTGGGGCTGGCAGGCGGTGATCGTGCTCGCCGCGCTCACTCTGCCCGCCGGAATCACCACTTCGAAGGAATACGCCGAGCTCGAATGGCCAATCGACATCCTGATCGCGATCGTCTGGGTGGCGTATGCGATCGTCTTCTTCGGCACGCTCTTCAAGAGGAAAGTCCGGCACATCTACGTCGCCAACTGGTTCTTCGGCGCCTACATCCTCACCATCGCGCTGCTGCACATCGTCAACAGCGCCGAGATTCCGGTGACCTTCTGGAAGTCGTACTCCGCCTACGCCGGCGCGCAGGACGCGATGGTGCAGTGGTGGTACGGGCACAACGCGGTCGGTTTCTTCCTCACCGCGGGCTTCCTCGGGATGATGTACTACTTCATCCCGAAGCAGGCGGGGCGGCCGATCTACTCCTACCGCCTCTCGGTGGTGCACTTCTGGGCGCTCATCTTCACCTACATGTGGGCCGGCCCGCACCACCTGCACTACACCGCGCTGCCCGACTGGACGCAGTCGATCGGCATGGTGTTCTCGCTCATCCTGCTCGCGCCCTCGTGGGGCGGCATGATCAACGGCATCATGACCCTCTCGGGCGCGTGGCACAAGCTGCGCGACGACCCGATCCTCAAGTTCCTGATCGTCTCGCTCTCGTTCTACGGCATGGCGACGTTCGAGGGACCGATGATGTCGATCAAGACGGTCAATTCGCTGTCGCACTACACCGACTGGACGATCGGCCACGTGCACTCGGGCGCGCTCGGCTGGGTGGGCCTCATCACGATGGGCTCGCTCTACTACCTGGTGCCGCGCCTCTTCGGCAAGACGCAGATGTACAGCGTGAGGGCGATCAACGTGCACTTCTGGGTGGCGACGCTCGGCATCGTTCTCTACATCACCGCGATGTGGATCGCCGGGGTGATGCAGGGCCTCATGTGGCGCGCGGTCGGCGACGACGGCATGCTCACCTACAGCTTCGTCGAGAGCGTCAAGTCGACCTATCCGTTCTACGCGATTCGCCTCCTCGGCGGCCTGCTCTACCTCGGCGGCATGGGGATCATGGCGTGGAACGTGTACAAGACCGCCGCCGAGTCGAAGCCCTTCCAGGCGCTGATTCCCGCTCCCGCGCACGCCTAAGCCATGGCCACCCTCAGTCACGACCTTATCGAGCGCAAGCCCGCGCTCCTCATCATCCTCGTCATCCTCGTGGTCGCGGTCGGCGGCCTGGTCGAGATCGTGCCGCTCACCTTCCAGAAGTCGGTGACCGAGCCGATCTCCGGGCTGAAGCCGTACACCGCGCTGCAGCTCACCGGACGCGACATTTACATCCGCGAGGGCTGCAACAACTGCCATTCGCAGATGGTGCGGCCTTTCCGCGCCGAGGTGGAGCGCTACGGCCCCTACGGCGTCGCCGGCGAGTTCGTCTACGACCATCCGTTCCTCTGGGGCTCGAAGCGCACCGGCCCGGATCTCGAGCGCGTCGGCGGCCGCTACTCGGACGACTGGCACCGGCTGCACCTCAACAACCCGCGCGACGTCGTGCCCGAGTCGAACATGCCCGCGTACCCCTGGCTCGCCAAGGCGCCCGCGGACGCGCAGGACATCGCCGCCAAGATGCGCGCGCTGCGCAAGGTCGGCGTGCCCTACACCGACGAAGAGATCCAGAAGGCGCGCGCCGAAGTCGCCGGCAAGACCGAGCTCGACGCGCTGATCGCCTACCTGCAGGGCCTCGGCCTCGCCAACCGGAGGGTGCGCTGATGCTCGAGACGCTGCGCATCGCCGTGACGCTCTCCGCCTTCGCCGCGTTCCTCGCCATCGTCTGGTGGGCCTACGCGCCTTCGCGCAAGGCAGAGTGGGAGCGCCGGGGCCGGCTCGACGAAATCGAATCCGGCGACGAATTCCGGGACGGACCCCGAACTCCGAAATTCCGGGACGGAGCCCGAACTTCCCACGACACCCTATGACGCAATTCAGCCTATGACGCAGTTCACTTCAGGCTTCTGGGACGTCTACATCGCGATCCTGACGGTCGTGTCGATCGTCGCCTGCGCCGTCTTTTTGAAATCGCAGAGCGTGCGCAAGGCGCCCGGGAAGGTCGACACCACCGGGCATACCTGGGACGAAGACCTCGCCGAGTACAACAACCCGCTGCCGCGCTGGTGGTCCTGGCTTTTCTACATCACCATCGTGTTCGGCCTCGTGTACCTGGTGCTCTACCCGGGGCTCGGGAGTTGGAAGGGCATGCTCGGCTGGACCGAGGTCGGCCAATATCAGAGGGAGACCGAGCTCGCGGCGAAGCAGTTCGGCGCGCTCTATGACAAGTTCGCGGCGATGGACGTCGAGGCGCTGTCGAAGAACCCGGAGGCGCTCGCCATCGGGCAGAAGCTCTTCCTCAACAACTGCGCGCAGTGCCACGCTTCCGACGGCGCGGGCTCGCGCGGTTTCCCCAACCTGACCGATCGCGACTGGCTCTACGGCGGAGACGCGAAAACCATCGAGACGACGATCGCCAACGGCCGCAACGGGGCGATGCCGCCCTTTGGCGAGGCGCTGAAGTCCGACCAGATCAAGGACGTGGCGCACTACGTGATGTCGCTCTCGGGCGGCGCCGCCGACTCGATCCGCGTCGCGCGCGGCCAGGAAACCTTCAAGACGATCTGCGCCGCCTGCCACGGGCCGGAAGGCAAGGGCAACCCGGCGCTCGGCGCGCCCAACCTCACCGACCGCATCTGGCTGCACGGCTCGGGCGAAGAGCGCATCATGGAGACCGTCACCAAGGGGCGCAACAGCGTCATGCCCGCGCACAAGGACACGCTCGGCGAGGCCAGGATTCGCCTGCTCACGGCGTACGTCCTCTCGCTTTCCCGGTGAAATTGCAGGACATCCCGGTCCGCGAAGAGCAGTCGCTCTACGAGGTCCGCAAGAAGATCTATCCGCGCGCCGTGCACGGCGTGTTCGCCTGGCTGCGCTGGGCGGCGGTGTGGGCGACGCAGCTCGTCTTCTACGGCGGCGCCTGGCTTACTTGGAACGACCGCCAGGCGATCCTCTTCGACATCGTCCACCGCAAGTTCTACCTCTTCGGCCTGGTGTTCTGGCCGCAGGACGTCATCTACCTCACGGTCCTGCTGATCATCGCCGCGTTCTCGCTCTTCCTCTTCACCGCGCTCGCCGGCCGCGTCTGGTGCGGCTACGCCTGCCCGCAGACGGTCTACACCGAGATCTTCATGTGGATCGAGCGCAAGGTGGAGGGCGACCGGAACGCGCGCATCAAGCTCGACCAATCGCCTTTCTGGAATAGATTTCCGCGCAAGGCCGCGAAGCATGCCCTGTGGATCGCGCTCGCCTTCTGGACCGGCTTCACCTTCGTCGGCTATGTCACGCCGATCCGCGAGCTCTGGGGCGAAGTCCTCGCCTTCTCCACCGGACCGTGGGAAACGTTCTGGATCCTCTTCTACGGCTTCGCCACCTACGGCAACGCCGGGTGGATGCGCGAGCAGGTGTGCAAGTACATGTGCCCGTACGCGCGCTTCCAGAGCGCGATGTTCGACAAGGACACGCTCATCATCACCTACGACGCAAAAAGGGGCGAGCCCAGGGGCTCGCAGGCGCGGCTCGCCAAGCAGGGCATCCAGGCCGGCGATTGCGTCGACTGCGGCATCTGTGTGCAGGCCTGTCCGACCGGCATCGACATCCGCGAAGGCCTGCAGTACGAGTGCATCGGCTGCGCCGCCTGCATCGACGGCTGCGACCAGGTGATGGACAAGCTCGGCCGTCCGCGCGGCCTCATCCGCTACTCGACGACGCACGCGATGGAAGGCACGCCCACGCGCGTGCTGCGCCCGCGCGTGCTCGTCTACGGCTTCATCCTCGCCGCCATCGCCGCGGCCGCGGCTTTCAGCCTCTACGTACGCGTGCCCCTCAAGCTCGACGTGATCCGCGACCGCGCGGCGCTCTCGCGCGAGGTCGAGGGCGGGCTGATCGAGAACGTCTACCGCCTGCAGGTCATGAACACCGTCGAGGAGCCGCGCGCCTTCGTGCTCTCGGTCTCCGGTCTGCCCGGCATCCAGCTCGCCGAGGAGCCCACCATCGGCGTCGGCGCAGCGACGAGCCGCGTCGTCCCGGTCAAGGTGCGGGTGCCGATGGAAGCGGTGAAGCCGGGCGCGCACAAGATCGAGTTCGAGCTGCGCGCGCTGGGCAACGAGAAGGTGAAGGTGGAAGAGAAATCGGTGTTCATAGTGAGATGAGCAAGCCCTGGTATCGAGAGCCGTGGCCCTGGATCCTGATGTCCGGTCCGGCCGCGGCCATTCTCGGCGGCGTGGTCACCCTGTGGCTCGCGCTGCATTCCAGCGACGGCCTCGTCGCCGAGGACTATTACAAGCAGGGCCTCGCGATCAACCGGGTGCTGGCCAAGGAAGACGAGGCCGAGCGACGCGGCATCTCGGCGGCGATCCGCCTCGAGCCGGACCGGCTGCATGTCGACCTGAAGGGCGACGCGCCGCCGGCGCTCTTCGCGCGCCTCGCGCACGCCACGCGCGCGGGCTACGACATGCGCCTGCGGCTCGTGCCCGTAGCGCCCGGCGCCTACGAAGCCGAGCTCGGCCGCCTGCCGCCCGGGCGCTGGCAGGTCATCGTCGAGGATCCGCGCGGCAGCTGGCGCATCGCCCGGGAGACGCCATGAAACAGCTGATGAACATCCTCTGGCCCTCGTTCCTCGCCGCCGGCCTCGCCGAGGTGATCTTCTTCACCGCCTTCGATCCCGCCGACTTCGACCTGAGCCGCCTCGCCGCCTATTCGATCGGCTTCTTCTGCTTCTGGGCGCTCGCCGCCTCCTCGAGCGCGCTTACCTGCTT
>DASUFD010000068.1:0-11508 GCA_036274735.1 Burkholderiales bacterium
CCGTGCTCCCCGTGCGCGATTTTCAGATCTGCGCGCGAGGCTGGCAAGCTAAAATTGTCCCATGTCCAAGGCCTTCGTGAGGGAAGGCGCCGAGGCCCCGGAAGCGCCCGAGAGCCCGTCGCCGGCGCTCCCCGCCGGCGGAAGGAACTACATGACCCCGGAAGGCTATGCGCGCCTGAAGGCGGAGCTGAAGCAGCTGGTCGAGCTCGAGCGCCCCGAGGTGGTGCGCACCGTCGCCTGGGCGGCATCGAACGGCGACCGCTCGGAGAACGGCGACTACATCTATGGCAAGAAGCGGCTGCGCGAGATCGACCGGCGCGTGCGCTTCCTCATCAAGCGCCTCGAGTCGGCGCAGGTCGTCGATGCGCGTGGACGCGACACCGATCAGGTATTCTTCGGCGCCACCGTGCGCGTGCAGGGTCGCGAAGGGGAGCGCGAGATCACGATTGTCGGCGTCGACGAGGTCGATCCGGCGCGCGGCCACGTCTCCTGGATCTCGCCCATCGCGCGCGCGCTGCTCAAGGCGCGCGAGGGCGACAGCGTCACGTTGCGCACCCCCGCAGGCGAAGAGCGTCTGGACATTCTCGAGGTGAGGTACTCATGAGCTGGGTTCGCGAGTTCCGGGATTTTGCGGTCAAGGGCAACGTGGTCGACCTCGCGGTCGGCATCATCATCGGCGCGGCCTTCGGCAAGATCGTTTCCTCTCTGGTGGGCGACATCGCCATGCCGCTCCTCGGCACCGTGCTGGGCGGGCTCGACTTCTCCGGCCTAGTCATCCAGGTCGGCAACGCCAAGATCCAGTACGGCAAGTTCGTGCAGAGCCTGGTCGACTTCTTCATCATCGCCCTGGTGATCTTCTGGCTGGTGCGCGTCGTCAACTATGCACGGCGCAAGCAGGAGGGAGAGCCGCCCGCCGCGCCGCCGCCGCGTCAGGAAAGGCTGCTCGAGGAGATTCGCGACCTCATGAAGCAGCGCGTCTGAAGATTTTCACTTCTTGAAGTCGCCGGCGACGACCACGGCGAGCTTCGCCGGGTCGACGTGCCGGCGCAGCGCCGCGGTGACCTGCTCCGCAGTGAGGCTCGCGATCTTCGACTCGAGGGCAATGTCCCAGGCGAACGTGCGGCCCAGGTAGGCGTAGAGCGAGAGCCGCGCCGCGAGGGCGCGGTCCTGCGCGCGCTGCAGGCGACGCGCCTCGAGCAGCGCGCGCTTCCCGGCCTCCACCTCGTCGGGCCGGAAGCCCTCGCCCACGGCGCGCTCGAGCACTTCGCGCAGCGCCTGCTCGACGCGCGCCCGGTTCTGGGGCGCGAAAATCGCCGACACGCGGAAGCTCGCCGACTCGTCGAAGTGGCTTGCGGTGAAGCCCGAGTAAGTGCTGTAGGACAATCCTTCCTGCTCGCGGATGCGCGCCGGCAGGCGCGCGGTGGAGGAGCCGCCGAGCAGGTAGTTGGCGAGGAGCAGCGCCGGGAAGTCGGAATCGTCGTCGCGCATCGCCACGTTCAGCCCGCCGCGCAGCACCGCGTTCGCCTTGTCCGGGGTGAGCAGCAGGTTCTCCACGGCGGGACGATCGAAGTAGCGATCGGGCACGCGCGTGAACGGGTGGGGCGAGCGCCAGGGGCCGAACAGCTCGCCGACCGTGTGCGCCACCTCGTCCGCGTCGAAGTCGCCCACCGCGGCGAACTCGGCGCCGGTTGCGCCGAAGAGCTCCGTGTAGCAGGCTTGCGCGTCGGCGAGGGTCGTCGCCTCGATGCGCTGCAGGCGCTCCTCGACCGTGGGAACGTAGTTCGGATGCCCGGGCGGATAGCTTTGCAGGTGGCGCTCGAGGCGCACCTCGGCGCGCACCGACGGGTCGCTGCGCTCGGCTTCGGTTCCGGCGAGCGCGGCGCGCTTGAGCTCGTCGAACTCGCCGGCCGCGAACGCGGGCTCGCGCAGCGCCTCGGCCACCAGGCGAAGCGCCGGCACCAGGTTCTCCCGGCGCACGTCGATCGTCGCCCCCGCGGCGCCGATCGACACCGTGGCGTTCAGCTTCTCCAGCGCCTCCTTGAATTGCGCGCGGCTGCGCTGCTTCGTGCCCCGCGACAGCATCGCGCCGGCGAACTCGCAGGCGATGTCGCGGTTGGTCAGCGTGCGCTCGTCGCCGTAGTGCAGCCCGAGCCGCGCGATCACGCGCGCGCCGCGCGTCTGCTTGGGCAGCAGCGCGAGCTCGATGCCGTTCGCGACCTCGCGGCGGATCAGGCGCTTCTCGATATTCTGCGGCGACGGGTCGAAACGCTCGCCGAGCGCGACGCTGCCGCCGCCCTTGTAGTCGCGCACCTCGGCCGCGACGTCGGGCGCAGGCGGAATCTGCGCGCGGTCGGGCTGCGCGGTCGGCATGAACACGCCGACCACCCGGTTGGCGGGCTTGAGGTAGTGCTCCGCGGCGCGTTGCACGTCCTCCACCGTCACTTGGCGCAGGCGGTCGCGATACAGGTAGAAGAGCCGCCAGTCGCCGAGCGCCGCGTACTCGGCGAGGGCGCTCACGAGCTGGCGCGAGTCGCGCTCGACTCTCTCGAAGTCGTTGAGCAGGCGCATGCGCGCGCGCTCGAGCTCGGCCTCGGTGATCCTGTCGCGGCCGACGCCCTCGATCACCGCCAGCAGCGCCTGGCGCGCCGCGTCGATGTCGCCGTCGCGCGGCAGCTGCGCGCCGAAATAGGCGAAGCCGGGATCGTGCAGCCCGCGCTCCGCACCCCAGGTCGCCGCTGCAAGGCCTTTCTGCACCAGCGCGCGGTGCAGGCGGCCGGCGGGCACCTCGCCGAGGACCTGCACCAGCACGTCGATCGCCGGGTAGGACGGATCGCTCCCGGCGGGCACGCGGTAGAGCGCCCCGACCAGCTGGTTGTCGCCGACGCGGCGCAGCGTCACGCTGCGCTCGCCGTCCTGCGTGGGCTGCTGCGTGTAGAGCGTGGGCAGCTTGCGCTGCGGCCGCGGCAGGGCGGCGAAATACTTCTCGACGAGCGCCAGGGCGCGCGCCTCGTCGAAGCTGCCGCCGACGATCAGCACGGCGTTGTCGGGCTGGTACCAGGTGCGGTAGAAAGCCTTCAGCTTCTCGATCGGCACGCGCTCGATGTCGGCGCGATTGCCGATGATCGGATTGCCGTAGTTGTGCCAGGTGAAGGCGAGCTGCTGCATGCGCTCGAAGAGCACCGAGCCGGGATTGTTCTCGCCCATCTCGAACTCGTTGCGCACCACCGTCATCTCGCTCGCCAGGTCCTCGCCCGACACGCGCGAGTTCAGCATGCGGTCGGCCTCGAGCTCGAGCGCCCAGGCGAGGTTGGCATCGCTCGCCGAGACGGTCTCGAAATAGGTGGTGCGGTCGTTCGAAGTGGTGCCGTTCCAGCGCGCGCCGCGCGCGGTGAACTCGCGCTTGATGTCCGGGTGCGCTTTCGAGCCCTTGAACAGCATGTGCTCGAGCAGGTGCGCCATGCCTTTCTCGCCGTAGCCCTCCTGGCGCGAGCCGACGAGGTAGACGATCTGCACCGTCAGCGTATCGACGCTCGGGTCGGGCACCGTGAGCAGGCGCAGGCCGTTCGTGAGCCGGTACTCGGTGACGCCCTCCACCGAGGCGACCTTGGCGGGAGCCGCGGCACGGAGCGGCGCCGCGGCGGCGACCAGCAGCGCGAGGAAGAGGAGCGGGGCGGCGAGGAAGCGCCCCGTGTTTATTCTCATGCCGCTCATTGCGACAGCGCTCGCGCGCCATCGTTCACTGCGGCGTTCCCTTTCGCGCACGGCTCGCGGCGCGCTCCTTGAGCGTCGTCTCGCAGTGCGCCGGATCCTGCGCTTCGGCGCACAGGCTCTTTATCATGCACGCGCGCCGTTCCGCGCCGCTCTTGCCCTCGCAGGCCTGGCGCGCTTTCTCGCGCGCGCCGCGCAGCTTGGCGAGGCGCTCCTCGCAGGCCTTCGGGTCCTTGGCGCGCGAGCAGTCGAAGCGCGCCTCGGGCTTGCCGTCCTGCGCCGGCGACTGCGCGCCGGCTGGCGCGGCGGCCGCGGCCAGGGCGAGCGCGGCGAGCAGCGAAAAGGCAGCGCGGCGCGTGAGCAGCGCTTTCAGGCGAGCTGCTTCAGCAGGGTGCCGGCGTCCGAAACCTCGAACTTGCCCGGCGCCTCGACGTTCAGGCTCTTCACCGTGCCGTCGTCGACCAGCATCGAGAAGCGCTGCATGCGCGTGCCCATCCCGCGCGCGTTCAGGTCGAGGTCGAGGCCGAGCTTCTTCGTCCACTCGGCGCTGCCGTCGGCGAGGAAGCGGATCTTGCCGAGCGCCTTCTGGTCGCGGCCCCAATGCGCCATGACGAATGCGTCGTTCACCGCCACGCACCAGACTTCGTTCACGCCCTTCTTCTTCAGCTGCTCGAGGTTCTGCACGTACCCCGGCACGTGCTTCGCCGAGCAGGTCGGCGTGTAGGCGCCGGGCAGGCCGAAGATGGCGATTTTCTTTCCCTTCGCCGCCTCGCCCACGTTCACCTCCTTCGGCGCCATCGCGCACTGCGTGCCGGAATCGAACTCGGTGCTTTCCATCAGCTTGCCGTCGGGTAGGCGCTCGCCCACTTTGATGGCCATGGTGACGTTTCTCCTCGGGTCGTCTAGGGGGGGATGCGGATAATACCAACGAGCAACAACAAGGGGATGAAGGGAATGCCGACGAGAAAGACGGCGTGCGCCGCGGCTGTGGCGCTCCTTGCCGGATGCGCCGTGAACTACCCGCAGAACGCTCAGGAATTCCGCGAGCAGGTGCCGGGCGCCATGTTCGGCCAGAAGCAGACCTTCGAGGCGAAGCGGCCGTTCCGCGAGGTCGCGAAGACCTTCCGGGCGAAGGCGCCGGAATGCCTGAACGTGAGCGTGCGCACGATCTCGCAGACCTCGACGAGCTATCAGAACATCCTCGCCATCTACAAACCTACGGTGCTCGTCGGCGCTCAGAAGGCCGAGCTGCACGTGCAGCGGCACTTTCAAGGCGGTGGAGTGATCGTGCCCGGCAAGGAGCCCGAGGGCGGGCTCTACCTGCTCGTCGCCGACGCTACGCTGATCGCCCCCAATCGCACGCGGATCGACATCTACGGGCCGACACGCGGCGCCGATACGCTGATCCATGCCGTCACCGGCTGGGCGACGGGCGAGAACGTCGGCTGCCCGGACATGACCAAGAACTGAAGAGGAAGAACTGAGGCCCGGCAAGAAACTTCTGACGGCGGCGCTGCTCACGGTCCTGGGCGCCGGGTGCTCGGGCCTCAAGACTTACCCCACCGAGGCCGGCGGGAATCTTGCGGTGCACGTGCGGATGGATAGCGACGTGCGCGCCGAGCTGCACATCCACCGGGTCGACGCTCGGTGCGCCACCGCGTACCTCGGCTCGGTGCCGCTTGACCGGCCGTCGCTGGCCGTGGGGTTGCCGAGTGGACAGGCGGCGTACCTCGTCGTCACCTTCGACACCTCGTCGTTCCTGGGTGGTAGCCGCCGCACCAGCACGGCCACCGTGCTCACGCCGCGCAGCGCTCATCAATACGCGCTCGCCGTGCGCTACCACGACAGCATCTACGACGTCGCCCTCGCGGAATCGGACGCGCACGGCGGCAGGGCGCACCGGCTGCCGCTGCGCGACCTGGAGGAATGCCGCGGCTGACGAGCGCGGAGGAGGGCCCCTCGAGGGCGAATGGCTGGGCCCCGAGACGGCGCCCGAGCGCGAGGCGCGCCGGCGGCTGGAATTCCTCGCCTGGCTCCTCGACAGCTCGATCCCGATCCCCGGCACGCGCTTTACCGTCGGCGTCGATGCGCTGGTCGGGCTGGTGCCGCTTCTCGGCGACCTGATCGGCGTCGCGCTCTCGAGCTTCATCCTCGCCGAGGCGAACCGGCTCGGCGCGCCGCGCGTCCTGCTCGCGCGCATGGCTTTCAACGTCGCCGTGGACGGCGTGGTCGGGCTGATCCCATTCCTCGGCGACGCCTTCGACGCCGGCTGGAAGGCGAACCAGAAGAACGTACGGCTGCTCGGCGCGTGGCTCGACCACCCGCATCGGGCCGAGCGCGGCAATCGCGCTTTCGTCGTCATCCTGCTGCTCGCGCTCCTCGCGTTCGCGGCCTTATGCTTCTGGCTGGTGGCTCTCCTTCTCCAGTCCTAGATGCGCTGGCTGCGGCCGCTCTCGCTCGCGCTCGCCGTGCTCGCGCTCGTGCTTCTCGCGCTCTCCGGTCCGGGGACCCGCTTCGAGCTCTGGTCGTACCGCATCGGGTTTGGCGTCTTCGCCTGGGCGGCCTACCTCGGCCTCGGCGCGGCGCTCGTCGCCGTCCTCGCCCTAGCGCTTCCGGGAAGCCGGCGCGGCGGCGTCGCCGTATCCGCGGTCGCCCTGGTCCTCGGCCTCGCGGTGTTCTATGTGCCGCTGCAGTTCCAGCGCGCGGCGCGCGCCGTGCCGCCGATCAACGACATCAGCACCGACACCGAGCGCCCGCCCCAGTTCATGACGGTGACTCACCCTTATCCCGGCGTCGTTTTCGCTCGCCAGCAGCATGCCGCCTATCCCCATCTCGCCGCTGCAAAATTGCCGCTCCCGCCTGCCGAGGCGTTCCGGCGCGCTTTGTCGGCAGCCGAGGCCATGGGCTGGGAAGTGGTCGGCAGCGACGCCGCGTCGGGCCGGATAGAGGCGGTCGATACGACGCCCTGGTTCGGGTTCAAGGACGACATCGCGATCCGCGTCGAGCCGGCGGACGGCGCGAGCCGCATCGACGTTCGTTCCCGGTCGCGGGTCGGGCGAAGCGATCTCGGCATTAATGCACGCCGTATCCGGACTTACCTCGAGCGGTTAAAGTGATTTCGAGGTAACCTTGGGTTCTGCAAGGCCCCGAAAAGGAAAGCCGATGAAAAGAGCAGCCCTTATCCTGGCTTTGGCCGTAGCGGTTCCTGCCTGGGCCCAGGCGCCCTCGGAGGCGGACAAGGCGGCGCCCAAGGAGGAGGCGGCGCAGAGCGCCGAAAAACAGGCGAAGAGCGAAGTGCCCGCCAGGAAGTCCGCGGCGCACAAGCACTCGCGCCGGATGGAAGACGCACGGCACTGCCTCGACGAGCCGACGAACGAGGCGATCATCAAGTGCGCCGAAGCGTATCTGTAGCCTTCAGCCCGCCCGAGCGACCGTCAGAGGAACGAAGAGCAGCGACTCTCCACGCCGAACGAGCAGCGGCGCGACCTCGCCTTTACCCCGAGCCGAAAGCAGCGCAGCCAGCGCTTCGCGACTGTCGATGCGCTGCTCGCCCACGCCGATGATCACGTCGCCCACGCGCAGCCCGCTCGCGGCTGCGGGCGGCCCCGATACCGCGCGCACCAGAAGACCGTAGTCGACGCCCAAGCGCTTGCGCTCGGCCGGCGTCAGCTCGTGCAGCGACATACCGAGCGTACCCGGCTCGGCGCGCGCCGCCGCCACCTCAGTCCTGGCAGCCTCCCTCGGCAGCTCGTCCACCTCGAGCTCGAGCCGGCGCGGCGCGCCGGCGCGCGACACCGTCAGGCTCGCCACGCTTCCCGGCGCCGTAGCGGCAACGAGGCGCGGCATCGCGGCGGGGTCGTCGATCCGCGTTCCGTTCCATTCGAGAATGACGTCGCCGACACGCGCGCCCGCGCGCTCCGCCGGCCCGCCTTTCTCCACGTTGACGATGACGCCGCCGTTCTCGGCACCGACCCTGAACGAGCGCGCGAGCTCCGGCGTGAGCGCCTGTACGCCGATTCCCGCCCAGCCGCGCCGTACCTTGCCGCTGCGCTTGAGCTCGCGCGACACCTTGAGCGCCTCCTCTATGGGGATGGCGAAAGACACACCCATGTAGCCGCCCGTGCCGCTGTAGATGAGCGAATTGACGCCGACCACCTCGCCGTGCAGGTCGATGAGCGGCCCCCCGGAGTTGCCCGGATTCACCGCCACGTCGGTCTGGATGAAGGGAACGTAGAGCTCCTCCGGTAGCGCGCGGTCCTTTGCGCTGACGATGCCGGCGGTGATGGTGTTGGCGAAGCCGAAAGGCGAGCCGATCGCCGCCACCCAGTCGCCGGGCTCCAGGCGCTGCGAGCTCCCCAGGCGCGCCGTGGGCAGGCCGCGCGCGTCGACCTTGAGCAGCGCGACGTCGCTGCGCTTGTCCGCGCCCACCACCGCGGCGTGGAACTCGCGCTTCGCATCGGCGAGGCGCACCGTGACGTCGACCGCATCGGCGACGAGATGCGCGTTGGTGAGGATGTAGCCGTCCTCGCTGATGATGAAGCCCGAGCCGACGCCTTCGCCGGGAGTCGGCGCGCCTGCGCCCGCGGCGGCGTGGGGCTGCCGCCTGAGCACCGACAGGATGTTGACTACCGCCGGTCCCTGGTCCTTCATCAGCGCCTTGAAGTCGGGAAGCGCGGCGGCTCGCTGCGCCTCGCCCGCGAGGGGCGCGACGAGGAGCAGGATGAGGATCAGCGCGCGCACGGATGACTCCCGATGATGCGCCGCGCGCGCTCGCGCACCGGCTCGTCGTCGGCCCACGTTCGCAGCAGCGCGTCGACCAGCGCGTGGCCCGGCGCCGCGGCCACCAGCCGGTCGTTCACCTCCAGGCTCACGCCGGGCCCCGGCGCGTAGGCGAGCGTGATGCGGTCGCCGGCGCCGAGGCTGCGCCACGCGGCGCGCACGGCACCGATGCTCGGAGCGTCGAGCTCGCTTTCCACCGTTGCGCGCCAGCGCCGCGGCATCTCGCGCGGGAGAAACATCCTGTTGAGGATCCGGACCTGCAGCGCCTTGGGCTGCCCCGGGTCCTCGAGCGCCGCGACCGGAGCGGCGCGCGGTGCGACGTAGAGCACCGCGGCGTAGTGATGGATCCACAACGTATCGCGCGTCGCGCAGCTCGCGGCGGCGAGCGATTGCGCGCCGACCTGCAGCATCGCCGGCACCGACAACGCGCGCGCCGGGACGAAGCCGCAAGCCATCATCGCGGCGGCGAGCGAAATGCCGAAGGCGACCTCTTTCACGCGGGCGAAAGCTGCAATACACGGGCCGACGCCGCGGCGGGAACGAATCCTGCGAGCCGAGCCGGCGGTGAAGGCCATGCTGACCGCCGCCTGCCTCGCCCTGGTTGCCTGCGCGAGCGCGCAGCCCGGGGGCGAGCCGACCTACCGGGCGGGAGAGGCGCAGGCGGCGCTCGCGCGCGCGCGCGCGGCGCAGCAAGCGGAGGCGGCCACCAACCGCCAGCTCGCCGACGAGGTGCGGCGGCTCCAGGCGAAGGTGCGCGAGCTCGAGGCGCGGCAGACCGAGCGCGGCTGGGTCGTGACGCTCGGCAGCGCGCTGCTGTTCCCGCCCGGCGGCGTGACGCTCAGCCGCGACGGACGCCGCGCGCTCGCCGACCTCGCCGACATCATGCGCAAGGACCCCGGGCGCAATATCGTGATCGAGGGATTCACCGACAGCGCCGGGCGCGAGGCGGCGAATCAGCGCCTGTCGGAGCGGCGCGCCGAAGCGGTACGCGAGGCGCTCGTGGCTCAGGGCGTGGCGCCGGGGCGCATCGTCGCGCGCGGCCTGGGCGAAGCGTTCCCGGTGGCGAGCAACACGAGCCCCGCCGGGCGGCGGCTGAACGGCCGGGTGGAGATCCTGATCGGAGAGCACGAGGGGCGCGCGGCCGTCGGCGCCTCGCGCACGAGCCCGGATGATGCCGGTCGCTAGCTCGGCTTGAGCGCCGCCTCGCGCCCGCGCCGCACGTCGATACCGACGAGCAGCAGCAGCCCGACGACGAAGTAGAGCCCGACGGCGAAGATCCCGAGGCGATGGTTGCCGGCGAAGATCCAGGTCACCGCGCCGTAGGTCAGCGGACCGAAGATCGACGCCGCCTTGACCGCGAGCCCCCACAGGCCGAAGAACTCGGCGAGGCGCGAGGGCGGCGAAAGGTAGCCGACCAGCGCGCGGCCCGCCGCCTGCGACGAGCCCATGCACAGCCCCGCCAGATTGGCGGCGACCCAGAAGCTCGCGCTCGAGGTGGAGAAGCCGGCGATCAGCACCATGGCGATCCAGCCGACGAGCGTCAGCGCGAGCGCGGGCACGTGGCCGATCGCGTCCTGCAGATAGCCGAAGGCAAAGGCGCCGATCGCGGCCGTGACGTTGACCACCAGGATGAGGACGATGGTCTGCTGCGTGCTGAACTTCATCGCCTGCTCGGCGTAGATCGCGGCGAGCGCGACCACCGCGGTGATGCCCGCTTGGTAGAAGAGGATGCACACGAGGAAGCGGCGCAGGTCGCGATAGCGGTTCGCCTGCGCGAGCGTCTGGCCGATGCGTGCCCATGCCGACTCGTTCTGTGGCTGCGGCAGCGCCCGTTCGCGGAGAAAAAGGAAGGTCGGCGCCGCGGCGACGGCGAAGAACGCGGCGGTGATCAGCAGGGTCACCGGCACGAGCTCGTTCGCCGAGCGGCCCGGGTTGCCGGTGAGGTAGGCGAGACAGATGCCGAGCGCGGTCAGGCCGCCGAGGTAGCCGAACGCCCACCCCCAACCGGATACGCGGCCCATCGCCTCGGAATGCGCGAGCTCCGGGAGAAACGCCGCAATCAGGTTCTCTCCGGTGCCGAAGAAGTAGTTGGAGATCGCGACGAGGACCAGCGCCGCGACCACGGTGCCCGGCCCCGCGTAATACAGCAGGGCGGTGAAGACGACGCAGCCGACCGTGGAGAAGAAGAGCAGCTGCTTCTTCGCCGCATGCGCGTCGGCCCAGGCGCCGACCAGCGGACCGGTGAAGAGGATCGCCGCGTACGACATCGACAGGGCCGCGGTCCAGGCGAAGGTCGCCCAGTCGGCGTTGCCGGCGACGGCGCGCACGAAGTAGGCGTTGAAGACCGCGGTGATCACCACCGTGGTGTAGGCCGAGTTGGCGAAGTCGTACATGCTCCACGCCCAGACCTCGCGGAAGCGGACTTCGGCGGCGAGGGCGCGCGCCATCGCGGCTAGCGCGCCAGGCTGCGCAACTCGTTGCGCACGAAGTTGGCGAAGCGTTTCACCCGATTGCGCGCGAGGTCGAGCGCCGAATCGTCGAGGTAGTACGTGAGCAGGATCGAGTCGCGCGTCGTTACTTCCGGTCCTACCGTATCCACCGAGTGATACGTGTCCTCGCCTACGGCGAACGCGTAGCCGGTGTTCGGCGCGAAGGCCATCTGCGTCGAGCGTCGGAAGCTGCGGTCCGCCGTGCGCTCGTGGAAAACCGTGCCGACGTGCTCGATCGAGCGGTCGCCCGGCAGGTAGAGCTGTACGGTCATCGCCTTTGAGCGCGTGTCGGGATGGATGCCGATGCGATAGCCCGGCACGTCGCGCGTGAGGATCGGAATCGCGTACATGCCGAGCGAGCGGTAGCGGCTGCCGAAGCGCCTCTCCAGGCCCGAGCCGAGCCGGCGGCGCAACGCTTCGCGCAGCTCGGCGGAGCAGAGCGCGCGACCGACGGCGCGCCACACCGGCCGCTTCGCGCTCGGCAGGTGGCGAATGAACTCCGGGAAGAGGTCGAGCTTGGTACGCGTGCCGC